>JBMZMY010000019.1:0-28212 GCA_049619435.1 Synechococcus sp.
ATTAAGACCCGCACGGGCATCGGTGCAAGACGGGTAGTCGGCCGGGACGAATCGCTGGCGGAACTGAGTGCCGAAGCAGCCCGTCGGGCTCTGGAGATGGCGGGATGGTCCGCCGACAGCCTTGATCTGATTCTCCTGGCTACCTCCACGCCAGACGATCTGTTCGGGTCAGCCCCGCGCCTGCAGGCCGCCCTGGGAGCCACCCAGGCCGCCGCCTTTGACCTCACCGCCGCCTGCAGTGGCTTCCTGTTCTCGGTCGTGACGGCCGCTCAATATCTGCGCACGGGCGCGATGCGCCGCGTGCTTGTGGTTGGCTCCGATCAACTGAGCCGCTGGGTTGACTGGGATGACCGTCGCTCCTGCGTGTTGTTCGGCGATGCCGCCGGTGCCCTGGTGCTCGAGGCCAGCGACGATGGCCAGGACGACCTTGAAGGCTTCGTGCTGCGTTCCGACGGCAGCCGGGGTGGCGTTCTTCAGCTGCCGCAACGGGAGGACCACCAACCGCTGATCGAGGGCGCCAGCCACCAGATCGGCGGGTTTCAGACCATTCAGATGAACGGTCAGGAGGTTTACAAGTTTGCGGTGCGTGAGGTGCCGGCAATCCTGCAGACCCTGCTCCAGAAGACCAACACGCAACCCGATCAACTCGACTGGCTGCTACTCCATCAGGCGAACCAGCGGATCCTCGATGCCGTTGCCGATCGCTTCAAGATTCCGCAGGCCAAGGTGCTCAGCAACCTGGCGTCCTATGGCAACACCTCTGCAGCCACGATTCCCCTGATGCTGGATGAGGCAGTGCGGGATGGACGGATTCAAGCCGGACATCGGCTGGCCAGCAGCGGCTTCGGTGCCGGGCTGAGTTGGGGAGCAGCGCTATTGCGCTGGAGCGGACCCGCTTAACCTCCGGAAATTGTCTGCGCAGCAAACCGATGGCGATCGCCTGGGTGTTTCCCGGTCAGGGGTCTCAGAAAGTGGGAATGGCCGATCAGGTGATGACGCTTTCGGGCGCCAACGATCGCTTTGCCCTGGCCTCGGACCTGCTGGGCCGAGACCTGCTGGCGATCTGTCGTGGTGAGGGGCAAGAGCAAGGCGACGATCCACTGCAGAACCTCAACGACACCCGCAACACCCAGCCAGCGTTGTTCGTGGTGGAGTCGCTGCTGGTGGACAACCTGTTGAAACAGGGACGGGAAGCGAGCGTCGTGGCTGGACACAGCCTCGGTGAATTGGTGGCGCTCTACGCCGCCGGTGTCTTCGACATCGAAACCGGGCTGCAGCTGATGAAAACCCGCTCGGAACTGATGGCAGCGGCCGGCAGCGGAGCGATGACCGCCGTGATCGGGTTCGATCGTGCGCAACTGGAGGAGCTGATCGCCAACACCGAAGGCGTCAGCATTGCCAACGACAACAGCGATGCTCAAGTGGTGCTCTCCGGCCAGCCGGCCGCGGTCGCAGCCGTGAGCAGCAGCCTCAAGTGCAAGCGGGCAATCCCGCTGGCGGTCTCTGGGGCCTTTCACTCCCCCTTCATGGCCGAAGCCGCGGATCAATTCGCCGAGATTCTCGACAACACCACCTTCCGCGATGCCCGCATTCCGGTCTTGAGCAACAGTGAACCCATCGCCACCGTCAAGGCCGGTGTGCTCAAGGAGCGTCTCCAGGCCCAGATGACCACCGGAGTGCGCTGGCGCGAAACGATGTCGGCTCTCACCGATAACCACATCGATACCCTCGTGGAGATCGGACCAGGCAATGTGCTCAGCGGCCTGGCCAAGCGCGCGATGAGCGACGTCACCACCGCGCAGATCTCCGGCGCCGGTGACCTCGGCCTGTGAGCAGCCCATCCGATCAAGAGGGGCTCACCACCCCAACGCCCAGCCTGACCTATCGACTGGTCAGCAACCTGCTGGTGTTTCCTCTGTTCCGTGGTCTCTTCCGCGGATCGACAACGGGGATTGAGCATGTGCCGATCCATGGTCCCCTCGTGGTGGTCGCTAATCACGGCTCCCACCTGGACCCACCCCTGCTGGGTCATGCCCTGGGGCGTCCCGTGGCCTTCATGGCCAAGGCCGAACTGTTTGCCGTTCCTCTGCTGGGGCGGGTGATTCGAGCCTGCGGTGCCTACCCCGTTCGGCGCGGTGCCAGTGATCGGGAGGCCATTCGCACCGCCACAGCTCGGCTGAATGAGGGCTGGGCCACCGGCGTCTTCATCGATGGCACCCGCCAGGCCGATGGACGGGTCAACGCCCCACTCCCCGGTGCCGCCCTGCTCGCCGCCCGAAGCGGAGCTCCGCTGCTGCCCGTGGCCATCGTGAACAGCCATCGCGCCCTGGGCAGCGGGCAGCGCTGGCCACGGCTGGTGCCGATTCAGCTACGGATCGGAGAACCCATTCCCGCTCCGACCGGTCGACGGCGCGCTGAACTCGATGCCACCACCGCTGAACTCCAGCGCAGGATCAACGCTCTGCTTGAGCAGGGAAGGCCACATCCCTGAGGTCACGACCGGTCACCACCCAGGTGACAGCGCGCAACCAATCGCCCATCTGCTTGATCCTGCCTTCCTCCATGCAGGAGGGTGCACAGGCCACCGGAACTCCGGTGAGATGAATCCCACGGCTCCCCGCCACTACCTGTCCGACGGCCATCGAGCGCGGCAGATGGTCTTCGCTGGTCACCAGCAAAACGTGACGCACCTTCCGGCTGGCCAGGTCATCGATCAGGGAAGTGAAATTGCCGAGTGTGTCGCGGGCTCGGTAATCGAGCGTGACCTGATCCGGTTTCAGCTTCGCCTCTTCGACCAGCCAGCTGGCGTACTCCGGATTGCTGCCACCACTCACCACCAGCGGTAAATCCAACTGTTTGGCGAGGCGTGCGCCCATGTGCTCACGGTCGACATCACCACCCAGCACCAGCACCAGATCGGGGGCACTGCGATCCAGCAGAGCGCGCCGATAGGGCGCCAACGGTCCGGTGCTAAGCATCCAGGCCAACAGACCACCGCTTAACAGCACACCCGCACGCAGACCGGCCATCAGACCGGCCCAACCGGGGAGGTGGGGTACAGCGGCAGGACGCCCTGCCAGGGCATCGGCTGTCCGGCGGCATGCATGGACTGGAGCAGCATCAGCAGCCGCTCGACATCAGGGGCCACATCATCGCTTGCATCCAGCGCTGGGGCGACATGCTGCTCCGGAGGGAGCAGATGCGGGGCCTGCAGTTCGACCATGCCGTCATCCGCGGCCTGATACTGGCCCGCAACAGTTCCGCGACGGGGGAGCTCGCGGCAGATCCAGAACGGCAGTGCTTGTTGGGCAGCGGGTAACGACGGCTGCAACCGCGCCGCCATTAGCGCGTAGCTGCTCACCCCCAGCAGGGGGCACCCCAGCTGTTGGGCCAGGGTGCGCGCCAGCACGACCGACAGCCGCGTTCCCGTGAATCCACCGGGGCCCGTCGCGACGGCCACACCGGCAAGATCCCGCCAACGCTCCCGGGGCAACACGGACTCCACCCTGGTGATCAGACTGTTGGACAGGCCTCGTCCATCGGCGAAGGTGGCAACGTCACAACGACCCTGGTGATCACTGACCGCCACACCGAACGTCTCCGAACAGCTGTGCAAGGCCAGCAGTAGGGGTGCATCAGTCATGTCGGAAGCTGCTGACCGGGACGAAGGCGCTGCCAGCGACCGGGATCGGCATCAAAGCTCTGACAGGCACGGACGTCCCATTCAACGCCCACACCCCGGTCGACCAGGTCCATCACCGAGACATGAATCCTGGGGGACAGTGGTTCAAAATCCGGTTGCTCGCAGAGATGCGCAACACCGTGCTGGCGTTCGACCGCGTGATAGGCCTGACAGCGGTCGACCCAGCGGCAATCCACACAGATGCACATGGATCCCGATGCCGCATCAGACGCCATTCTGAAGTGCAATAGCGAGGCTGAGCTGCTCTGGTCGCGGTTGCAACCGGAACAGTGGCCCCTACCCCTGACGAGCCTCCCTGAGGGAACCGCCCTGGTGGGCGGTGCGGTACGGGATGGGCTCCTGGACCGGCTCTCCGCGGCTCCAGATCTTGATCTCATCGTTCCCGACGACGCGTTGAGGCTCACCCGCCGCTTGGCCAAGGAACTGAAGGGCACCTGCGTCGTGCTTGATCAGGAACGCGACATGGCTCGACTGGTTCTGGGGGACTGGACGGTGGACCTAGCCCGACAGGAGGGGGGTGATCTGAGCGCTGACCTGCAGCGACGCGACTACCGACTGAACGCCATCGCCCTCCCGCTGCGGCCTCGCGGTGCCCTGGTGGACCCCACCAATGGCCTTGAAGATCTCGACCATCGGCATCTGCGCGCCATTCAGGAGCAGAACCTGATCGATGACCCCTTGCGCCTGCTGCGAGGCCTGCGACTGATGGCCGAGCAGAACCTCAGCCTCGACCCCCAGACCGCTACATGGATCGCCGAGCATCACGCGAGGTTGCCCGAGGTTGCCCCAGAACGCATCCTCTCGGAACTGCAGCGTTTGGTGAGCGGCGATTGGGCTGCGGCTGTGATTCCCGTTCTCCAGCAGCTGAGGCTGCTGACGCCCTGGCAGGCAAGCGCTCCAGATCCAGCGGATCTGCCAGACCCCTCAGCCGATGCCGAGTTCAGTGCAACGGAGCGCGAGCAGGCCTGGCCCCTGCTGCGGCTCACCCACCTGCTCAGTCGCGAAGGCCTGGCGGCATTGCGCAGCAGCCGGCGGCTGCGACAACGCTCCGACCGCCTGCGCCATTGGCTGAGACGCTGCCAGGGCGGTGTGGATCAGCTGCCTGAGTCCGAGCGCTTGACACTCCACAGGGAGATGGAGACCGACCTGCCGGCGCTGATCCTGACTCTTCCCCGCACCCTGCATCAGACCTGGCTGGAACGCTGGCGTGACCCCGCAGACCGACTCTTCCACCCGCGGACGCCCTTGGATGGCCGCACGCTGCAACAACACCTGGGGTTGGTGCCAGGGCCCGCACTTGGCGCTCTGATTGATCAGCTACGCCTGGACTACGCCTTCGGACGCATCACGGATCGAAACCACGCTCTAGAGGCGGCACGCCATTGGGTCAGTAAAAACGATGCATGCTGTGATTAACTCTTGTTGTGTCAACGATGACGGTCCGACACCGACAGATCGCATTTTCTTTCCTTCATGAGCATCCGCCTGTACATCGGAAACCTGCCTCAAGCATTCGACAATCAGGAGCTGGATGGCCTGCTCAAGAGTGTTGGCGAGGGAATCCGTTTTAAAGCTGTCCTGGACCGTGAAACCGGTAGTTGCCGCGGTTTTGGTTTCGCCAACGTCGACGACTCGAAAGTGGCTGATGCCGTGATCGAGCAGCTCAATGGCAAGGACTTCGGCGGCTCCACCCTGCGGGTTGAGCGCTCCGAGCGCCGTGAGAACACCGGTGGTAACCGCCGTGGTGCTCCTGCCGCCATGGGGTCCGGCCAGCCTCAAGTGGCACGTAAAGCAGTGAACAAAGTGGTTCACAGCGACGCCCCTGGCGAAGGTGCTCCCGATCCCCGTTGGGCCGGTGAACTCTCCAAACTGAAGGACCTGCTGGCCAATCAGACCACCGCTGTCTGACGCTCACAGACCCAGATCATCACCATCAACCGCTGGAGTGATCCAGCGGTTTTTTGATGCGATCTCAAGCAAGCGTTAGCGAGACTGGGCCAGAACGAACGAGCGGGGAAGATCCAACAACTTGTTGACTTTGCCCACGTAGGCACGGCGGTTGAACACGTCGTAATCGATGCGCTCAATCGCGTCGAGGATCCCGCGGTACAACCTGAGAGACGTCCAGACGGGCCAACGGGCATCGCCAGAGAGCCAGCGCACCCCAGCCTCCGACCGAGCGAACCAATCGCGGGCTCGCTCCAGCTGGAAGGCCATCAGGGCATACCAGGCGTCGTTGAGGCGACCCGCCATCAGATCGTCTTCGGAATAGCCAAAGCGTTCCAGATCTTCAAGAGGCAGATATATCCGGCCGCGTCCCCGGTCCTCACCGACATCGCGCAAGATGTTTGTCAACTGATTGGCGATGCCCAAGGCCACGGCTGCATCAGACGTGTCAGGACTGTCACTCCAGGGCGCCGTGGTGTAGGCCTCATCGACGCCCATGACGCCCTGGGTCATCAGTCCCACGGTGCCCGCAACCCGATAGCAATAGAGCTTGAGATCCTCAAAACGGGGATAGCGCGTCCAGGTGAGGTCCATGCGCTGCCCCTCAATCATGTCCAGATAGGGCTGGATGTCCTGAGGAAACCGCTCCAGGGTGTCCACCATCACGGCATCGAGATCATCAGCCACATGGCCGTTGAACAGAGCCCGGGTTTTGTCTTCCCAACGGTCCAGCCGCTCGGCCAGCTCATGGACAGGACGGGCCTGAGCCTCAGGACTATCCATCAGTTCGTCGGTGCGGCGGCACCAGACGTAAATCGCCCAGATCGCTCGCCGCTTTTCCATCGGCAACAACAAGGTGCCGAGATAGAACGTCTTGGCCCACTCGGCGGTTTCCCGACGACAGGCCTCAAAGGCTGTGTCGAGATCCAGAGCTGCGAGGGGCATGGCTTAGGCCGTCACCGGCTCGCTGACAGTGGTTGATGATGCCAGCTGATCGCGCTTGCGGTCCACAGCACCCGCACAGAGCTTGCCGCTGAGCACAGCCCCTTCCATCGAGGCCAGGTAGCGCTGCATGGTGTAGTCACCCGCCAGGAAGAAGTTCTTGATCGGGGTGGTCTGGTCCGGACGCAGCTGCTGGCATCCGGGCGTCGTTTTGTACACAGAGAGGGGAGTCTTGACGACCTTGTATTTGCGCAGGGTGGCCGGATTGTCGCCACCAAAGTGCATCGGGAAGAGTTTGTGCAGCTCACCCATGGTGGCCTCGATGATCTCCTCATCCGGACGACCGATCCAATCCTTGGCCGGCGCGAAGACCAGCTCCAGCATGGATTGATCGGGGTCTTCGTATTCCTTGCAGGTGATGCTCATGTCGGCGTAGACGCTCAGCAAGGGGGAGCGGCTGAACAGCAAGTGATCGATATCGGTGAGCTTGCGATCGAACCACAGGTGAATGTTGATCACCGGCACACCGCGCAGACCATCGAGCTTGCTGAACACCTCCATCTGCTTCCAGGGCTCCGGCAGCAGCAGCTTGAAGGGGTCCACCGGCAATGCGCTGACGTAAGCATCGGCCGTGAGGTCAAAGCTGTCTTTGCCCTTCACTCCTCCGATGTGGAAGGCGGCCACGGAACCATCGGCATTGAGCTTGATTTCGCGCAGCGGGCTGTCGAGGTGAACCTCACCACCGAGGGATTCGATGTGTTCCACCACCGGCTGACACAGACGTTCCGGGGGCGCGCCATCGAGGAAAGCCATCTGGGAGCCGTTCTTTTCCTGCAGGAAGCGGTTGAGAGCGGTCAGCACCACCGTGGCGGAAATCTCATCGGGATCGATGAAGTTCAGTGCCTTGCTCATGGCAATGAACACTTCATCGTTCACGCGCTCTGGGATGTTGTGAATCCGCAGCCACTCAGTCCAGGAATATTTGTCGCACTCTTCGACATAGCCCTGGCCGCGCAGCATCGCAGGGACCAGGCCAAGACCGAAGGAGATTTTCTCCGGCCAGGTGAGCATGTCGTTGTTGCCGAGGATGGCCGCCACACCGTTGACAGGAGCCGGCAGATCGGGGAAATCAAAACGGCTGTAGGTCCCGGGTTCTTCAGGCTGGTTGAAGATCATCGAGTGGCTCTTCCACTGCAGCCGGTCTTCGATGTTCAGCTCTTTGAACAGCTGAAGCATGTTCGGGTAAGCCCCGAAAAAAATATGCAACCCGGTCTCGTACCAATCGCCGTCTTCGTCCTTCCAGGCAGCGACCTTGCCGCCCAGCACATCACGGGCTTCCACCACGATCGGGGTATGGCCGGCATCCGCCAGGTATTTGGCGCAGGACAGACCCGCAAGACCGGCTCCGGCAATAGCGACGCGCATGCGGCTGGCTCAACAATGAAACCAACCTTAAAAGGCACAGTTCCTGATCGGCCGTAATCCACGCCTGCGGCTTCCTAAAGTTCGAGAACGTCCAACGTGCGTCATGGCTGAGACCCTGCTCAAGTGCACCACCCGCCATGTGCGCCTGTTCACCGCCCGCGTCGAGAACGACGATCTCGTGCTCTCCGATGACGAGCTCACCATGGACCTCGATCCAGACAATGAATTTCTCTGGACCGATGCCGCGGTCACGCAGGTGCAGGCCCGCTTCAAAGAGCTGGTGGACCAATCGAGTGGCGGTGAGCTCAGCGACTACACCCTGCGACGCATTGGCACGGATCTGGAGGGGTTCATTCGCCAGCTGCTCCAGGCCGGCGACCTGAGTTACAACACAGAGGGCAGGGTGCAGAACTTCTCCATGGGCCTACCGAGAACACCCGACCTGCTGTGACCCGCTCTCGCTACGACCGTTCGGACCGCTTCGACCAACCTGGACGCCCATCACGTCGGGATCCTGAGCGTGGCGGACGGGATCGTGGTGGCTATGACCGAGGGGGCTACGACCGTGGTGGCTATGACCGTCGCAGTAGCGGGCCGGGTGGGGGCTTTCAGCCGCCTGGAGCGCCACCCGGGGGTGGCGGTGGGTTCAACGTCAGCACGCTCACCATCGCTGTGCTCGCCGGGGTGCTGGTGGTTGGCATCGGCATCGGCAGTGCCGTGACCAGTACAACCCAGGGCGATCAGGGCAACATCGCGAGCTCGCAGCAGCTCGACATGGCCGTTCCCGATCCGGAGTTCTGCCGGCAGTGGGGGGCCAGCGCCTTCGTGATGGACATCGAGATGTACACCACACTCAACCCCTCAAGCAGCTTCGTCACCCAGCCCACCCTTCAGCCCGGCTGTGTGATTCGCCGGGAAAACTGGTCTGTGCTGCGCAAGGAAGGGGCGATCACAGCGGAACAAGAGCGTGAGTGCAAACAACGGATGAACACCTTTGCCTACATCGGTTCGGTTCGCGACAAACCCGTTGTGCGCTGTGTGTACCAGACCGATATCAGCCAGAACCGCTTCCTAACCAAGGGTGTGGCGGCCGAAGAAGGATTGATCAACAACGAAGCTGATCAGTTCTGAGCTATCACTGCGTCCGGCTCCTGCTGAGCGGGAGAGGACCGGCGGATCGGGCTGTCGGCACTGGCGAACACAGGCAACACGTCCTCCCGAAAAGCAGCCGATGCCCGTGAGCAGTAACGAGCCGGGTGGGTGATCAGCTTGAGCTGACGGCGCACCTGGAGATCGGCCACCTGAGGCCGATGAATTGTGCCGGCCGCCAGCTCGCGCTCGATCGAGACCACCGGAACAAAGGCGGCGCCAAGGCCAGCCTGAACCGCATTTTTAATCGCCTCCAGCGAGTTCAACTCCATCTCGATGCGCAGTCGTTGAACGTCCAAGCCGGATCGCGCCAGCAGTTGATCCACCATCTTCCGCGTCGTGGATTGGGCGTCGAGGCAAACGAATCCAAGCCTGTAGAGGTCTTCCTTGGTGAGTTCAACCAGACGGGCGAGCGGATGCTTGGTCGGCAGCACCAGGGCGAGCTCGTCGTTCGCATAGGGAACAACCTGAAGCAGCTCGTTGAGTTCCGGGGGCAACTCACCTCCGATGATCGCCAGATCGACCTGTCCATTGGCGACGCTCCAGCCGGTTCGCCGTGTGCTGTGGACCTGAAGCTGCACAGCAACATCCGGATATTTCTGCCGAAACAACCCGATCATCCGGGGCATCAGATAGGTGCCCGTGGTCTGGCTGGCACCCACGATCAGCGAGCCACCCTTGAGATTGTGCAAGTCGTCTAGGGCGCGGCATGCCTCATGGCATTGGCTGAGGATCCGGTCGCAGTAACTCAGCAGAAGATGGCCGGCTTCCGTGAGCTGAGCCTTACGACCTCCGCGGTCGAATAGCGAAACCTCCAGCTGTTTCTCCAGGTTCTGGATCTGCAGACTCACGGCAGGCTGTGTCACGTAAAGGCTGTCCGCCGCTTTCTTGAAGCTGCCCTCGCTGACGATGGCGCGCAGGATGCGCAGCTGATCGAGGGTGAACGGCAGTTCAGCCACCGAAAGGACCCTCAGTGATGTGTGGGAAATCTAGAGCCGCTGCAACGGCCCGCCAGAATCACGCCCGCCCGAGGCCTCAACGATGCCGACCGCAGACTTCCATGACCTCCACCACAGCAGTGTGGTGATGTTCGTCCTGCTGGTGCTGTTTGCACTGATTCACAGCGGTGGTGCCTCCCTTCGCAGCCGTGCCGAGGCCGTGATCGGCGCACGGGCCTGGCGACTGATCTTTGCGGCCGCCAGCATTCCGTCGGCCGTGGTGGTGATCGGCTGGTTTCTCGCCCATCGCTACGACGGGGTACGGCTCTGGAACCTTCAAGGGGTTCCGGGAATCATTCCGCTGATTTGGCTCGGAACAGCAGTCAGTTTTCTGTTTCTCTACCCAGCCACGTACAACCTCCTGGAGATCCCAGCGGTCCTGAAGCCTCAGGTACGCCTCTACGCCACCGG
Organism: Synechococcus sp.; assembly: GCA_049619435.1. Lineage (GTDB taxonomy): Bacteria > Cyanobacteriota > Cyanobacteriia > PCC-6307 > Cyanobiaceae > Parasynechococcus. The sequence continues at coordinate 10,576 of JBMZMY010000019.1, forward strand.
AATCATTCGCATCAGCCGTCACCCCCAAGCCGTGGGGCAGATCCTTTGGTGCCTCACCCATGCGCTCTGGATCGGCAGCAGCTTCATGCTGGTGACCTGCGCGGGCCTCATCGGCCATCACCTCTTTGCCGTCTGGCATGGGGACCGTCGCCTCAAGGAACGCTTTGGTCCTGCCTTCGATGAGCTGAAAGCGAGCACCTCAGTGCTGCCCTTTCGCGCTGTACTCGACGGTCGCCAAACACTGAGCTGGTCGGAATTTCTGCGCCCAGCGCAGCTGGGTATCGCCATCGCGGTCGGAGTGTTCTGGTGGGCGCACCGCTACATCGGAGCGGCTGCGGGTTTGATGCGCAACTCAGCACTCGAAAACCTGCTCGGCTGAGCTGCCTAAACTCAGTTCCAATCTGTTGCAAGCGGATGCCCTCGGCCGCAGAACTCGCCTGGTTGATCCCGGTCTTACCGCTGATCGGCGCCTTGATCACCGGTCTTGGCCTGATCAGCTTCAACCGCACGATCAATCGGTTGCGCAAGCCCGTGGCCTTGTTGCTGATCAGCTGTGTTGGTGCTGCAGCGGTTCTCAGTTACAGCATCCTGGCCGAGCAATTGGCCGGCGCCCCTCCGGTGGAGCATCTTTTCGTCTGGGCCAGTGCCGGCAGCTTCACCTTGCCGATGGGCTACGTGGTGGATCCGCTCGGGGCCGTGATGCTCTCGCTTGTGACCACCGTCGCCTTGCTGGTGATGGTCTATTCCCATGGCTACATGGCCCACGACAAGGGCTATGTGCGGTTCTTCACCTACCTGGCTCTATTCAGCAGCTCGATGCTGGGGCTGATCATCAGCCCGAATCTGCTCGAGATCTACGTGTTCTGGGAACTCGTGGGCATGTGCTCCTACCTGTTGGTGGGGTTCTGGTACGACCGTGATGGCGCAGCCCACGCCGCCCAGAAAGCCTTTGTCGTGAACCGTGTGGGTGACTTCGGCCTCCTGCTTGGCATCCTCGGCCTGTTCTGGGCCACCGGCAGCTTCGACTTCCAAGGCATTGCCGACGGACTGCAGCAGGGCCTGGCCAACGGCAGTGTGGCCCCATGGGCGGCGCTGTTGCTGTGCCTCCTGGTGTTCATGGGTCCGATGGCGAAATCAGCCCAGTTCCCGCTCCACGTCTGGCTGCCGGACGCCATGGAGGGCCCGACACCGATTTCAGCCTTGATCCACGCGGCCACGATGGTGGCCGCCGGCGTCTTCCTGGTGGCACGCCTCGACCCGCTCTACAGCCAATTCCCGGTCGTCCAGACCGTGATTGCCGTGGTTGGAACGATCACCTGCTTCCTGGGCGCGTCCATTGCCCTGACGCAGATGGACCTCAAAAAGGGCCTGGCTTACAGCACCGTGTCGCAGCTCGGTTACATGATGCTGGCGATGGGCTGCGGCGCGCCGGTGGCAGGCATTTTTCACCTGGTCACCCATGCCTTCTTCAAGGCCATGCTGTTCCTCGGCTCGGGATCGGTGATTCACGCCATGGAAGAGGTGGTGGGCCATGAACCTGTGCTGGCCCAGGACATGCGTCTGATGGGGGGCCTGCGCAAAAAGATGCCGGTGACGGCCATCACCTTCTTCATTGGCTGCATCGCCATCAGTGGCATTCCACCCCTGGCGGGTTTTTGGAGCAAAGATGAAATTCTTGGCCAAGCCTTCAACAGCTATCCACTGCTCTGGGCCGTCGGATTCCTGACCGCTGGGATGACGGCCTTCTACATGTTCCGCCTCTATTTCCTCACCTTCGAGGGTGAGTTCCGTGGCAATGACACCGCGATGCAGGCCCAGCTGCTCACGGCAGCCGGCAAGGATCCGGCCGAGCACCATGCCCATGGCGGCAGTGTGCACGAGTCCGCCTGGCCCATGGCGGCGCCTCTGGCTGTTCTGGCCGTTCCGTCGGTGCTGGTGGGTCTGCTTGGCACCCCCTGGAACAGCCGCTTTGCCGGTCTGCTCAACCCCGAAGAGGCCGCGGAAATGGCCGAACACTTCAGCTGGGGGGAATTCCTCCCATTGGCTGGTGCCTCGGTGGCGATCTCAACAGCTGGAATCACCCTGGCGGTGCTCGCCTATGCCTTGCGCAAGATCAACCTCGGCGAAGCCGTGGCCGCGAAACTCCCGGCCGTAAATGCCTTCCTCGCCAACAAGTGGTATCTGGATGTGCTGAACGAGAAGCTGTTCGTTCGCGGCAGCCGAAAACTGGCCCGCGAAGTCCTGGAGGTCGACGCCAAAGTCGTCGATGGCGTGGTGAACCTCACCGGTCTGCTCACCCTTGGCAGTGGAGAGGGCCTCAAATATCTGGAAACCGGACGGGCCCAGTTCTATGCCCTCATCGTGTTTGCCGGAGTGATCGCTCTGGTGGTTCTGTTCGGTGTGATCGGCGGCCCGATCAGCTGAGCAATTACTTCAAGTCGTGTGTGTCATCGCCTATCGAGGTGGTGACATCAGGCCACTGATTTCTACGATCGACCCAGAGCAGTTCTGGCGTGTTCGTGATCGATTTTGCCGTCGCAGGACTGAGCGACCCCATCCCGGCCACCGTGCCGTGGTTGAGCCTGTCGATTCTGGTGCCGATCGTCGGCGCCCTTCTGGTGCCGTTCATCCCCGACCAAGGAGATGGCAAGCAGGTGCGGTGGTATGCACTCGTCGTCACCCTGACCACGTTCCTGATCACCGTCGGGGCCTATCTCTACGGCTACGACCCCTCAGTCAGCGGTCTGCAGCTCTCTGAACGCGTGAGCTGGCTACCGGATTTGGGCCTGACCTGGGCGGTGGGAGCTGACGGGCTCTCGATGCCGCTGATCCTGCTCACCAGCTTCATCACCAGCCTGGCCTGCCTGGCCGCTTGGCCGGTCAGCTTCAAGCCACGCCTGTTCTATTTCCTGCTCCTGGCGATGGACGGCGGCCAGATCGCCGTGTTCGCGGTGCAGGACATGCTCCTGTTCTTCCTCGCCTGGGAGCTGGAACTGCTGCCTGTCTATCTGTTATTGGCCATCTGGGGCGGCAAGAAACGTCAGTACGCCGCCACCAAATTCATCCTGTACACCGCGGGAAGCTCGCTTTTCATCCTGCTCGCCGCGTTGGCGATGGGCTTCTTCGGCGGTGGCACCCCCAACTTCGAGTACACGACACTCGCAGCCAAGGAATTCGGCACTGGCTTCCAGTTGCTCTGCTATGCCGGGCTTCTGATCGCCTTCGGGGTCAAGCTGCCGATTGTGCCGCTGCACACCTGGTTGCCAGACGCCCACGGGGAAGCCACAGCCCCGGTGCACATGCTTCTGGCTGGCATCCTGCTGAAGATGGGCGGATACGCCCTGCTGCGCTTCAACTGTGAGCTGCTTCCAGCCGCGCATGCGCAGTTCGCACCGCTGCTGATCGTATTGGGGGTGGTGAACATCATCTATGCAGCGCTGACCTCCTTCGCTCAACGCAACCTCAAGCGCAAAATCGCCTACAGCTCGATCAGCCACATGGGCTTTGTGCTGATCGGGATCGGCAGCTTCAGCGCCCTCGGCACCAGCGGAGCGATGCTGCAGATGATCAGCCACGGCTTGATCGGAGCCAGCCTCTTCTTCCTGGTGGGAGCCACCTACGACCGCACGCACACCCTGCAACTCGACGAGATGGGTGGCGTTGGCCAGAAGATGCGGATCATGTTTGCACTCTGGACCGTCTGTGCCCTGGCCTCACTGGCCCTTCCAGGCATGAGCGGCTTCGTCAGTGAGCTCATGGTCTTTGCCGGCTTTGCCACCGACGAGGCCTACACCCTGCCGTTCCGCGTGGTGATCTGTGGTCTGGCCGCCATTGGTGTGATCCTCACCCCGATCTATCTGCTCTCGATGCTGCGAGAAATCTTCTTCGGCAAGGAGAAGGCCGAACTGGTCGATCACACCAACCTGGTGGATGCTGAGCCCCGCGAGGTCTACATCATTGGTTGCCTGTTGGTGCCGATCATTGGCATCGGCCTCTACCCCAGGTTGATGACCGACAGCTACAGCCGTTCGATCGAAGCCCTGGTGAACCGCAACCTGGGGGCGATGGAACAGATCAGCCAGCCGACAGCACCGCTGATCCGAGGTCAGGCCCCGGTGCCGGCCCTGCTCCAGGCCCCAACGCTGAATGCGTCCTAAATCACGTATCGAAGCTGTCGTCAGAACCGAGCGCTTTGCGTAAGTTCTGAGGCACCGTGTCGTTGCTCTCAGACACCATGCGCCAGGTCAATTTCACCCTGATCTTCAGCTTCGGGTTGCTGATGGTGTTTTTCACCCTGGTGAACACCACGCCTACCACCGTTCATGTGTTCCCCGGCGTGGAGTACACCCTCCCCCTGGCAGCGCTGCTGCTGGTCGTTGCTGGGATCGGCGCCACAGCGGCCTGGCTGTTCGCCAGTTGGAGCGGGATGCTGAACACCGTGGAGCAGGTCCAAAAGGCCGGCGAATTTGAAGCGCAGCAAATTCGGATCCATGAGCTGGAAACCGATCTCAACCGCTACCGCTCCACCGTGGAAACCCAGCTCGGACTGTTGCCCGCCACCACAGTGAGCCACGAGAGCAGCGACGACGACGCCGAGAGCTGACGACGGTCAATCAGGCGGATCCCCCTGGCGCGACTGCGATCTGATCGATAGCTTTCGTGTAATGACGCAGGGAGGGGCTGGGTGGAACACCGTCAGGGCGCCGAGTCCGGCGCTCGCCTCGCCATCCGCCTGCTCCAGGATGCTGCTGAACGGGGTGATCTTGACCCCTGGGATGTCGATGTGATCGCTGTGGTCGACGGCTTTCTCGATCAGCTGCGTCAACGCATCGAGATTCCCGGCAAAGTTGCCGCCGCGCTAGCGGGCCATGGGGGGAGCTACGAGCGCGACCTGGCCGACAGCAGTGAGGCCTTTCTCGCCGCATCGGTCCTGGTGGGCCTGAAGGCTGAAATGTTGGAAGCGAGCATGCTTCCGCCCCCTCCCGAGCTGGAGGAATGCTTTGACGGAGAACTCGACGGAGCGGACTGGCTTGCTCCGGTGATCGATCTGCCACGGCGGCCCGAACGCCATCTGCAACGCCGACCGGTGGCACCACCTCCGCTGCGACGGCCCGTCAGCCTGGGGGAACTGATCGAGCAGCTCGAGACCATCGCCGAGCAGCTCGAATCCGATGAACTCGCCGCCAAGCGCCGCCAACGCCGCAAGCGGTTCAGCAATCAGGACGCCATTGCCCAGGTCGCCGGCCTGGCCCATCGGGAAAAATTGCCGGAAACCACTGCAGCCCTCGGCGTGTTTCTCAATGGCTGGGACGCTGCGATGGAGTGGGTGGATTTCGAACAGCTGGTGGCCCGATGGGCCGAGGTGGCCGCTGCCGACCTCGACACCGATCGCGTCGGCGTGTTCTGGGCCCTGTTGTTTCTCTCCTCCCAGGGAAAGGTTGAACTGGAACAGGACGGCTGGCTGCATGCCCCCCTTCGCCTCAAGCGCCTGATTCAGACCGTCACCGTTGTGCAGGGAACCTTGGACAGCCTGAACGTGCCAGCTCCAACGCCGGCTCGTCCAGCTCTGGCAGCCTGAACCCGGGTTTAACCTGCACCATCCTGTGATGCCCGAAACGCCGATGAAGGCGATGATTCTGGCGGCCGGTAAGGGAACGAGGGTTCAGCCGATCACCCACGTGATCCCGAAGCCGATGATCCCCATCCTGCAGAAGCCAGTGATGGAGTTCCTGCTGGAATTGCTGAAGGAGCACGGCTTCACCGAAGTGATGGTGAACGTCTCCCACCTCGCTGAAGAAATCGAGAATTACTTTCGCGATGGCCAGCGCTTTGGTGTGGAAATCGCCTACAGCTTTGAAGGCCGCATTGAAGACGGTGAGCTGATCGGATCAGCGCTGGGATCCGCCGGTGGCTTGAAAAAAATCCAGGATTTCCAGGGGTTCTTTGACGACACCTTTGTGGTGCTCTGTGGGGATGCACTGATCGATCTGGATCTGTCAGATGCCGTCCGTCAGCACAAAGCCAAAGGGGCACTGGCCAGCTTGATCACCAAACGCGTCCCGAAGGACCAGGTGAGCAGCTACGGCGTCGTCGTCACCGATGCCGAGGACCGCATCTCCGCGTTCCAGGAAAAACCCAGCGTTGATGAGGCCCTCAGCGACACGATCAACACCGGCATCTACATCTTCGAACCGGAAATTTTCGAGCACATCCCCTCGGGTGTCTCGTTTGACATCGGTTCGGATCTGTTCCCGAAGCTGGCCGACATCGGTGCGCCGTTCTACGCGATCCCGATGGAATTCGAATGGGTCGACATCGGCAAGGTGCCCGATTACTGGCAGGCCATCCGCAGCGTGCTCAAGGGTGAAGTCCGCCAGGTCGGCATCCCCGGCAAAGAAGTCCGTCCCGGCATCTACACCGGCCTGAATGTCGCTGCCAACTGGGACAAGATCAATGTCAGCGGGCCGGTCTACGTGGGCGGCATGACCAAGATCGAAGACGGCGCCACCATCGTCGGACCAACAATGATCGGTCCCAGCTGCCACATCTGCGAAGGCGCTGTGATCGATAACTCGATCATCTTCGACTACTCCCGCATCGGCCCCGGGGTTCAGCTGGTGGAAAAGCTGGTGTTCGGTTGCTACTGCGTGGGCAAAGACGGCAATCACTTCGACCTGCAGGAAGCCGCCTTGGACTGGCTGATCACCGATGCCCGCCGGCAGGATCTCGTGGAGCCCTCCCCACAGCAGAAAGCCATGGCCGAGCTGTTGGGCACCGACCTCACCCAGGCCGCAAGCTGACGCCAGCACGGTCAAGGATCTGAGGAATGCGGTCCTCAGCCTTGATCGCCATCAGATGCACCCCTTGGACAATGCCCAAGTACCGCTTCACCTGTTCGGCAGCAATCGCAATCCCTTCCTCTGCGGGATCCTGAGCGTCGGCGAGCCGTTGAATCAGCTGCTCAGGGATGCAAGCCCCGGGCACCATCCGATTGATGAACAAGGCATTTTTGGCCGACTTCAGCAGAAACACGCCTGCCAAGACGGGTAACCCCAGGGGGCCGGCCAGATCACGCTGGAAGCGCTCCAACACGGCGGGGTCCATCACCATCTGGGTTTGAACAAACTGCGCCCCGGCGTCGCGCTTGCGGGTGAGCCGCCGTTGCAAGCCACTCCAGCTGCGGGAATGGGGATCAGCCGCACAACCATGGAACAGGGCGGTCGCTCCGTCAGCCAGGTCTCCCTTGACGGGATCGACTCCTCGATTGAGGGCGCTGACCTGACGCAGCAACTGAACGGATTCCAAGTCGTTGACCGGTCGGGCCTCCGGCTGATCTCCGGCTCTGACGGGATCCCCCGTCAAACACAGCAGATTGCGAATTCCGAGGGCATGGGCACCGAGGAGATCCGCCTGCAAGGCGATGCGGTTGCGATCACGACAAGCCAGCTGCCACACGGGCTCGAGTCCAGCATCGAGAAGCAGACGGCACACCGCCAGGCTGCTCATCCGCATCACGGCCCGGCTGCCATCGGTGACGTTCAAGGCGTGGACTCGACCGCGCAAGGCGCTGGCCATCGCCAGGGTGTGCGAGGGATCGGATCCCCTTGGAGGCATCACCTCCGCAGTGAGAACCTGGTCCCCAGCCTCGACAGCGCGCTGCAGCGCAGACGTCAAATCCCGATCCGTCTCAGGTGCCCACTATGCAGGATCGGGATCAGTCAAAGGACCTAGACTTCAACCAACGTGGGGTTGAGGCATGGCATCGGCTGCATCATCTGACCCCCTCAACATGGCGCTGTCAGGGCGAGAGGTCGAAATTATTGAGCTGGTGGCCGAAGGACTGACCAATCAGGAGATCGCCGACCGTCTCACCATCAGCAAACGGACCGTGGACAACCACGTGAGCAATGTGTTCACGAAAACGGGCTCAAAGAACCGGGTTGCCCTTCTGAACTGGGCCATGGACAACGGCAAGATCTGTCGGGATGGCTTCAACTGCTGCGCCCTTCCAGAACACGACGACCCCTGAACCGCAGCGACGAAGCGATGGGCTCCGGCAGCGCTTCCAGAGAGCAGAGCGCCAGGGGAATCCCAAACAGCTCGGCGTAATCCACACAGGCCTCGCTCGTGGACCCAACACATCGGAGGATTCCTTCAGGGTCGTAAAGACCAACCACGAGCGCAAAGGGCGACAGCCCAAACCTAAAGGAAACCTGAAGAGATTTCCAGCCTGTCCTGCTCAGACCAGGTCTGCACGGGCTCCATCGCTAACCGGGCATTCGACCAACGCGCCTCTCCGGTGATCTCGCGGCCACACCATGGCGGCAAGGCCACGGCCCCATCCGCCGACTCCAACTCCACCTCGGCCAGCACCAGGGGAGCATTCGCTCCGGCGAAGCAATCCACCACCCAATCCCCCCCAGGCCAATCGATGCTGTAGCGGGTTTTGTCCAAGCGATGCGGCGCCAAGGTCCAAAGCGCTTCCGCATCCTCCACGGGGATCTCGTATTCGAACTCATGGCGAATCAGGCCCGTGCTGTCCGCGGCAGCCTTCAGGGTGAGCCAGGCTTGTTCAGCCGCACGGATCCGCATGCGCACGGTGACACCATCGGCGCTGGCCGCCAGATAGCCCTGTCGCAGCGGTTGAGGCGCGCCTGCGTGGGAGCGCCAGGCCGAGCCAACCACCAGAAAACGCCGTTCGATCTCCAGGGCCATCGGTCAGTTCGGCGACGGTTGAGCCGCATTCAGGCTGCCAGCCCAGTGCAGCTTCTGAGACAACGTTCGGTAATAGGACGGGCTCTGGTTGAGCTGCACCATCAGAGCGTGATGGCGTGCCTGTTGCACGACACAGCATTCACCGGGCTCCAGCACCGTGCCTCCGGCGCCATCCTTCCAGAGCTTCACCTGATGGCCAGCCCCCCCGAGCGGCCAGATCACCAACCTGGATCGCGGAGGCACAACGACGGTGCGACTGGAGAGGCTCATCGGACAAATCGGCGTGATCACGATGGCGTCGATGCCAGGGTGCAGGATGGGACCACCGGCGGCCATGCCGTAACCGGTGGACCCCGTTGGCGTCGCCAGAATCAGCCCATCACCCCGCACCTGATCCACAACCTCGCCATCGATCTCCAGCTCAAGCGTGCACGTGGGCGACACCTCGTCGCGATAGGCCCGCAGATAGAAATCATTGAGAGCCCAGTGGTGCAGATCATCCTCCTCAAGATCAAGCGCTGACAGGAATGGGCCCGATTCAGCACGCTCGTCAGCCGTACGACGGTCGACCATCGCTTCGAGCATCATGCGACGCTCAATCGCAAACTGATCAAGACTGAGGCGATCCCAGATCTCATCGCCCTTCAGCACACGACGATCATGGGTGAGGAAGCCGAGATGGCCGCCCACATTGATGCTCAGAATCGGGATGTCGTGGACCGCCAGGTGACGGGCAGCCCCGAGAACCGTGCCATCCCCGCCGAGGACCACCGCCAGATCTGGGAGAGTCTCCGCGACGGCCAGCAGACCAGGAAATGGGTTGATCCGGGCACCGGACATGGCCGTGACAACGGTGGAGCCCAGTGCCTTGAGCTCTTTGGCACATTGACGAGCTTCCCGTTGAGCAGGCTGACTGTCGGCCCGATAGATCACCCAGACCAGATCGAGACGCATCGCAGTGGGCGCGTCGCTGTTACCAGCGGAGCAAATTGAACTGTTCCATATCGACCGTAACGCGGTTGCGATAAAGCGACAGGAGGATGGCCAGACCAACCGCAGCCTCAGCGGCCGCCACCGTGATCACGAACACGGCAAACACCTGTCCACGGATCAGATCTCCATCCACATACGAGGAGAAGGCCATCAGATTGATGTTGACCGCATTGAGCATCAATTCAATGCTCATCAACACGCGCACCGCATTACGGCTGTTGATGAGGCCCCAAACCCCAATCGAGAACAGCATGGCGGCCAACAACAGATAGGCCTGAAGAGAGGGAAGGGAGGAGAGGATCTCGTTCATCGTTCAGGTCGTGATCAGGAAGAGCGACGCTCGAGGAGCAGGGGTGTACGTGATTTTTCAATCAGGCCTTGGTCAGCCGCTTCACCGGTGACGACATCCGTGGCCATCACATCGCGGCGGGCCAGCACAATCGCGCCGATCATGGCCATCAGCAGCAGAACTGAGGCGACCTCAAACGGCAACAGGTAGTCCGTGAACAGGTGCTCACCAATCCGCGCTGTGGCCTCTTCTCCCACCGCCGGCGGTCCCGGCAGGGCCCAGGGGGTGGTAACGACGACGCGCACCAGCAAGCTGAACAAGCCCAGACACACCCCTGCAGAGACCGCTCGGCGAACACCGAGACCGGCAATGGCTTTGAGATCTTCCCGCTTGTTCACAAGCATGATCGCGAAGAGGATCAGCACATTGATCGCACCGACGTAAACCAGCACCTGCGCTGCTGCCACAAAGCTTGCGTTCAGCAGCAAATACAGGCCGGCCACCGCCATAAAGACGCCGCCCAGAAGAAAGGCGGAGTACACGATGTTGCTCAACAGAACAACACCCAGGGCACCAGCCACGACGACAGCCGACAGGACCAGGAAGCAGATCAGCTCTGTGGTTGTCGCAATGGTCATGCCTTGCCCTCCGTGGTGTCACTGGAGGATTGTCTCTCATCCGTCGGCGGAGTGAGGGTTTTCAGCACATCGGCGGGCAGCTTGCCGGCCCGCGGACGATCTGCGGAAACGCCGTGGGGATCCATTTCACCAGCGGGGAGATAGGCCAGCTCACGGAGGGGCTGGACTGACGGATCCGTGGTGACGCTGGTCGGCAGTCGTCCAAGGGCAACGTTGTCGTAATTCAGGCTGTGGCGATCAAACGCCGCCAGTTCGTACTCCTCGGTCATCGACAGGCAATTGGTCGGGCAGTACTCGACGCAGTTGCCACAGAAGATGCAAACCCCAAAGTCGATGGAGTAGTTGCGCAGCTCCTTCTTCTTGGTGGCCTTGTTCATCACCCAGTCGACGACTGGAAGGTTGATCGGGCAGACCCGGACGCAGACCTCACAGGCAATGCACTTGTCGAACTCGTAGTGAATCCGTCCCCGATAGCGCTCCGACGGAATCAGTTTTTCGTAGGGGTACTGCACCGTGACCGGACGGCGCTGCATGTGGTCAAAGGTGACGGCGAAACCCTGGGCCAGGTTGCGGGCCGCATCCACAGCATCCCGCGTGTAGTCACCAACCTGTTTGAGGAATCCGAACATGGACTGGAACCTGGAAGAGGAGGGAATCAGGCCTCCGCCCCATGATGACGGGGAGGAGGAGGAACGCGAGAGATCAGCCGCCGAAGGCGACGGGGAAGGCCAACTTGAGGGCGGCGGTGACCAGAAGATTGACCAGGGCGAGCGGAAGCAGGAACTTCCAGCCCAGATCCAACAGTTGGTCGATGCGCACGCGGGGCGTGGTCCAGCGCAGCAGGATCGCCACGAACACCAGCAGATAGGCCTTCAGCACCGTCATCACGATGCCGACGGATCCAGTGATCACCTGGACCAACGGTGCATCAACGGATTGCCCCAGCCAGCCGGCCAGCCATTCCACGGGGATCGGGAAGCCCCAACCACCCAGGTAGAGCACAGACACCAACAGGGCGGACAGCACCAGATTGATGTAACCGGCCAAATAGAAGAGCGCGAACTTCATGCCCGCGTATTCGGTCTGATAACCAGCGACGAGCTCCTCTTCCGCTTCAGGGAGGTCGAAGGGGAGGCGTTCGCATTCAGCCAGGGCACAGATCCAGAAGATCAAGAAGCCAACGGGCTGACGCCAGATATTCCAGCTGAGAATCCCAGCACCGTTCTGCTGACTGACGATGTCAACCGTGCTCAGTGAATTGCTCATCATCACGATGGCCAGCACGGCCAGCGCGAGGGGAATCTCGTAGCTGATCGACTGAGCCGCGGCCCGCAGGCCACCGAGCAAGGAGTACTTGTTGTTGGAGGAATAACCCGCCATCAGCAGACCGATGGGCTGAATGCTGCTCAGGGAAATCCAGAGAAAGATGCCGACACCGACATTGCTAATCAGCAGGTTTTGACCGAAGGGGATGATCAACCATGAGGCGATCACCGGCACCACCACCAGCACCGGACCGAGGGTGAACAGCAGGCTGTCGGCTCGGGCGGGAATGATGTCTTCCTTGACCAGGAGCTTCAAGCCATCAGCCAGCGGCTGCAGGATCCCGAGCGCACCGGCATATTCAGGACCGATCCGCTGCTGAACCGCAGCGGAGATCTTGCGCTCGAGCCAGACCGACACGAGAACGCCGACCACGGCAGCCACCAACACCAGCAGCATCGGCAGAGGCAGCCAGAGCAGTCGCGCTGCTTCAGCGGAGAGGCCAAACCCCTGCATCGCCTGGCTGAAACTCAATTCCAGGTCCAGTCCCGGACTCACCATGGTGTCGACGGAAGTAGGTGCAACTTAGGCGGCCGGAGCCGAAACCCGATCGTCCATGGGCAACCAAACGCGCGGTTGCGAGCCCGAATAGATCTGGGAGGGTCGAAAAATCCGGTTGGCACCGAGCTGTTCCCGCCAGTGCGCGAGCCAGCCAGCAACCCTGGCGATCGCGAACACCGGGGTGAACAAATCACGGGGAATGCCGAGCTTGCGGTACACCAAGCCGGAGTAGAAGTCGACGTTGGGGTAGATCCCCTTGGGGCCGAGTCGGGTTTCAGCCTCCCGCTCGAGGGCACGGGCGACGTCATAGAGATTGTCGTGCCCGAACTGATCGAACATCTCCTCCACGAAGGACTGGAGAATGACCGCCCGCGGATCTTTCACCCGATATTCCCGGTGTCCGAATCCCATCACCTTGCGCTTGGCGGCCATCGCCTGATCGAGATAGGCGCCGGCCTGATCCGGCGTGCCGATCTCCTCAAGCATGGCCAGCACATCCTCATTGGCACCCCCATGCAGGGGGCCGGCCAAGGTGCCCACCGCCGAGGCCACCACCGCATAGGGATCGGTGAGGGTGCTGGCGGTGACGCGTGCACTGAACGTGCTGGCGTTGAGGCTGTGCTCGGCATGGAGCATCAAACAGCGGTCAAAAATCCGCGCCGCCAACGGATCGGGCTCCCGCTCGGTGAGCATGTAAAGGAAATTCGCCGAGTAGGCCAGATCGTCGCGGGGCTGAATCGGGTCCTGGCCTTTGCGGATCAGCTGAAACGCCGCCACCATCGTGGGGATCTTGGCGATCAGGCGAACCACCGCCTTGTAGATGTAATTCGGGTCGTCGATCGCCCGTCGGGAATAAAACAGTCCCAGTGCAGCCGCGCTGGACTGCAAAGCGTCCATGGGATGGCCACTGGCCGGAAAGCACTTCATCATGTCCCGCACGCGGAAACTGACGCGCCGGTGCATCTGCACCTCATGTTCAAAGGCCGTGAGCTGATCCCGGGTCGGCAGCTCACCCCAGATCAGGAGATAGGCGGTCTCCAGAAAACTGCTGTTGAGCGCCAGCTCCTGCATCGGATAGCCCCGATAGGTCAGCAGGCCCTGATCGCCATCGATGTCGCAGATTGCAGATTGCGTTGCCGGAACACCGTCCAGTCCTGGTCTCAGCTCGATCCCCGTCTTCGCATGACGTAGGTCACCCGTCTGCTGCTGTGCCAACGCCCCGTTCCGACAACACTGTCCTGCAACCTAAGCCGAGCGGTCCAGGAGCAGCCGCGGCTGGAGCAGACCCCGCAGGGACCAGAGGCCATCGCTGTGCTGCAGATGCAGCACTCCGGCTTTTTTCAGCACCAGTTGTCCTGGGGCCAGACCGAGCAGTCGACACGCCGCCGCCGTGAGATCCGGCTCATGCCCCACCAGGGCCACGCGCCCCACCAGCTGCGCGATGACGTCGTCCAGTGATCCACCGGGACGCAGCCGAGCATCGATGGCGACATGCGAGGCGATCCCGACCTCCCTGGCGATCTGAGCCGTCTCCAGAGCACGCCGGTAGGGGCTGCTGATCAGCTGATCCACACGGAGACCTCGCCCAACCAAGGCCTGGAGCACCGCCCGCGTCCGAGTTCTGCCCCGCTCGGTCAATGCTCGATCGGGGTGATCCGCTCCATGGAGACGCTCCACGGCAATGCCGTGGCGCAGCAAAACCAACTCAACCGAGATCGAGTCGACCATGGAACGGCAGCACGGTCTGCTGATCCTCCAGACGATCACGATCCACCACCAAGGCCATGCCATCGACATGGGTCTGAAGGGGGTTACCGACCAGAACCTGCAGCAACTGCCAAGGACGCCACTGACTCAGCACATCCCGGGCTGGTTCGGCGCTCAGCAGCAAACCTTGGGCTGGATCGACCTGAGGTTGATCGGCAAGGGTCTGCCAACCATCGAGCAGGGGCTTCAACGCCCGCGTATCCCGGCGTTGACCGAGGGCTGCCAACGTTTCACCCCACCAGTTGCGATCGGTGCCCTGGGCCCGAGCCAAGGCCAACTGTGCCTCCAGGCCCTCCGAACGGCCGCGCTGCCGCACCAGGCGCGTCCACACCTGCCAGGTCTCCCCATCCACGGACAAGTCGGATCTGGACAATCCCTGGCGCTCCAACTCAGCCGTGACGCTCTCCAAGGCCGGTTGATTGCGACGGCTGGCCAGCACCCAGCCCTTGGCTTGCTGGAGCCAGAGCAGCGGGCCGTCATCGCCGTCCGCCAACAGCTGCGGGGTATCGCCCCCTGCCAGATGAGCCCGCAACGCTGGAGCCAGCCAACGGGCCAGGGGATGACGTTCGGTGGGATCGAGCAGACGTTGGGGGTTCTGCAGTTGCGCCATCCAGGTCGCCGCACCCCCCGCCGACGCGCTGAGGTCATCCAGCCGCGGCCAAGACGCCACCTGCAAACGATCGCGATAGCGCAGGGCTCCATCCACCGCCAAGGAGGTGCCCTCCGGTCGCAAGGCGACCATCAGGCCCTCGAGGGCCGGATCGTCAGTGAGGTCGCTGGGGAGTGCCAACCACTGGTGCATGGCCTGGGGGGAGGCCGTCAGAACCGCCACTCCCCGCCCGAGCTGCTTGAGCTGTGCCTGCAAACCGTCATCACCGAGTTGATGCTGATTCGTGATCTGCGACACATCCAGCGCCTGCTCCAGCACGCCGCGACCGGAGGCCAGCAGCAGCAGATCGTCATCGATCAGAGCCGTCGCCATCGACTGGGACTGCCGTCCCGTCAGCACACCCCGGGCACTGATCAAACCCATGCCCCGATAGCTGCTGATCTGCATGTCCGCTCCAGCGAGGCTGCGGGTCTGCCAGAAGCGCTGAACAAACCGACGGGCACCGTCGGTATCCCGGCTGGTCAGCGCCAGCACCCAACCCGGTTGATCGGCAGTGTTCAGAAGCGTGAGGCTG
The DNA here is from genome assembly GCA_049619435.1 of Synechococcus sp. GTDB lineage: Bacteria > Cyanobacteriota > Cyanobacteriia > PCC-6307 > Cyanobiaceae > Parasynechococcus. The sequence goes on from JBMZMY010000019.1 coordinate 25,986, forward strand.
AGTTGAGGGCCCAGCCAACTGGCCAGTTCGGTGTCGAAATCCAGGCCTGCGAGGGCGAAGACGCCATCACGCCAACGCTGGGCTTCATCCCTGGCCAGGCGGCGGTCCGACGCCGGTGCCACGGCCTGGACGTAGGCCGGCAAGCGGGACGGATCCAGCAACCAGTGGAGCGACAGCGCTGCATCACGGGGCACGAAACGAGCAGCACGGGGCAGCTCGAGCGGTTGATCGACCAGACGCAACGGGCTGCGTTGGTTCATCGCCCAAAGCAATCCACTGGTGAGCAGCACCAGGGACAACAGCACGCCGGCCAGCGCCGTCAGGAAGGGGCGGGCCTTCATGGGCCAGCAAAGTCAGATGGCCTCATCTTTATCCATCACCGCAGAATGGCGCCATGACAGGGACGCATCCACAACAGATCACAGCACCGGAGCTGCAGGCCTGGCTGGCCAGCGACCGCCCTCAGCCCCTGCTGGTCGATGTGCGTGAAGACCAGGAACTGGCCCTGGCGCGTCTGCCCCATGACGTGCTGCATCTCCCACTGAGTCGGTCCAACACGTGGCTCAGCTCACTGCCTGAGCAGCTGCATGCCGAGCAACCGGTGGTGGTGCTGTGCCATGCCGGGGTACGCAGTCACCACTTCGGCCTGTGGCTGCTGGAGCAGCCGTGGGGGCTGGAGGTATGGAACCTTGACGGTGGCATTGACGCCTGGAGTGCACAGGTGGATTCCTCCGTTCCCCGCTATTGATGAAGCCCCTGTCCGCACGCCAGCGACAGGTGCTCCAAGCCACGGTGCACCACTACGTCGACACGATTGAGCCGGTCGGAAGCCGCACCCTGGTGCAACGCTTCGGCATTCCGGCCAGCTCGGCCACAGTGCGGTCCGCCATGGGGGCCTTGGAACAGCGAGGCCTGCTGACCCAGCCGCACACCTCCGCCGGGCGGGTCCCCAGTCAGCTGGGCTATCGCCATTACGTCGACTGCCTGCTGCCGGAACCCGGCAGCGCCGTCCAGCTGCTGGAACGGGAACTGACGGGCCTGACACTGCGCTGGGCGGCCCTAGACGACCTGCTCACGCAGCTGGCGCGACGGCTCACCGATTTCACCGGGCTGATGGCGCTGATCAGCCGACCGGCACCCCAGCGCGCACGCCTGGAGACCATTCGGCTGGTGGGCAGTGGTGATCGTCTGTTGGTGATGCTGGTGGATGACAACGGCCGGGCCAGCCACCTCAATCTGCGACTGCCCCATGGTGCCGAGCCGGACCTCAACGCCATCGAACGCTGGACCGACCGTCAGCTCGCGCACGGCCCCATCAATTGGGAGAGTTTGCCCCCACAGCTGCAGAACACCGGCGGTGTGCTGCGCAATGCCCTGGAGTTGAACACAAGCGCAACACAGCAGCCGCTGGTGGTGCATGGACTCTCTCGGCTGATCGCTGAACCGGAATTTCAGAGCAGCAGCGACGTCCGTCCCTTGGTGGAACTCATCGACGACCAACCAGGCGCTGTGGTGCGCAAGAGCCCCCAATCCCGGGTCTGGATCGGTGAGGAGCATCCCCACCGTGCCCTGCAGAACTGCGCCGTCGTCCAGGCGCCTTACCGCTGCGGCACCAGCGGGGTTGGGCAAGTGGCTCTGCTCGGCCCGATGCGGATGGCCTATGCCACAGCCAAAGCGGCGGTCCAACGCGTGGCCCGCCACCTGGACCTGGTGCTCAGCTGAGCAGCGTCAACTCAAAGTTTGTCGCCGAGCTTGTCGGCCACGGTGTTGACATCCTTATCCCCACGGCCAGAACAGTTGATCACGATTTCCGTGCCCTCCGGAAGCGTCGGGCAGAGCTGCTCCAACCAAGCGAAGGCATGGGACGTCTCCAGGGCCGGAATGATCCCCTCAAGCTCACTGACCAGACGCAGGGCATCAAGAGCCTGCTCATCGGTGACCGCGGCGTATTCCGCGCGGCCGATCTCCCGCAGGTAGCTGTGCTCAGGCCCGACACCGGGATAGTCCAGGCCGGCGCTGATCGAATGGGCCTCCTGCACCTGACCGTCACTGTCCTGAAGCAGCAGGCTCATGGCGCCATGGAGCACACCCGCGCGGCCCTCGGTGATGGTGGCGGCATGGCGCCCGGTCTCGACTCCATCGCCGGCGGCTTCCACACCGATCAAACGCACGCTGGTGTCCTGAACAAACGGATGGAACAGACCCATGGCGTTGGAGCCCCCACCCA
>JBMZMY010000020.1:0-27299 GCA_049619435.1 Synechococcus sp.
TTTCCGAAGACGGTGTATCCACCGTTGTCGACGTCTAGAAAATCATTGTCCGTCAGGTTCACAAACCACTGACTGGTGGCACTATCTGAATCCCCAGGCATTTTTGCCATGGCGACCGTTCCCGTTACGTTCGGGTTGCCAGGCTCATTTTGAAGGGTTGAAAAGGTTTTGATGCTGTCGGGACGACCGCCATCCAAATAATCTTTTGTCGGAACTGAGAATCCCCCTGCTTGGATGACAAAATTATTAACGGAGCGATGGAAAAAGCTGTTATCGTAACGTCCTTTTTTGATGTATTTGAGAAAATTTTTCGCGGTTTTCTTTGTGACTTTCCCTGCGGCCCCTGTCTTGTCATAGAGCTCAATAAATAGTGAGGAGTCGTCTTCGGGAGAGTTGATGTTCAGCTCCACGACGGTCCCCTCGGTGGTTTCGTGGCCGTATCCCTTAGGGATCTTGACGGTTTTATTTTTTTTGTTGTCAACCTGGATGGTATTGAAAGTAGGCGACAAGAATCAGGATTTTGGCTTGGAAAAGCCTATCAGCGCTGATGGGAATTGTCTTGTATACGGTCTGTGCTGTTCGGTTTTCTTTGATTGATTCAAGCCGGCGCACGCTTTACCCTTCGCAAGTGGGTTGTTGTGATCAACTGTTTTGTCCGGTCGGTCTTGTTGTCAATGTGGAAGTCGTTCGTTTCGCGCTGATCGCTCGTTGGCTGGTCGTTTGGTCTGCACCCGTTGCGGAACGCCTCAAGGGCAGGGTGGGGCGCGTGCGGGGTCCAGCCGGAGTCGGCGTCGTGCAGTGGGCCAAGCCGGCCGATGGCCGGTCTGGGCCTGGTTTGTCCTTGGTCTGGTTGCCGTGATCGTTGTGTTGCCGTTGCTGCTCGGCTGAGCCGTCGCCGCAGCCGACCGCAGCGACCGAACGAATCTTGTAGATTTGTAAAGAAGGTTGCAGCCTGGCGCCTATGCCCATGGTGAAAACCTCTGTTCCTGCGTTAGCCCTCATTTATGACGACGCAATTTCTTTTGACTGGGTTTGGTGCCTTTGGCGCTGCTTGCTTTGCGCTCTGGACCATCCGGTTGGCATCCTCTGGACAGGCTCAATCATGACCATCGATAACCGCTGCCGCGAACAGCAGTCCGTTGCGGACAAGATGTTCATGGATTTTAAATACACCGCACCCGGTTCACCCGAGCAAATCAGCTCACTAAAAACATTGTCGTTTTTGATCGGCATGTGGAACGACTTCTTGGAAAAAGAAGCCAAGCGCATGGATGCAGCGCTGTCTCTGGGTTAGTGCTCAGAGGCCCCAGGGACAACCTGACGAAACCCATTGGCCTCCACAATCGTTAGATCTGTACCAAATAATTTGCTCAAGTTGGCTGAGGTTAAGAGATCATGCGGAGATCCTTGGTCATAGACACGACCATCTTTGAGTAGGACAGTTTTTTGCATTTCAGGAACAATGGTGTCCACTCTGTGGGTCACTTGCATAACAGTGACGCCGTCTTGGCACAGTTCCCGAATCATGGCCATTAACTGATGGCACGCTCGCAAATCCAGTGCCCGTGCAGGCTCGTCCAGCACCAAGACTTCGGGTTGATGAATTAAGGCACGTGCAAGCAACAGTCGGCGCTTTTGTCCGTCAGAGAGTTGGTAATACTGACGATGTTCTAAGGATTGCAGTTCGAAACGCTCAAGCAACTCCTTTGTTTGTTTGTACTGTTGATCCGTTGGTTCTTGTCCACGCCCGAGTCGCGTGCTGCCGAAACATCCGCTGAGCACAACCTCACCCACGGAACAACGTCGAGGAATGCGTTCATCCAATTCTGTGTTGAGAATGCCGATGCGTTGACGCAGATTCTGGAGATGAATCCTGTCTGTTCCAAAAAGGCGCAGATGCGAGTTTGGCTTGACCACTGGGTGGAGGCGTCGCTCAATCAACTTGACCAGAGTGCTTTTCCCAGAGCCATTGGGACCCAGCACAGTGGTTGGCTCGCCCAGCATGAGATCGAGACTCAGACCTTTGACCAAGACTCGATCGTTTTGCCAAACCTCAATATTCTTGAGTTCCAGCCAGTGTTCTGACCTGACTGCAGTTCTTGGAGTCATTGAATCTCCTGGCTGAGGCGATCAAGAACAATCTGCAATCCCGGCGCCACAGGACGATGGTCTCCAACAACATCACTCCAGACTGTGCCGCTGAGAATCTGTTGCAGTGGGATCAGGCGAAGATCTTGCCCTTCACGCAACGTCAAGGCCTGTAGTGGAACATCAAGATCTCCGCGAAAGAGATGCACATTGCGGCGTCCATTGTGATGACTGAACCAAGCGTGCAGTGGCTGCTGCGGTATCCAATCGATTTCTTCCGCTAACTCGCGTCGTATGGCTTCACCGGCTGTTTCACCAGGCTCTAGGTGACCGCCGAAACATCCCCAGTGACCTGGAAAGAGAATGTCCGGATTGTCATCGCGCAACTGCAGCAACCACAGGCCGTCACGCTGAAGCATCGCCAGGGCTACATCACCGGCCATGGCTGCTCTCAGATGATGCACGCCTCCACAGAGCGAGTCCACCGCCTCGTCCCCGCGCGACCAGTGTGCCGGCCTGGTGATCCAGTCTGATCAGAGCGAAAAAGGGCATCGACTTCGCACTGGGGGCGGGAATCGCTCGCCGGTGCAGGGTCAGGGTTCCCAGCTTGATGATCAGTTCCGCAAAGCTGAATTGAAGAAGGGGGCGTTTCCCGATCAGCTGTCCCTGACCTTCAAAGCGGAGCAGCAGCGGACCAAAACTGACTTGATTGGCAACGGCTAAGGCTTGGTCCGATGGGCCCTCGGACTGAGGCGCGAGGATCAGGCAGGCCTGTATCGCTCGCAGGAAGGCCGAGGTTCCGAAACCCGCAGGATGTCCCGTTCGATCGAACACCTGATCCAGGGTCCAACGCGCCACCAGCTCCGTTCCTTCAATGAATGTTCCTGATCGTCGCGCTTGCTGTTCCCAGTGCAGCAACTCGTCACGGTTCATTCCAGTCATGGATTCAGGTAGTCCTTAAGAAACATCAGTGGATTAGCCATTGTTTCTGAGAAACCAAGAATTCCTTGATCTTGATGGTGATAAAGCAGCTCATTATTGCCATCAATGAGATACGTTCCACCGCGCTGGCAGAGAAAACGCTGATCGGGAACATACGTGGACCAGCGACCGAGAACTTCGACCATGTTGTTAAGCCGCACGGTTGCCAATTCAAAGGGCCGCTGAAATCCTTGGCCGGCCAGATCGAAGAGTGAGCTGTCGAGTCGGGCTGGGGCGGAGCGATCGCCTGTGTAGCCACGGATCACTTCCTTCAGTGTTCCGGGGGACCCGATTCCAGCGCACATCAACAACAGATTGGTCCATGGGCCACCGCCGGTGCTGAGTCCTGCATAGAGCCCAAGCTCCTGATGCAGCTCGGCCGATGGATCAACTGAGAGGTGATCCCTTGGAAAGCCGGTAAACGCGCAGAACCGATCGGCACTGGTGCTGTTGCCAATGCCGATGGCATGCACCTGGATCGAGGCGGCTGCGATCTGATCCCATGCTTGAACCAGCGCCTGGGCGTATTCAAGAGAGTCAAAGTCTCCCAGTTGGCTCAGCACCACCACCAGGCGTTGTTGACCCTGAGCCATGGCCGGTTCAGTAGCGATGCGTGACAGCAGGGCTTGAGGCGCTTGCATGGCTGATGGTTAGTCCCGGCTTGAGGATCTGTTGAATCTCGATACTGTGGCCTGTCACAGGACACGTCGACCGATTCCCATGCCAGTTGAATTCGCGTTCGTTTTTGCCGGTGCTGCGATTGCGATCACGATTTCACTGGCAGTGGCCCTGTGGTTTGAACGCAGTAAGTCGTTGACGGACTCGGACCGCTGAAGGGGTGGCCTGGTTTGGCCAACGGGCAAAAAAATTCCGTTGTTCCGTGCCACGCAGGGAACAACGGGGTGGGACTGTGTGCTGACGCGCTCTTTCAGGCGTGGTGGCCACGCTTCAGCGGGGTGTCGCGATAGGGCTGCGTACCGATCGGAGGCGGAACATTGCGCTTGTCGGCTTCATCAAAGGCACCCATGGCATGGGCAAAAGCCTCGCCAAACCATTTGAGAACGAATTTCATACAGCCTCCAGATGTGTTGTCGGTAAAGAAGCAGTTGTTCAGCGATCTCGCGGGGTCCGAAGCGGCTTATGCGATCACGCCCGAGTTGCAGTTCTCCATCACTGGGGTGGAGTGGTTGCCTCCATCGATCCCTCCATTGGGACTTCTCCAGTGTTGTGCTCCTGTGAAATCCACGCAATCAGTGTTAAGGCTTATTGGTGCTGAGGCCTGGCGACGAGCGAGGGCTCGGGTGACGCGACTGGCCCGCTCCCAGCTGACGACCCCAGTGTCGACATTCCAGATCTGCACAGCCCGGCTGCTGCCAACTCGCCGCGCTGAGGTCGTGTTGATCACTTCACCAAGAAACCAGTTGGTGGACGCGGGATTGTTGTTCAATTCTTCGGGATCCCCGACGACGACGAGATCGCCGATTTGGATGCTCAGCGGAAGAACAAACGACATGATGGTACAGGCGTACTAGTGCAGTCTTAGCGGCTGCTGCGGCACAGTCAAGAGTCAGGTGAAGGTCCGATGCCGATGCGTTGTTTGGTCGTGGCGATCTGCGGGAGTGTGCTGTCGTCTGTGGCCCTGGCTCAGGGCTCCTGGCAGCCTCAACCAGAGCCAGCGATCTGGCGGGAGCAACGCAGCGCTTTGGCCGAGCAATACCCCCAGCTGGCGGCACCCTGGATCTTTATGGAGGCGGACAGTGATGACCGTCGCCGGGTGGCGGAATATCTGCGTAATCGGCGGAGTTCTGCGGATGGCACCGTGCGCTTCGACGCCCTGTTGATGTTGCGTCGTGGCTCCAGCCCCTGGGTGGTGCGCAGCTTGCCGATGCGTGCGCTGTGCCAGGACGGGGTGCTCCAGCGTCGTGGCGCGGATCAGCAATGGGAGACCTACCCGTCTCGCCCTGGATCGGCGGATCGCGTCAATTGGATTTGTTCGGCCATCGACGGCAATCAGCCATAGGCTGATGCACCCCAACGCTCCCGCTCAGATGCCGAAGCCCCAGTACCAGTACGAACAGCCAGAACGTTTTGGTGAGTCACTGACGACGGCGCGGCCCTGGAATCGCCATGCCTTGGCCGGGGTGGAGCAGCTCAACGGACGTGTGGCCATGCTGGGTTTCATGGCGGCAGTGCTCGGCGAGTGCTGGACCGGCGAAGGGATTGTCGGGCAGCTCAGCGGTGTGGTGCGTTGGTATTTGTCCCTGGGGTGACCGGACCACACCTGGGGGTGGAAGTCGACAGACTCGGCGGCGGGTTTTCGAACAGGAATGGCGACGAAGCTGTTATCTGACCATCAGCGCTTCAAACTGGATCGCGAGGACGATCGGGTGTTTTACCGCGAGCCCCGTTTTGTTCACCACCTGGATCAAGGCTTTCGATCACACCTCACCCAGCTGTATCGCCAGCGAATCCCCCCCTGTGCCACGGTGCTGGATCTTGGCTCGTCGTGGGTCAGCCACCTGCCGGACGATGTCAGTTACGACCGGGTGATTGGCCATGGCATGAATGAAGCTGAGCTCCAGGCCAATCCGCGTTTGGATCACCACTGGATTCAGGATTTCAATCGCGATCAACGGCTCCCTCTTGAGAGCGGGTCGGTGGATGTTTGTCTTGCTGTTGCTGCCTGGCAGTACTGGACGGAGCCCGAAGCGATTGCCGAGGAGTTGCGTCGTGTGACCCGCCCTGGTGGAAGCATCATCGTTGCCTTCAGCAACCGGATGTTCTTCACCAAGGCGCCACAGATTTGGACTGATTCATCAGACCAGGAGCATCTCGACTACGTCGAATCGGTGTTGGCAGCCCAGGGATGGGGGCCTCTTGAGCGTGTTGCGGAAGTCACCCGGGCTGGAGGAATCGCCGGGCTGTTCGGGGCTCAGGGTGATCCTTTCTTCGCTGTGATCGGCCAGCATGCTCGTCCCTGAGTCCGCGGATCAGATCAATTCCGGGTGATCGGGATCCCCCTTGAATGGGCCCTGCACCCTGGAGGTGATCCAGCCGCCATAAAACCCTCCTGCTTGCGGTTTGACCGGTTCTTCATCGACCCAGCATCCATCCATGCGGCCGGGATACAGCGCGAACCATCCGGCGAGTTCAGCAAAGCGTTCCGTGGGTCTGGGGTAACACCAGATGGACCGCTCCAGCCGTTGATCGGCGGCGCTGATGTCGAAATAACTGGCGACTCCTTTCCACTCACAAAATGTTGAGCGGCCCATGGATGGTTGGAGTAAGGCCTGATTGACCACATCGGGCGGGAAGTAATAGGTGGGAGGGTGAAAGGTCTCCAGAATTCGAATACTTTTGGAGGTTTCGATCAAGAGTTCTCCAAGCGCGATCACCCGGATGTGTTCGTCACTCCAATCCAGTTGGGGTGGGCGTGGATAGTCACTCACTCGCTCAGGTCTGGAGCTGATTGGCACGGACTCTCCCTCTGCGTTGTTGGCTCGGTTTAATCGCATCTTTACGATTACTCCCTCCAATGAGGGATGGACGATCCGACGTCTTACGTCACTCTACGGGGAGCGTTGGATGTGTTGTGTCGTTTACTCTTCCTGGTCTTCCTGCCTGGTCCTTTCGCATCGTGTTGATCGGCCACCACGTCATCCTTGAGGCCGTGAGCAGAGATCAAACCCTGAGCACGATTCTTGACCCGTTGGCCAGTCGGATCAGTGCGGCCTATGGCTTAATCGCTTGCCCGCAATGTGCACGGATGATGCGCTGAGCAGCCGGTGATGCAGATGTTGGACTCGAGGCGAGAGCAGGGCCGGGCGCTCCCGTGCCGCATCACTGCGATGTCGTCCTCTGCCTCAAGCTGTGACCAACTACTGCTCATCGTGGTGGTTAGCCATGGCTGATCGACCCACGACGTCTGACAATCCAGAGCTCGAGCGTTTAAGCACCATCGAGGATGATGCCAGCGGTTGGAGACATTGGGGCCCTTATCTGTCTGATCGTGCCTGGGGCACGGTTCGAGAGGATTACTCCAGCGATGGAGATGCCTGGCGCCATTTGCCCTATGACGCGGCCCATGCCAAGGCCTACCGCTGGGGTGAGGATGGCATCGGTGGCATCTGTGATCGCTACCAATTTCTCTGCCTAGCAGGGGCCTTTTGGAATGAAGCTGATTCACATCTGAAGGAGCGTTTCTTTGGCTTAACTCCGCATCAGGGAAACCATGGGGAAGACGTCAAGGAAATCTGGTATCACGTTGACAATATCCCCAGCCATTCATGGATGCAGCTCCGCTATCGCTATCCGCAGCGAGCCTTTCCATATCAGCAACTGATTGAGGAGAATCAACGGCGTCAGGGTTCGGGGCCTGAATATGAACTGACTGAAACCGGCATCTTTGATGACGGACGCTGGTTCGACATCACCTTCGATTACGGGAAAATCGGTCCCGAAGATCTTGTGCTTCGGATCAGTGCGCGGAATCACAGTGATGTTGCGGCTCCGTTGCATCTTTTGCCCACGTTGTGGTTTCGAAATACCTGGGCTTGGGACGGTCACTGCAATCCCACGCCGCGACTGCAAGCGGTCGCGGGGCCAAAGGGAACTTTGGTGATTGAGGCCGATGATGCAGCTGCGCAGCTGGATCCTCGCTTAGCTCAAAGCGCTCGACTGGGACAACGCTGGCTGATGCTGGCTTGCGAACCGGCCGATCGGCTGCTGTTCACTGATAACGAAACCCATGGAGCCGTGGTCTACGGCCCTGGTCATAGCAGCCGGTCGGAATTCACCAAAGATGCGTTTCATCGCTATCTCTGCGCTGGTGAGACCACCGCCATCAATCCTGCGGCCCAAGGGACGAAGGCCTGTATGCATGCGATTCGGATGGTGCCAGCTGGAGCCACCGTCAGTCTTCACCTTCTTCTGAGCGATCAACCACCATCGGCGCACCTCAACGACGGCATGGAGTTGGTGGATTTGGTGGAGAAGACGCTGGCACAACGTCGTGAGGAGGCTGATCGCTTTTATGCCGCTTTGCATCCACCAGCGGCTTCAGCTGACGAGCGGCACGTGCAACGCCGTGCACTAGCTGGGCTGCTCTGGTCCAAGCAGAACTACATCTTCGATGTCAACGCCTGGCTCGATGGTGACAACCCTGCCTGTCCCCCGCTGGCTTGTCGGCAAACCATCCGCAACCATCACTGGCGCCACCTCAATTCCTTGCGGGTGATGAGTATGCCCGATACCTGGGAATATCCCTGGTTTGCAGCATGGGATCTCGCGTTTCACTGCATTCCATTGGCTTTGGTGGATCCGCGCTTCGCCAAGGATCAGCTCTGGCTATTGCTGTTTGAGCAGTTTCAACATCCCAATGGTCAGTTACCGGCCTACGAATGGGAGTTCTCTGATCTGAATCCACCGGTCCATGCTTGGGCTGTCTGGAGGGTGTTCAACATGGAGAAGCGACTGCACGGCTCCGCAGACCGTTCGTGGCTTGAACGTTGTTTCCATAAATTACTTCTGGTCTTCACCAGTTGGGTGAACCGGGTGGATCCCGATGGGAACAATGTGTTTGAAGGGGGCTTCCTTGGGCTCGACAACATCAGCGTGTATGACCGTAGTGAGATGGGTGTTACAGGGGCGTCCTTGAAGCAGTCGGACGCCACCGGCTGGATGGGGCATTTTTCGCTCACGATGATGCGCATTGCCTTGGAGCTGGCCCATGACAATCCGGCCTATGAAGCTCTGGCGACAAAGTTTCTGCAGCACTATGTCTATATCGCCAGTGCAATGAAACGCCTGGTTGTCGGTTCAACATCACTATTTGATCAAGATGATGGCTTTTTTTATGACCTATTGGTGATGCCAGATGGTCAGGTCACGCCCTTCCGTGTTCGCTCATTGGTCGGTTTAATTCCGCTCTTTGCCATTGAGAGACTGGAGGCTTCATGGATTGAGCCTTTCAAGGAATTCAGAAGTCATCTTGACTGGTTTCTGACCAATCGTCGTGAGATCGCCTCAGAGGTGATTCATCAGTTGCCCAGCAGTGATGGCAGCATCAATCATGTCCTGACCATTGTTGATCAAAACCAGCTCAAAAAATTATTGCGCTTTTTAGCCGACCCTGAGGAGTTCCTGTCCCCCTATGGCGTTCGCTCGCTGTCGCGTTATCACGACCAACATCCCTTCGAATTTCAAGGCCATCGTGTTGGCTATGAGCCAGCCGAAGCACAGACCAAAATCAAGGGTGGTAACAGCAATTGGCGGGGACCTGTTTGGTTCCCGACTTCATTTCTGTTGGTTGAATCGCTGCGAAAGCTTGGTAGCGCTTATGGAGATCAATTTAAATTGGATGGCCCTGTCGGTTCGCAGACACTGTTTGATCTAGCGCACAGCATCGCCCGACGTTTGACCGCGATCTTTCTGCTGGATGACAACAATCGGCGCCCCGTCTGGGCAGATCAATCGGATCTTTTTTCCGATCCGCTGTGGCGTGATGAGTTGCTGTTCTTTGAGTACTTCAATGCCGAAACAGGTGCTGGACTTGGAGCCAGCCATCAGACCGGGTGGACGGCCCTGGTGGCCAGCTTGATCGCGGAGTGGCCATCCGAGCCCTAAGTGTTCATCACCAGATTTCTGGGTCGACTTCAGCTGACCCCGAACTGTGCCCCAGTTTGACGCCTCCACCTGCCGGACTGCAGTTTCTTTTTGCGTCTTTTGCTTGTCAAAGCCATCCCCGAGTTTAGTTTGTTTATGTAGCAACGGCTACACAATGGTCACCTCGCTTCTGCGAGGCCCAGACACTCCAAGTCATGGAACGTGAACTTGGGTCATTCTGAGGAACAACCAATGACGGCACTCCTTTATCGAGGTCACGCCTACACCAAGGCCAAGCTTTCACCAAAAACGTGCGTTGAATTGACCTACCGCCGCGAGCACTACAACACCTGCCGGCAGCACATCGCTCATCAGGTTCATCCAACGTTGACCTATCGAGGCGTGACGTACGTCAAGTGATCGCTGGCGGATTCTGCTGAGCCCTCTGCCACTGGCAGGGGGTGGCTTCCGCCGAGATGCTGTGGTGTTCTGAACCTGTTTCTGGATGCTTGCTTCTGATGGGCGGATGAGGAGCTCTTTCTTCGTGCTTAAGCGCGTTTTAAATCGTACGGGTTGCTTTTAAGTCGACTTTTTGGAGCTCAATTGCTTGTCTATAACAAGAGTCAAAGCGTAGATAGCGACAAACATTGGGGTGTAGGCAATCCACATGTTTGAGAGGTTTAAGTTGCTGTTATTTAAAAGAACAAGACCTATGTAGCTCAAAATTGCATAAAGCCCAGCGCGACGTAGAGGGGCAAAGGCTTTTTGCATGGCTCTTGAAAATCAGTCACGCTGTCAATGGTAGTCGTTTCCAGGTCTGAACAGTGCATCGAACACCTGCTCCGTGAGGGGCTGAATGTTGCTAACAACTTGCTATCTGCAGCAGTGCGACGAGTTGCGGATGAGTGGATCCAGATGGTCTTGGGCCCAAGGCTCAGGCCTGCGCCAGGACTGCAGCGATCAGCGTGAGCTTCCAGATTCTGCGTGGCAACGTCTTTCAGGCCAGCCAGCGGCACCACCAGCAAGAGATCCAATCGATGCTGCACCTGTTGATGCTGGCAAGGTCATCACCGTGTATCGACGGCCCCTCTTTTGAGTCCATTGCTCTTTCAACTTTTGATGTCAGCGCCGGCTTAGACATCTGTACCGTCATGCCGCTTGCGCCCATGGGCCTGGCGTCAATTTTGTTTCGGTCGGAACGTTGTGTTGTGGCTTCTTGTCTCGATGTTGACCAGTCAAATAATCAACATTCTCAGGAGTGTGATGTGCTACCCCCTAGAGCGATTTAAAGACAGTGTGTTTCCTGTCTGGGCCTTGGTAGCCAGCACAGGGCTGACAGCCTCAAAGCACTGGCCATGACTCCTGAAAGAGACAGTGCTCGTCGTGCGTTGTCTTGGGTCAGCATCATCGTCTGGCTCGCTGTCCACCAGCCAACCTCGCGAGAGCAATGGCATTGATCTCGATGTCATCGAACTCACTCTTCTCATCCATCGGTCTGAGTGATTGGCGAACCGGATCGACACTCAGAGTCATTCCCTGGCCAGGAGCCCTCTCGATCAGGCGGCTTGACCCCGCAACTTCAGACGGTTTGATTCGGCGTGGTGATGTTCAGCTCAGCTGGACTGACTGCTTGGTGGTTCGTTGATCGATTTGGCCGGAATTGGGCTTGATGTGGCCCTAATTTTTTTGGCGACACCACCAAGCCTCTTGCGGACGTTGTCCACCATCTCCTCCCGCTCTCAAGCCCTAAGACCCCTTGTCAGAACTGAAGACAATCGATCCCGCAACGATTTCAGCTGGGCAGCCCGTCCTGATTCTTGGTGGCTTTCTGATCACGGACGAGGCCTACGCCGTCATGGCCTCCCGGATTCAAGCTCTCAGTGGTGGGCAGGTCGAGATTGTTCCGATGTCGCGGCTGGATTGGCTGCGCACCAGTGCCGCCTCCGGTTGGACGCGCTGTCTCGATCGTGTAGATGCCATGGCGCGCCGTCTCCAGGCGGGCTCGAGCACGGGTCGAATCACCTTGATCGGTCATAGCTCCGGTGGTGTGATGCTGCGCCCCTATCTGAGTGAGCAACCGTTTCTTGGACGTCGCTATGGCGGATCGCGATGGTGCAATCGCTTGATCACCCTTGGCAGCCCGCACCAGGCTCAGCGGGCTACCCCGTTGCGTGCCCAGGTGGATCAGGACTGTCCTGGGTGTCCCTGGGCAGATCAGGTGGATGCGATCGCCGTTGCGGGAGTGCTCGATCTCTCCAGTGCGACGGCGTCCTGGGTCAGCCGTCGATCCGCTGACCGCTCCTATCGACAAATCAACGGCCCGGGTGAGTGGCGAGGCGATGGCTTGGTGCCCGTTGAGTCTGCGTTGCTTCGCGATGCCCGTCCGATCACGGTGGCCGACACGGCCCATGGTGGCTTGTTCGGATCAAGCTGGTACGGCTCTGCCGATCGGGTGGATCAATGGTGGACGGCCGCATGCCGTTGACGCGAGTTGTCCTTATTGGTACATCTGTATTAGTGCTGTGTTGTCTGGATGGATGGATGGCTGACCGATCGGGATGGTTATTGGTGCGTGCGGTTTCATCCCGATGACAAGGCCTGGCAGCAGGCTCCGAAGGTCTTTGTCGATTACGGCAGGCCGATGCCTGAAGGGCAGCCCGCCTTGCTCAAAAGTCGCCGGCATCTCCATCGCGCTGATGCCGAGGCCCTCTGGAAAGCGTTGACCGGATCCGGTTGGACAACGTCAGCCCCGCTGTGGGGTGTTGACGTTGAGCCCTGACCCGTCGCAGCGACCGCGCGGGGAGAGGCGATCAGGCATTGTGTCGCTTGCGTGATTCAGCCATGACGACACAGCCATTGCAATCCAAGGGAGGCTTCGGACGTCCGGAGGTCAACCAACGCAAGCGGCGGACGACAGGACGTCGCAAGCGCAGGCCTGGCACCGCCAACCACCAGCGCGAGCAGTGTCCAATGGGACGCGATCCGGACCTTGATGCGATCGTGGCGCGTCAGTCGCTTGGTCTCCCCTTGACCGGCCGACTGACGGAGCAGCAAGTGAAACGTGCCCACAAGCTGCTGGCTGTGCAGCACCATCCGGATCGTGGTGGTGATCCGGCAGCGATGACGCGGTTCAACCAAGCCAAGGATGCGCTGCTTCAGCGCGAGATGGAGGCCATCCCCTGTTGAAGGGGGTTGCCTCCGGACGGTCGCGATTGCTCACTCAGAAATAAAAGCCAAATCCCACGCTGGGTGGGCCAACCTGGACCGGGGGGGCTCCCCATGGACCTGGTGCCACGACAACAGGCCGGGAATACGGCCGGTAGCCATAGCCATATCCGTAGCCGTACGGGGCCTGATAGGCCCCGGTTTTCAAGCCGTGCTTGTAGCCCTTGTTGTAAGCCTTGGCTTTTTTGTATTGGTGGTTGTGATGCCCTCCATGGTGATGGCCACCATGGTGATGCTTGTGCTTTTGATGGGCCTGGACGTCAGTGCCCGCGATCAGCCCGAATCCTGTGATCCCAATCATGCAGACACCAAGGCGCTGGACGAGAGGCATGGGCTTGTGATGCAACTGGCGTCAACGTATCGATCCAGCTTTGCCGGGAGGTGTCTGAATTCTGCGCTGAATGTGACTGGATATGCCCGAGTGATCAGATGGGCCGATAGCCAACCCAATCGGGTCGCCCGGAATCATTGGCGGCCGTGGCTGTGGGGGTCAGTCGCACATGCCAAAGACCCTGGCCATCGATGGGTAGGCAAGCATCCACGCCCAGGGGATCGTCGATGCCGAACAGGTCGTCGGTGTGAACCTGTTCGAGGTTGTTCAGCCAGCGTTGTTTGGCGGCCATCGCAGCACCGCGTTTGCTGTTGGCCACAACGAGGCCGAAACGATGGCGTTCGGCCAGTTCATCCGGATGGTATGCCCCCAGATTGACGAACCACAGCCGGGGCTTCTCCGGCTTGGTCGACGGACCTGAACCAATGTCAATCCGGTGACCATCGATGACCTTCACGGTGCAATAGCTGTCGAGATGCAGTCCCTTCTTTGGACCGATCCATTGCCGTTTCAGCTGAGGAATCGCTGAATCCAGGCTGTCGGCCGCAACCCAGCGCACGTCGTGACATTCCAGATGGCACCCCGGCAGCCGTCCGCCGAGGACCACGAGAAATAACTGCATGGTGGATGGACGCATCCGGATCACCAACTCTAAAGAAACTTGAATTCGATTCTTTTTTTGAATCCTGTTGCCATCCTGCTTGACAGGATATGTCTCGAGCAATGTCTGAACAGGCCAGTCAGCGTCTCAACCAAATTGAGAAGGGCTTTTTTAATGAGCCTGTTGATTTCAGGTCCGAGGTTATTTATTTTATTATTGTTGATCGTTTCTGTGATGGGCATTCGCAGTCTTCTTCTGAGTCTGAGGGCTCCGAGCAAGAGGATGCAAAGGGCTTGTATGATCGTACCCAGCAAGATTGGGGTAAGTATTGGGGAGGAAATCTTCAGGGTATCATTAATCAAATTCCTTACCTTAAGTCTCTTGGTGTGACCTCGCTTTGGCTGTCGCCATTGTTCGAGCAGGTGAGCGATTTGCAATTCAGTCGTGCCCCGATGCATGGCTATTGGACCAGAGATTTCAAGCGCTTGAATCCACGTTTTCTTAAAAAAGGTGAGTCAACGCGTTTAACTGAGTCGGCGACTCTGCGCCTTTTGGTTGATTCCTGTCACCAGGCGGGGATTAAAGTTGTTTTGGATATTGTTTGCAATCATAGCTCTCCTGATATTAATGGTAGTAAGGGTGTTGTTCTCGATAATGGAGCTCCGCTTGCCGATTTCAATAATGACGTCAATGGCTTTTATTATCATGAAGGCGAGATTACTGATTGGGAGGATGAGTATCAGCTTATCCACCTAGAGATGATGGGCTTAGCGACTTTTAATGAGAAAAATATTGCCTATAGAAACTATATCAAGTCTGCGATCAAGGGTTGGCTCGATGCTGGTGTTGATGCGTTAAGGGTGGATACGCTCAAGCATATGCCGATCTGGTTCTGGCAAGAATTTACGACGGAGATGAAGAGTCATAAGCCTGGTTTGTTTATGTTTGGTGAGTACGGATTTAGTAAGCCCTGGGAGCAGAGGTCTGTTGATTATGCCAATAACATAGGGATGTCTATTCTGGACTTTGGTCTATGTGATGGAATTCGATTCTGTTTCTCTGGCCAGGAGCCGGGAGGCTTTTATCAGGTTGAAAGAATTCTTGGATATGACCATGTGTATCACCGTGCCAATGAGCTGGTTACCTTTATCGATAACCATGACATGCCGAGGTTTCTCTCTGCTGTTCCGGATGAGCGACTACTTGATCTTGCCCTGGTTCTTTTGTTGACCTTGCGTGGTGTGCCCTGCTTGTTTTATGGCACGGAGCAATATCTACGCAATGACACAAATGGCGGTCAAGATCCCTACAACCGGCCCATGATGGACTGTTGGGATGAAGCCAGTCCGTCGTTCCGGCTTGTCCAGAGTTTGTTGTCGCTTCGAGAGCGCAATCAAGCACTTGCCTTTGGCTCACACCATACGGCCTGGGTCAATGAATCCTTTTATGTGTACACCCGCAATTTCCGTGATTCAGCTGTACTCGTGATGCTGAATCGATCTGATTCAGATCATGTTGCTACTGTGGAGAATTTAAAGTTTCCAGATGGTACGTACACATGTCATCTAACGGGCTATCCGGTCACCATTAGCAATGGCCGCCTCAACGGTTATGTGGTCAATGGCAAAACAGCTTTGGTGATCAGTGTGGATGGGCAGCCTGTGTCGGGGCAGGTGGTTGCTGTTTTCCAGGTGAATGGATTTGAAACCCAACCTGGACAGAGTTTGGCGATTACTGGGTCCTGTGAGGAGTTGGGTGCATGGGATCATGACAGGGCTTTTGGGATGGAGTACGTCAATAACAACACCTGGTTGGCCACAGTTCCTTTTGATGCTTCAACGGGCAATTTGGTGAATTACAAATTCCTTGTTCTGCAGGATGGAGATCAACCCATCGTGGAAAATCTCACGACTCGCAAGCTGATGCTTCCAGAGCAGGGGCGGATCGCAGTGGACTGCTTCTGGGGTCAGTCGTTCTGATGGAGCCGCTGAACCGGGTCGGCTGATTCTGGCTTGACGCTATCGACATCCAGAGGTTGTTACTTTCGACTTTTTGGAAGTTATTTTGACTTTGTCGATGCTGCAGCGAACTGTGCTTCCGTTTTGATAAGTCTTGTCGGCATTTCCTGCTTCACAGATAAAAGCTTTTGCGCGCCCTGAGTTACTCCATTTCGTTCTGCATTGGCTCAGGCTTCGTATATAAATTCGTGTTCCATTGTCATAGAGCGTGTCGCTGTTTAGATAGCGGCGTGCTGCGCTGGCATTGGGTTGCATCGGCAGGGCAAGCGAAGGCGTTGTGGTCAGCAGCAAGGCCGTGGCGCTGAAGAGGCTCAGCCGCATGAACCGTCCAGCCCGCATGGTGATCGACTGTTGATCTTGAGGAGAGTGTATGGCTCTATTTCAGTGCTGGCTTGACGATCGATTGATTTTAATTTTTGTTGGCTGTGGTGTTGTCAATCTCTCATGCCTGATCAAGACGTTTGCCGCCGCTCATGGGATGAGTTCTAATGTCGCTCTAGTGCCCTACGGTCGTTCGCGTTGCCCCCCTCGGCTCGACAGCGTTTGGAGCGCATCCGGCGGGAGGATGCCTTGGAACAGGTCGACCGCACGGTGGTGTTGGAGTCCTTCAGCCGTCGTCAGAACGTGTTCATCAGCAAGCGGCACGGTCTTTGGGATTGGAGTCGGGACGGCATCCCCGGCTGGCTCCTTCCTCAACTGCGGAACGCCGGCCTACTCGATTGAGCCAGTTCTGTTCCTGTTCTCAGTGGTCACTCAGATCAAGTCCAGGTTCCGGGTCGACGCTGAGTGAACTCGCCGGATCGACATGATTTGTCCGCGTTATATGAGCCGAGGCTGCGGTGTGGCCTGTTGCCTGGCCAAGGCCGAGCAATTTGCTTTCTACGAGCTCAATCAGCCGTCGTTCAGTCGCTATTGCCCGCTCAGCTCTCGCTACGGAGAGCTGCTGGCACACGAGCCCTCCAACCATGAGGAGGGGGTGATGCTGCGCTCCGGTGGCGTGGTGCGTTGAGCTGGTCAACCCATGGGTTGATCAGCTGTCTCGATCATCCACGTCTGCTCCCGAGCCCACGTCCCCACCAATCTGTTGGCCTGGTCTCCAACCACTCGACCAGATTTCACGGCAGCGTTGGTTCAGGGTGTCCCGGTTCAATCCCCATCCCTGCACGGCTTTCTGCAGATCTTCTTTGATGTCGTCTGCACCAGGGAAATCGCCGTAGCGCATCACCAGCCTCGCGGCTGTGGTCAGTTGTTCGGGCCCTGGATCTCCCTGATGTCCCAGCAAGGCATCCACGTCATCGCGATCGATGGCGTAGAGGGGATGTGTTTGTGCGTTCGTGTCGTCCATCGGCTGGCATTCCTGCTCTGATTTGACGTTTTAAAGCCTGTGTTTGTCAGCACTTGCCCATCCTGGGGCTGAAACACGGCTGAATCAGTTGATTCACCTATCGACTGAGCGTCGCCTCGATGTCTAGAACGTCGTTGATCGTCCTTTGTTCATGAAATACGACAGCGCTAATGCCCAGCCGATGGGGACGTTAATTGAGGATGGATCCCATCGACCGATTCATGCGTTGGCCTGTCCTTTGCGCTCACAAATGGTGCGGATCGGTCGGCGGAAAAGCGTCGATTGCTGAGAGCATCGGCGCTGGTGGGAGCGTGTCGAGGGGTCGTAGCCTCCGGCAATGCTGTCCCTGCTGAGTCGAACGAAGAGCTTTCGCGACCCTTGGGTGGGCCATCCGGTGCTGAACCGTCGATGGCAGCTGCATCGTCGACGACTGCTGCTCGCTGAAGCCCTCCGGCGTTGGCGCCGTGGGCTTCGTCCTGAGACAACACCGGTCGATGAGGCTGTGCTCGGGCTGCGCCGGGATGGCTATGTCGTTCTGGAGAACGTGCTTCCAGCGGTCGACTTCGAGGCCTTGCGAGAGGAGGCCGAGACGGCCGTCGCAACCGCGGCCTTGCGTCACCCTCTTCCGCACAATCAGCGGGAGGGATTCCTACCCAAACAACCTTTTTCAGGGGGATTTGATCGCTTTGATGGCGGCACGCTCAATCGGTTTCTGAGCCTCGACGGCCCAGCCTTTCCCCGTGCGCAGCAGTTCTGCCATGACCAACGTCTGAGCGCGCTGTGCCGGGAGGTGATCGGCTTGCCGATGAATCCGCGCAAGTTGGAGCTGTACCTCACCAGGCATGGCGAAGAATCCGAGACGCCTGATCTGCAGAAAGATCTGCATCGGGATACGTTTTTTCGGGCGATCAAGTTCTGGTTCTTTCTGCGCCCCGTCGCTCCCGATGACGGCCCCTTTGAATACGTGCCCGGAAGCCACCGGCTGACTCGGTCGCGTTTGAGCTGGGAGCAGGCCAAGGCCAATGCGGCCATCCTTCACCGCCGTCCGCCCGACAGCTCAGGATCGTTTCGGATCCAGGAGCAGGATCTTGCCGCGCTGGATCTGCCCGCGCCGGTGTCGTTGGCTTGTGACGCCAACACCCTGGTGCTTGCCGATGTGTTCGGGTTCCATCGCCGTGGTGCTGCACGACCTGGGCGCGAACGGTTGGCGCTCTACGGCTGGAATCGGCCCTATCCCTTCCTGCCTCTCAGCTGGTGAACCTGGCTGAGAGAATGGGCCCCATGAGCGATCCAACATTTCCGCCCGCTGATCCAGCAGCGTTTCTCTCCCTGTGTTCCGGGGAGTGGATGAGTTTGCGCAGCGGTTTTGAACTCTCCACCGCCGGTGATGACGATTGGCACAGCAGTGAGCGTGGAACGGTGATGGTCCGTTCTGCGCCAGCCGAGCAAGGGGAGCTGGGGCGGTTGTCGGTGGAGGCGCCCGGTGGTGCAACCACAGCATTGGTGTTCGATCGCGACGGTGGTTTGACTGTTGAGGCCGGTTCTCAATCGCAGCGGGGGCTCTGGCGCTTCTGGCCCGATGGCAGTGTCGAGCTCACCCTGCAGCAATCCGATGGCCTGGAGGTGCAGGAGCGGATCTGGTTCACGAGACCCAACCTGCGTTTGCGCAGCACCACTGCCGTTGATGCCGCTGGACACCCTGTGCAGGGCAGCTTTTGCACGGACATCCGCCGGGTGTCCAAGGCGTCGGCCTAGGCGCGATGGCTCCGTTCCGCCTTGATGTGGTGAGCCTGGCGCCGCAGGCATTCAGCCCATTGCTGGAGCTGGGGGTGATTGGTCGAGCATTTTCGGCAGGACGTGCCGAGCTGCATTGTCATAACCCCCGCGACTTCGCAACGGATCGCTACCGCAAGGTGGATGACATTCCCTATGGCGGAGGGGCCGGCATGGTGCTCAAGCCGGAACCCGTATTCGCCGCCATGGAGGCGATTCCGCGCCAACCCCGCTGCCGGGTGCTGATGATGTCGCCGCAGGGACAGCCCCTGCGCCAAGCCGATCTGCAGCGCTGGGCCACCGACTACGACCAGCTGGTGTTGTTGTGTGGTCACTACGAGGGGTTCGATGAGCGCATCCGGACGCTCTGTGATGAAGAGGTGTCCTGTGGCGACTTCGTTCTGACCGGTGGGGAACTACCGGCGATGACGGTGATCAATGGGGTGGTGCGTCTGCTGCCCGGGACGGTGGGCACCCCTGAATCTCTGGTGGAGGAAAGCCACAGCACAGCCCTCCTGGAGCATCCGCACTACACCCGCCCGGCTGAGTTTCAGGGAATGTCGGTGCCGGCGGTCCTCCGCAGTGGCGATCATGCGGCGATCGATGCCTGGCGTCAGGCCCAGCGGGAGGAACGCACGGCGCAACGCCGCCCGGATCTGTTCCGGCTTTGGCAGCGTCAAACCGGAACAATGGATGCAGAGACTCAGGCCTTGATGCAGCTGCGCATTGGCAATGGCTACGACATCCACCGCCTGGTACCCGGTCGGCCTCTGATTCTGGGAGGGGTCACCCTCGAGCACCCTGCCGGCCTCGGCCTCGATGGCCACAGCGATGCCGATGTGCTGGTGCATGCCGTCATGGATGCCCTGCTGGGTGCCCTGTCCTTGGGAGATATCGGCAAATATTTTCCGCCCACCGATCCCCAGTGGAAGGGAGCCGATAGCCTCGCGCTGCTGGAACAGGTGGTGGCTTTGGTCCAGGAGCGTGGCTGGACGGTCACCAATCTCGATGCTGTGGTGATTGCTGAACGGCCCAAACTCAAACCCCATATCGAAGCCATGCGCTCCAACATCGCTGCGCGGGTGGGTGTGGATGCTGAATGCGTGGGTGTCAAAGCCACCACCAACGAACAATTGGGCCCGGAGGGACGCGAAGAGGGCATTAGTTGTCAGGCCGTCGCCCTGCTGACACGGCAATGATCCGCCGTCTGGCCCTCGTTTTGGTCTTCGTTTTCGCCATCGTGCTGGCAGTGGCGACTCCCGTGATGGCTGCGACCGATGTCGTTGAACAGCTGCGCTTGCGCGTCCCCGCTGCGCACCGGGAGGTCTGGCTCGATGGGGAACGCTCCACCTGGCAGCCCTGGCTGGAGGCTCAAACCGGATTTCTCGGGCGTGACCTTTATTGGGATCCGCAGCGTGAGGAGGGCGTGCTGTTGATCCGCTGGGCCAGCCGAAGCCAGTGGAAGTCCATCTCTGTTCAGGAGGTGGCACGGGTTCAGGCGTCCTTTGAGTCCCTGGTTAAAGCCGAGCTTGGTCTCGATGACGCCGCCCCATCACCGTTCCCGCTGTTGGCTGAAGGTGAATTGCAGCTCCAACGGTTGCAGGGTGATGCATGGCCATGAATGACGCCCGTCTTGATCTGCAGCGGCGACAGCGTCTGGGCATGGTCGAGGCCGTCTGGGGCGAGCACAAGTCGGCCGACCAAATTGCTGGCGTGCTGCGGGGGTTTCAACAGGCGGGAGAACTCGGCCTGGTGACGCGGGTGGAGCCTGCCAAGGCCGCAGCTGTGCAGGCCCAGCTTCCCGCTGTTGCGTACCACCCGGTGGCGCGTTGCCTGACCTACGGCGACTGCCCTGTTCCGAACGCAGCCTCAGCGCCGGTGGCTGTGCTCTCCGGAGGAACCAGCGATGCCCCGGTTGTCGCGGAAATCAGCCTCGCCTTGCAGTGGCACGGTGTGGCGGTGCAGGGTCTGATGGATGTTGGAGTTGCCGGCTTGCACCGGCTGCTGGATGTGTTGCCACGCCTTGCGGACGCCAGAGTGCTGATTGCCTGCGCCGGGATGGAGGGAGCTCTGCCAACGGTGTTGGCCGGGCTGGTTCCCCAGCCCGTCATCGGTGTGCCGGTGTCGGTGGGCTATGGCGTCAGCGAAGGGGGGCGGTGTGCCCTCGACGGAATGCTGGCCAGCTGTGCTCCTGGTCTGACGGTGGTCAACATCGACAACGGCTACGGCGCCGCCATGGCTGCCTTGCGGATTCTGCGCTCTTAGCTGGCCCTGTCGCTATTGCCCTGATCCCAACGGAGCAGCTCGTCTCCGATGCGATCGATTTCATGGCGCTGCAATGCCTCGATCAAGGCCTGACGATCGGACCCGGACAGCTCACCGTTGTCGTTCCAAGTCATCAAACGGGGATCCGGGGCCAACGCGGTTCAACATTCAAGGCTCAGGCTAGGAATTTCTTCTCAGCTGGCAGCACTGAAGACGGCCTGCCAGCTGAAGAGATTCTGAAGCCTTCAGAGGTGCTGCAGGTTCGGGTAGGCCGTAATCAGTTCATCGGCACTGAGCACGTCGCCACGGCCTTCCGGTTGCCAGATCACCTCGAGGGCCATCAGCTCCGACGACGACGTTGAACCCAGGATGCGCAAGCTCTCGCGGAGCTCCTCGCCAGTGTCGGCCCCGCGCAACTTGGCTTTGGCCGTTGAGGCCACCAACAGGGTGACAACGATGTACTCACTGGTGGCGTCGGCATCACCGGAGCCAGCCTGAGCGCTGCTGCTCCCACGGTTGCCGGAGACGTTGGTGGTGAGCTCAGCATCCAGCTTGCTGCGCTCACTCATCGAAAGTCGGTTGAACGTGGATTCAGCGGAATCGAAGGGGACTTCGCCGCTTTCGAGGTTCGCGTAGACCCAGAGATCCGGCTGCCGAAGCATGGCCAAGGTTGTTTCCTGCAGCACCCGCTGCAGGCCGGTGGCGCTGGCGGTGTCAGCGGCGGCGGCCATGGCGCGCAGATCGTCCTGCAGAGCCTTGGCGCCCGCCAAAAGACCCAGTTGCACCTGGATCAGATTCACTTTTCTGGGGGTTGGAGGGACCATCGCCCCCCCTCCAGCTCCGATGGCTTGACCTCCATCGCCCCGCAGGGCATTCACCACCACACCGGCCACGGCCATCAGGATCAGCAGTCCAAACAGACCGCCTCCACCAAAGAAACCGAAGGGAATCAGAAAGGGAAACCCGAAGCCACCGCCATAGCCGCCACCGCCGCGATAACTTCCCCCTCCGCGGTAACCGCCACCGCTGCGGGGCATGGTCGGTGCGCGGAATGAGCCTCCGCCGACCCGTCCGCCTCGGGCGGCATCGGCGGGCTGGGCTGGAATCAGCAGCAATCCGGCCAGGATCACAGGCAGGACCGCAGCAGCCAGCAGGCGGCGTAACCAGGGGGTGTGCCGGAGGGACTTCATCACGACCTCGGCGGAGTTCAAACTGGCCAGAATCTAGGAACCGCCTCCAACAATGGTGACGACTTCGAGATTGTCGCCACTGTGGACCTTGGGTTCCGTCCACTGGCTTCTCGGAGCGATCAAGCCGTTGTGTTCCACGACGACGAGGCTCGGGTTGTAGCCGAGGGTCTTCAGCACCTCAATCAGCGGCGCTCCATCGGCCGGATGGTCAATGCTGTGGGGGGCACCGTTCACGGTGAGCTCCAAGGCCATGGCGATGTCGTTGAGATCAGATGTTGGGGCTTGAAAGCGACTGCAGCAAGGCCTGAGTGGCTTCTGCTGGATCGTCGGCATTCATGATTGCGCCGATCACGGCGATGCGACGGCAGCGGTGTTCCAGCAGCAGGGGGAGGGTGGTGCTGTTGATGCCACCGATGGCAAAAATCGGCCGTTGGCTGATCTGGGCGGCGCGGTCCAGCATCGTCAGCTCGATCGGTGCTTTATCGGGCTTCACGTCGGTGGAGAACACCGGCCCTAGTCCCAGGTAGTCGCAGTCTTCGCTGTCGGCCTGCTGAACCTGATCCAGGGTGTGGGTGCTGCGTCCCAGCAAACGGTCCGGGCCGATCAGGCGCCGCGCGGCATCCGTTGGCATGTCTTCCTGGCCGAGGTGAACGCCATCGGCATCCACGGCAAGGGCGATGTCGATCCGGTCATTGACGATGAACAGTGCCCCGTAGCGCCGGCAGAGCTTGGCGAGTGCCCTGGCGTCCTGGAGTTGCTGGCGGTCGTCGGCACGTTTCTCGCGGTATTGCACCATCTCCACGCCATGGCGGAGCGCCTGCTCCACCGTTGGGATCAACTGCCTTGAGGGGCAGGTGAGCAGACACAAGCGCGCATCCTTTAGGCGTGCTCGACGCCGATCGCTGCGGGTGGCGTTCAGGCAGTTGACCTCCAGGTCGTAGAGGCCGTAGCGAATGTCGGCGGCGGTTTGAGCCAGGGCCGGGGTGTGGTTGCGTGCAAATTCCTCGAGCACCCGCAGGGCTTCCTGCACCCGAGCAGCATTCGCAGCCACCACCTGGTCCGGACGGTGGCGGTCCAGTTGCACCGGATGCTCCAGCCCCGCACCGCGGTCGGTTGCGGTCGAGCGCGCCTGTTTGTACTCCTCGAGGTGCAGCGCCCCCAGACGCTGGCGCCAATCTTTCAAGGGGATCACCAGGTCTTCGCGATCAAGACCGAAACGGCACCAGTCCTCGATGACGCGCAGGCCTTCCCGAGCGCGATCCAGGTTGGCGTCCAGCAATCGGGCCACCCTGGAATCCAGTTCACCACCCCCTTGATTCAGATCCATGGCACTCTGAAGTGACTCGTATTGTCCGGGTTCATGGAGAACGGTGGTTCCGAAAGCACGATGCATGTTCTGGTTTGGGGCATCGTGTTGCTCGGAGGCATCGGCGGCTTCATCGTTTGGGGTCTTCTCAGCGCGTATCCATCGGCGGCCTAGCGATCGGCGGTTGAAGCATCGGTCCCCGGTCCATCCAGGGCAAGTCGGTCTTTCGCCGTCTGGGCATCCCGCGCGATCTGGGCACTGAGTTGCTCAAGCCCGTCGAATTTCTGTTGACCCCTGAGGCGTTGAACGGGTTCCACCAGCAGTTGCTGACCCTCGAGCTGGATTGTGCGATCAAGCAGATGCACCTCCACCGCGGATGGTGCGGTGGGATCCACCGTGGGTTGTGGTCCGAGATTCATCACCGCAGCCATCGCAGTGGACTGCCCTTTGATCCAGGCCCAGGCGGCATAGACCCCCAGTGCAGGGAGGCACTTACGGCCATCGACCTCCAGATTGGCTGTCGGCCAGCCGAGCTTGCGGCCGAGGCCACGGCCATGGACCACGCTGCCTTGAAAGCGATAGGGCCGCCCCAGCAGGTCGGCCACCAGGGCGAGATCGGCCTCTTCCAGCGCGGCGCGGATACGGCTGCTGCTCATCCGCCCCTGAGCGTCCTCGACGATATTGACCACATCCACGCTCACTCCTGCATCGCCGGCGATCGTTTGCAGCAGGTGTGTATCCCCCGCGCGATTGTTCCCGAAGCGGAAATTGGCTCCAACGGCGATGTGACGGGCCTGCAGCGTGTCGAGCAGGATCGAGCGCACGAAGGCCTCGGCGCTGAGGGCCGCCAACTGGCGGGTGAAAGGGACGAGCACGAGCTGCTGCACGCCCAGGGGCTCCAGCAGGCTCAGCTTGTCCTCCGGCAGATCGAGTCGCAGCCGTGACTCCCCGAACAACACCTCACGGGGATGGGGCCAGAAGCTCACCACCGTCGGTACACCAAGGCCGGAGGCCACGGCATGGCGGATCACGGTGCGGTGGCCGATGTGCAACCCGTCAAAACTCCCCAGCGCCAGCGCCGTTGGCCGTTGGGCCTCCTCAGGGGAACAGAGGGGAATCAAGAGGCTGTGCAGGGTGCGCGGTCAGGTGGCAAGTTTGAACGACCGCGTTCCGCCCCGTGCATGCCTGACCGCTTTGATTTTCAGTTGCTGTCCGCCGGGTTGCGTCGGATGGGCTGGATTCGCTTCTGGATCCAGGTGGTGCTGGGGGTGGTGGTGTTGGGCGTGCTGCTGTTCACCGCCATCGGCGGCAGCCTGGCCCGCAACGCTGAACGAGCCGTGGGACTCGGCCCCGGGATTTCCTTGACGACCCTCGCTTTTTTCGTGCTGCTGTACAGCCTTTGGCATGGCTGGTTGATTGTGAGAAACGGCCGGGCTCTGAACAGTGCCGCTCGCCCCACCCGCGGCGAGACCTCACGGCTGATCAAACGAGGGCTGATCGCCGATCTGCTTGGGCTGGTACTGGCCGCAGTCGGGTATCAGGCCTTGGTGGGTCCGCTGTTCATCCAGGCGTCGATGCAGACGCAGGGTGTTGCTGTGATCGGTCGGGGGACGGCTGACAACCTGCCGATCACCTCACTGGAAATCCTCTCGGTGCTGAGCAACACCCAGGTGTTGTTTGCCCATCTGATCGGATTAATCCTCTCGCTCTGGTTGCTGCAGCGGGTGTACCGCACCAGTTGATTCAGGGCGTGGGCAGGTTGGGGAGATCTTTGAGTGGACCGCGCCAGAACAGGTCGGGTTGGATCGGCGTCAGTGATGGGCAATTCCGGTGGATCTGTGCCACATCACTGGGCCAGTCGCGGGGGCCTTCACCGGCGGATTCGAGGTCATGCACCGCCTCTCCGGCCAGCCAGTAGTAGGCGCGACCTCTGGGGTCCTCCCGTCGGCTGAATTGTTCGTCGTAGCGGCGGACCGACAGCCGGGTCCAACGCAGGGGGCCCATCTCCTCTTTCTGGCAAGGAGGGATGTTCAGGTTGAGCAGCAGATTCTCCTGCCAGTCCTGTTGGAGTGTGGTCTCCGCCACATCAAGGGCCAGATCTGCAGCGGCCTGGAAGTGACGCCATTGGAAGCAGGCGCTGCTCACCGCCAGAGCAGGCAACCCCTCCAGGGTTCCTTCCATGGCAGCGGCAACGGTTCCTGAGCAGAACACGTCGGTTCCCAGGTTGGGCCCGTGGTTGATGCCGGATAAGACCAGATCCGGCGGTTCTGGCAGCAGTTCATTGAGGGCCAGCTTCATGCAATCCGCTGGGGTGCCACTGCAGGCCCAGGCTTTGACGCCAGGGACAAACAACTCGTCGGCGCGTTCAGCGCGGATCGGCGTCTGCAGGGTGAGGCCATGTCCTGTCGCTGAGCGTTCCTGGTCGGGACAGACCACCGTGACGTCATGGCCCCGGGTGGCCGCGGCGGCGGCCAGGGTGCGGATGCCATCGGCGAACACCCCGTCGTCATTGCTGATCACGATCCGCAGCGGAGCCATGGCCTCATGGGTAGTGCTGGGAACCTAAGCGGGACGGCTGCTTACAGTCAGCTGCCCCCGCATCAACCCAGTGAGCGCAACAGTCACCCTGCAGCAGCTCACCGACCAGCTTGATGCCTTGGAGCAACAGGCAGCAGCAGAGATTGCTGAGGCGGTGGATGCCCAGGCGCTGGAACAGTTGCGGGTTGGATTGCTGGGCAAGAAGGGACAAATTTCCGGGGTTCTCGGT
This sequence comes from Synechococcus sp., assembly GCA_049619435.1. Classification (GTDB taxonomy): domain Bacteria; phylum Cyanobacteriota; class Cyanobacteriia; order PCC-6307; family Cyanobiaceae; genus Parasynechococcus. The sequence continues at coordinate 26,494 of JBMZMY010000020.1, forward strand.
GCCATGGGCAAGTTGCCTGGTGCCGATCGGCCGATCGTGGGTCAACGGGCCAACGTGCTGAAAACTCAGGTTCAGACCCTGCTGGCCGAGCGCCTGCAAGCGGTGAAGCAAGCGGCGATGGCCGAACGGATCGCCAATGAAACCCTTGATGTGACGGCCCCCGCATCGGGAACCCCTATGGGCCACCGCCATCCCCTGATCACCACCACCGAAGAGATCGTCGACCTCTTCCTGGGCCTGGGTTACAGCGTTGCCGAAGGGCCTGAGGTGGAGCAGGACCATTACAACTTCACGGCTCTGAACATTCCCGAAGACCACCCGGCTCGGGACATGCAGGACACCTTTTATCTGCAGAAGGATCTGCTGCTGCGCACGCACACCTCGCCAGTGCAGATCCGCCACCTGGAGCAGAATCCCCCGCCGGTTCGCATCGTGGCTCCCGGTCGGGTGTATCGCCGTGATGCTGTTGATGCCACCCACTCACCGGTGTTCCACCAGGTGGAAGTGCTGGCGATTGATGAAGGGCTCGACTTCAGCCACCTGCGCGGCACGGTGATGGCCTTCCTGAAGGCCTTCTTCGGGGATCTGCCGGTGCGCTTCCGGGCCAGCTACTTCCCGTTTACGGAGCCGTCAGCGGAGGTGGATGTGCAGTGGCGTGGCCGCTGGCTGGAGGTGATGGGCTGCGGCATGGTCGACCCGGCGGTGCTTGAGGGGTTGGGCCTGGATCCGGAGCGCTACAGCGGTTTTGCAGCTGGCCTGGGTGTGGAGCGCTTCTGCATGGTGCGCCACGGCATCGACGACATTCG
>JBMZMY010000021.1:0-26782 GCA_049619435.1 Synechococcus sp.
GCTGCGCTCACTGTTGATGTCTGGTCGCAACTGGATCGGCTTGTTTTCCAACAATCAGTCGTCTGACCTGTCCAGTGAGCTGGAACGGGGCTACGAGGCTGCTCTGCTGATCCAGAGCCTTGAGCTCGAGTATTACAACGATCGGCCGATTCGCCCTGAACTGGAGCTTTCGGTCCCCAGGTCAGTTCAGGCCGCAATCCTCAGGCGTTTTCGGACAGCTCTGGGGATCTGCCGATCAGCCCGGGAGAACATTCGACCCACACGATCTGAGCTTGACCTACAGGAACTGCGGCAGTTCCAACTGATCGAAACCGTCGTCAATCGCTACGCGCCGACCCGACAAAGCTCCCAACCCAGCCTGACCCGATCGCCTGATCCATTGCCCCGGTCGTTGTTGGGTGTCTTCGATTCAGTGCGCCGTCAACTCGATCCGACGTCTGAAGAAACACTCGTTGCTGGATTTCGACGCCGCCGGGATTCAACACTGATCTCGCTAAGAATTTTATTGCTTCTGGTGTTGGTTCCGCTGCTGATGCAACAAATGTCGCGGACCTATCTGATTGCACCTGTGGTGGATCGCTTCTCTCAGGATATTCCGTTATTGAACTACGCCAAACCCAATTTGGAGTTCAAGGCTGTTGAGCAATTGAGGGTGTACAAAGCTGAGCTGGAGTTTGATGCCTTGGTGCGTGGTGAAGATCTACCTTCCCCTGAAGAGTTAAGAGAACGTCTTCAATTCAAGGCGATTGAGCTGAAGGAAGAAGCATCTGTTGAAAGCTTGCATGCGATCAAGAATGTCATTGCCGATCTGGTTGCCCTGCTGTCGTTTGTGATTGTTTGTCTGGTCAGTCGCGACGAATTAAGGGTGCTGCGCGGTTTTCTTGATGAAGTTGTCTATGGCCTCAGCGATTCCGCAAAAGCCTTTGGCATCATCCTGTTTACTGACATCTTTGTTGGGTATCACAGCCCTGAGGGTTGGGCCGTGTTGCTCGAAAGTATTGCGGATCACTTTGGAATTCCCCCACACCAGAATTTCATCTTGATGTTCATCGCCACCTTCCCTGTGATTTTGGCGACAATCTTTAAGTATTGGATTTTCCGCTATCTCAACCGGGTGTCACCATCCTCCGTGGCCACGTTGAAGGGGATGAATGGTGGAGGTTGATCCAGGCCAGCCCCAGGCCAAATTCATCATGGTCAGCGGTCCCAGTCGCAGTGGCAAGAGCCGTTGGGCTGAATCGCTGGTCTCTCGCTATCGCCTTGTCACCTACGTCGCCACCTCCCCGTCGCGACCAGAGGATGCCGGGTGGCAAGAGCGCATCCGCCGTCATCGCGAGCGTCGTCCATCCCATTGGTCCCTGGTGGAGTCCGGACCGGATCTGAGCGCGGTACTCAGAGGTCTAAGCACCGCTGGGGGTGATGGGGCAGTGCTGATTGATGCCTTGGGTGGCTTCGTGGCATCCCATCTCGATCAATCCGAACGCAACTGGCACCAATCCTGTGATGACCTCAGTGCATCCCTGGCGTCGATGGCACAGACCCGAGTGCTCGTCGTGGAGGAAACCGGTTGGGGCGTCGTGCCTCCTACGGCAATCGGCGGCCTGTTTCGCGATCGTCTCGGCCAGCTGGGGCAACGCCTGACGGCTGAGGCAGATGACAGCTGGTTGGTGGTTCAAGGTAGAGCGATCAATCTCCATCAGCTGGGTCAACCGGTGCCATGAGCGATCGCGCCACACCATCGCCGCTTCGGGTGGCTTTGTTTGAGCCCAGGATCCCGCCGAATACCGGCAACATCGCCAGAACCTGCGCTGCGTTTCAGCTGCCTCTGGAGTTGATTGAGCCGTTGGGATTCAGCATTGATGACCGCAGCCTCAAGCGGGCGGGCCTGGATTACTGGGAGCACGTGGACGTGCGCTGTCACCCCACTCTTGAACAGATGCTGGCGGTGTTGCCGGCCAAGCGCCGACTGATCGGCTGCAGTCGTTGGGGCGGCACGGACCTCAAGACAATGACCTTCGAAGCCGGAGATGTCCTTCTGTTCGGTCGGGAAGACACCGGACTGCCTCAGTCGGTGCGTGAGCGCTGTGATCAGATCGTCACGATTCCGATGCCGGGCTCGGCCGATGACGATGGTCAGGGCGGCGTCCGCAGCCTGAATCTGTCGGTGGCCACCGCTCTGGTGACCTACACCGCCGGCGTTCAACTCAATCTGTGGTGATTGCCGGACTGCACTACGAGGCCTTGCATCGGCATGTTCCGCTCGTTACCGTCGGCCAGTTCTGATTGAAGGTTCTTCAGTCCGAACGCTCTCCGTCTGTCATCCATGCGGTCCCAGCTCACCCTGGTTTCCATTGCCACTCCTCTGCTTGCAGCAGGGATGTGGTCTGCGATCCCTGGCCATGCAGATAGCCGGAAACAAGTCGTTCTTCCTCCCCTGCCTGCGCTGCCCGAGATCAATCAGCCCGTTGAGGTTGCTCAGGCTGTGATGGCTCCGTTGCCTCCGGTTCCTCCGCCGCTGAAGCTGGAACCCAACGAGATTGCCACCATTCAGCGCGGTGATTCGTTGGCGTCGTTTTTGTCGCGACACAACGTCACCCTTGAGCAGTTGAAAACGTTCAACCCCGGTCTTGAGGTTGCTGACCTGACCGTGGGTCGTGTTGTTCGTGTTGCCGAAGCTGCTCCGGGTCAAGCCCTGTTGGCCATCCGTCCCGTGACCAGTGGTGGTGCGGCTTGGCCAAACACTCCTGACTACGCACCGGTGCGGACCCACCAGACCCCCACGCTGAGTGACAGCTACATGTGGCCCACCAAAGGAGTCTTTACGTCGGGTTACGGCTGGCGTTGGGGTCGCATGCACAAAGGCATCGACATTGCCAACAACACCGGGACTCCGATTCATGCCGCCCGCCAGGGTGTGGTGACCTATGCAGGATGGAGCGGTGCCTACGGCTATCTGGTGGAGATCGCCCACAGCGACGGGGATTCCACGCGGTACGCCCACAACAGCCGGTTGCTTGTCAACAAAGGCCAGGTTGTGGCTCGCGGAATGAAGATTTCTCTGATGGGCAGTACCGGACGCAGTACGGGTCCTCATCTCCATTTCGAGATTCGCCGTTCGGGTGGTGCTGCAGTCAATCCATTGACCAAACTCCCCAAGCGCAACGCCTGAAGATCGGGGTCCCTCGATCGTTTAAAATGTTGCCAAACACGGCTCGGTAGCTCAGCTGGTTAGAGCGTGGGATTCATAACCCCAAGGTCGGGAGTTCAAGTCTCCCCCGAGCCATCTTGTTTTAAGACAGTGATGAATTCACTGTCTTTTTTTGTCTTTTCAGCGCATCTCAATCGCATTCAGACGATCTCTGAATGAGGTCGGCTGTTCAACGGACAGCGGTGCCAATTCGACCAAGGGAGGCTGGTGATCGGTGACACGTTCTGTGTCCGCAACAACGTGGCGCACCGTGTCCACACGAGGGCTGTCCGCGCGATTGGGGTCTGTTCGAACGGACTCCTGACGGAACGACTCGGACCGTCGCGCCGAGCGTTGTCCCCTGCCGGAGCCAGGCATCTTCAACAAGCCTGTGGCTGGATCACGATCCAGGGGTTTTTTCTTCAGATCACCACGAAGCTGATTCAACAGCCTGAAATGACCAGTGGCGCTGTATTTCCTCAGCAGGCCAGGATCCCAACTCATGTTGTCGCGCTTCTCGAAGCATTGTATTTCGGCGACAAGGCGTCAAGCGTGATAAATTGATACGTGAAACTGGTAGTCGGTCCGACTTTGCTGAAGTCGCCTGAATTTGCCTGTTGTTTCCCATTACATCCACAACATGACAGCGAACGGCTGCCTCCGCGTTGGCCAGCAGGCCCCTGATTTCACAGCCACCGCCGTGGTTGATCAGGAGTTCAAGGAGATCACACTGTCGCAGTACCGCGGCAAGTATGTGGTCTTGTTCTTCTATCCGCTGGACTTCACGTTTGTCTGCCCGACCGAGATCACTGCGTTCAGCGATCGCTACGCAGACTTCTCCAGCAAGAACACCGAGGTGCTCGGCGTCTCTGTCGACAGCCAGTTCAGCCACCTGTCCTGGATTCAGACTCCGCGCAACGAGGGTGGTCTGGGTGACATCGCCTATCCCCTGGTTGCCGACCTGAAGAAGGAAATTGCCACGGCTTACAACGTTCTGGATGACGCCGAAGGCGTTGCCTTGCGTGGTCTGTTCATCATCGATCCCGATGGTGTGATCATGCACTCCACCATCAACAACCTGCCTGTGGGTCGCAACGTTGATGAGACCCTTCGCGTGCTTCAGGCCTTCCAGTACGTGCAGTCCAACCCCGACGAGGTGTGCCCTGCGAACTGGACTCCTGGTGAGAAGACCATGAAGCCCGATCCCGTTGGCTCCAAGGAATATTTCTCCGCCATTGGCTGATTCAGCGCGATCGGTTTAACCGATACCCCTTGAGCTCAACCCCGCCTGACCTGTTCAGGCGGGGTTTTTTGTTTGAGTTCTGCGATCGCCAGGGGCAAGGTTTCTGCCATGGCAATGCGCTGGCCATCACTAACGACGATCCGCTGCAGAGAGGGCAGCCCACCTTTGCTCGCTCGGAGATACACCGGTTCCACATACAGCAGACTTTGTCCGATGGGTAGAACCAGCAAGTTGCCTTGGACGACTTCAGACCCGCCTCGATCCCATAGTCCGAAACGTTGACTTATGTCTGGGTCCTGATTGATCAGGGCCTGCACTTGTTCTGGGCCGAGGATCGGTTGATCACGGGGGAATTCATACTGAAGCAATTCGCCGTAGTGATCGCCATCGTTGCGTGCGGCCAACCAGGCGTTCAAATTCGGCCGTGCTTGAGGAGTTAATGGCTGCAATAAGAGAAATTCAGACGACTCGTTATCATCAACCTGCGCACTGACGTGGTACGGAACAACGGGAACCTGTTCCCGCCCATACATTTCCATCGGCACTTCCCATACATCATCTCCGCTGTAAAAGCTGCGGGGATCGGTGACGTGATAACGCTGTAATTGACGAACCTGAATATTGAACAATTCCTCAGGAACCCGCAAATGCCCGCGCAATACGGCGGGCATGCTTTCAATAGACTCAAACAAGGATGGGAAGAGTCGGATCCATCCCTGGATCAAGGGATCATTCGGTTCGTTCACGTAAAAGTGAATCGATCCGTTATAGGCATCAACAACGATCTTTACAGCATTTCGCAGGTACCGATCGTCATCTTTTTCGCCTGCTGCTGCGCTGTAGGGATAGGTGGTTGCGTGGGTGTAGCCCTCAACAATCCAGTATTGGTTCTGGTTGCTTTGGTAGCCAGGTGTTCCCGGCTCAATCGGCACAGAAACCAAATAAGGATCTCCACGCAGATCAAGGAAGGGGGCGATGGCTTTGATCCGCTGACGCAGCTCACGCCTGATCAGAAGGCGAGAGTCCGAGGAGATCGATTGCGTGGTGAGCAGCCGAGGCTCATGCAGATAAAGGGCTGCTGCCAGTCGGTGCCAGGGGGATTGAAGCTGGATTCCAGCCCCACCGTCATAGCGACTGAAGACATTTTCATCCCCATCGGGATAATCAAATTCGTCCACCCCTGCTCCAGTGATGGCATAAGGAGCCGGGAGCATTCCGAAATACAACGAGGCGCGATCTGCCGGCACGGCGTTGAGAACATCATCCCGACGGATGGCTAACGCATCGTTGCCTTCGATGCGGATGTCGGAGCCAAGGTCACTGATGAAATAAGCCGGCAATCCATCCTCTGCTTTCGCATTCACCGGACTCAAGGTGAATCCATAGCCATGGGTAAAGACAAAATGTCTGTTGAGCCATGTTTTGGACCGACGGGGCAACCGGGATTGATCAAGTTCCCGTGCCGACAGGATCACTTGTTGCGATGTTTGCTGATCCGGACGCAACGGATAACGATCGACCACCGCATGGTTAAACCGGTAATACACCCGGAGTTGCTGCAACTGTCGATTGGTTTCCAGCAGGGGTGCGCTGTCCCACAGACGAACGTTGTCCAGGGTGCTGGCCCCCAGGTTCAAATCCTCAGTGGTGAGCCTGGAGGCAGGAACAAAGGTCTTTCGTTGAATGGCATCCAGTTGAAAGGCTTGGCGCGTGGACTGAATGGCCTGCGCGATGAAGGGTGATTCAAGGCTGAGTTCCTGGGGATTGACAACCAGCCAGCGGGCCATCGGAGCCAGCACACCGTCCACACACAACAGCAGAGCCAGACCCACCCCAATCACGCTCGGAAATTGACGCACCAGCCATCGCGGCTGCCCAACCCCGACCGCCACACTCAGGATCAGCAAGACCAGAGCAAGCACCAATCGCAGGGGCAGGGTCAAATTGACCTGAAGCCAACCCGCACCGGCGACGATTCCATGCTGACTCCAGAGCACCTGGTGGCGGAGCAACCAGACCCATAAAGCACCGCTGAACAACACCGCGGCCGCACCTTGCCGCAGCCGGCGGTGTTCATCGGCAGTGAGGTCAACCTGCCAATTCGATAGAGCCGGTGCGCGCATCAGCCGTTCGTTCAGAACGGAACACAACGCCGAGGTCTCGACGAGCAACGCCAGACCCAGAAGCAGGCGAAGTCCTGCAAACCGTCCCAAAGCAAAGCTGAGATCCGCATCGAGAACGGGATCGTGCAGACCCGCATCGGGGATGCTCAACGCCTGCGCCCAGATCGACCATGACCGTGCCGTCACCACCACTGCGGCAGCGGCTGAACTGCGCCACAACCAGGGACGAAGCCGCCTCAGGATCAAGGCCAGCAAGGTCAGGGCCCCAAGGGCGGGACTCCAATGCCACGCCATGGACCCGCCTTGGATCGCCTGCAACGCCAGCAGCAGCAGCAGGATGGTGCTGGCGGCCTGGCCAAGACTGCTCAAACCGAGTGCTGCGGTGAATCGCCAGCCCCGGAGTGAGCGGATCGGCGTCGCTGGCGCTGACGGCATCGTGGGGCTCACCAGCCAGGGACGTCGCCACTGCTGCACGCCCCAGGCCACAGCGATGGCTGAACACCCCGCTGTGGCCTGCAGCGCCCAACGCGTCAACAGAACGTCCTGCCAGCCGAACTGTCCGAACCACAGCCACTCCACAGTCATGCGAGCCAGAACAAGCACGACCGGCAGCAGGAGCAGCAGTCGGATCATGTCAATCCAGCCAACGCAAGGAAGCGGGGACCATCCAGGGTCTCTTCCTCAATCAGGGCATCCACCAGGCGATCCATTACCTCGCGTCGCTCACCAAGCAGCGCGACAGCTTGGTCCAGGGATTGTTGGGCCATGGTCTGAACTTGTTGATCGATCTCCCGGCCTGTGGCCTGGGCATAACCCGGACTTCGGCTCAACCAGTCCCGACCGAGGAACACGTCCTGATCACCACCTTCCAACGCCACAGGGCCAAGTTTGGAGAAGCCGAAACGGGTCACCATTTCGCGTGCCAGTTGAGAGACCATCTGCAGATCACCAGAGGCTCCCTGGGTGATCTCCTGAGCTCCAAACACCACGAGCTCCGCCGCGCGCCCACCTAGGGCAACCACCAAGCGAGCTCGCAACCGTGCCTTGGTGATCAGTCCTGAATCCAGGACCTCCTCATCAGGCCAAAGGCGTGTAAATCCACCCACACCTCCGCTGCGTGGCAGCAGGGTCACCTTGTCCACCCGGTCGGCTTCCGGGAGCAAAGCCGCCACCAGGGCATGGCCGATTTCGTGATATGCGATCAGGCGCTTTTGTGCACTGTCCTGCAGTGGAGCAGCGGCCAGGCCCATCGTGATGCGCTCTAGGGCGGACTCGATGTGCTCATCCTTGATCGCTGAATCCCCTTGGCGCGCCGTGAGGATCGCTGCTTCATTGAGAAGGTTGGCGAGGTCAGCGCCGGAAAAGCCTGGGGTGCGTTGAGCCCAGTCATTGAGCGACACCTCCTCCGCTAACGGCCTGGTCCGCGCATGCACCGAGAGGATGTCACAGCGCCCTTGCCGATCTGGAAGACCAACCTGGATGCGGCGGTCAAACCGACCCGGGCGCGTGAGCGCAGCATCGAGAACATCGACGCGGTTGGTGGCCGCCAGCAGAATCACCCCCGAGTTCTCGGCAAAGCCATCCATTTCGGTGAGCAGCTGGTTCAAGGTCTGCTCGCGTTCGTCATTGCCACCGCCGATGCCCGCCCCCCGTTGCCGGCCTACTGCATCGATCTCGTCAATGAAAACGATGCAAGGGGCTTTCTCTTTGGCCTGCTTGAACAGATCGCGGACACGACTGGCACCAACACCGACGAACAGTTCAACAAATTCAGATGCTGAAATTGAAAAGAACGGCACCCCCGCTTCGCCAGCGATGGCACGGGCGAGCAGCGTTTTGCCGGTGCCAGGTGGTCCGATCAGCAACACCCCCTTGGGAATGCGGGCGCCGAGACGAATGAACGCTTCGGGTTGTTTGAGGAAGGTGACCACTTCCTCGAGTTCCTGTTTGGCATCGTTGATGCCAGCCACATCCTCAAAGCGGATGGAGAGATCGTCCTGGGATTTGACGCGGGGCTGACTGCGCGCAAAGCCAAAGGCGCGGTTCGCCACAGACGCCGACCGCCGCAGCAAAAAGGACAGTCCCACGATCAACAGCAGGATCAAGGCGAGGTTCCCGACCAGTCCGGCCATGGCGTCATCGCCACGGGTGTCCTTCACAGTCAGGGGGGTCCCAGAGGCTTCAGCACTCCTCAGGATTTGCTGATCATTGGCGAACACCGGCACCTGAACGTTCTTGCCATCCGGATAGGTCACGCGAACTTCACGCCGGCTGGGAATCAACTCAAGGGATTCGACCTTTCCGGCATTGATCTGTTCGAGCAACGTCGAATAGTCAGGCGGTTTCGGCTGGTTGAAAGCACGAAACAACGGTTTGGGCTGAGTGGACTCCGCAGAGTGGCTTGAACCTGAACTCACAACAAAACCGATCTGAATCAAGGCTAGCGATTTGACGCAAGGGAACCCCAGGCGAGATGATCCCTGTTTGGAACTCACTCAGCCTCAATGGCCGTACCGAAGAAGAAAACATCCAAGGCAAAGCGCAACCAACGCCACGCCACCTGGAAGGCCAAAGCTGCCGTTGCTGCTGAGCGTGCCATGTCCATCGGCAAGTCTGTGCTGAGCGGTCGGGCTCAGGGCTTTGTGTACCCCGTCAGCGAGACAGACGAGAGCGAATCCTGATCACCTTGGACCCGGATCCGCTGAAAGCGTCGATCCGGGTCCAGCTCAATCACGACTGAGGCCTGACCCAACGCGAACGAGGTTGCGGGGATGGCGGACTGAATCATTCGAATGAACCCTGTGACAGCAGCGGAAGAGAGGGCGATCCCCCGTTCGTTCTGCATGGTTTGTTCCTGCTGACGCTTCCACTGCTCCGGTGCATTGAAATCCGACGCGGCCAGCTGCCAAAGCGTGTCGATCTGCGCCCAGACCGGTTTGTACCGCTTCAGCTCCGTTTGCACAATCTGCCGGTAGCGCAGCTCATCGGGCAACAAGGGTTGGTGCAGATGCCCACTGCCTTCGCTGAGCTCCTCACCGTCGTTCAAGGGGGAACAGCCGAGAAACCAGCCCTCAACAAGCAACACATCGGCATTGCAGTGGATCGAGCCGCTGCGATCACCGCGCCCGCCGCGGAGAGCCTTATCGAACTGAGGCAGTGTGACGGCGTCACCCCGTTTCCAACGGGCCAGACAATCCACCATCAAGTCGATGTCATGGCTTCCAGGTAGGGCGCGGGGAACGCCCCAGGGATTACCTGCCATGGCCTGGTCCATCTCTTCGGCGGGGAGATAGAAATCGTCGATTGAAATCACCGCGATTGCCAGGCCCAGCTGATCAGCCGCTGCAACCAGCCATCGTCCGAATGTTGTTTTGCCACAGCCAGGCAATGCATTGAGACCGATCAGCAAACGCTCGCAGCGCTGGATCGATCGTTCCGCTCGACTCAGCATCGGAAGACCCAGACACCAATGCCAATCGGGTGTCGTCCCGGGAGCCCACTGATTCACCGCCAGGCTGTCACCGTGGCGATCCAGCCAGTGCTGCTGCCACGGGAGCAGCTCCATGCCGGTCATGGCACGAATGAACTCGGGTAGTCCCTCGAGTGGCGGTGTGTTGGGGAGCATCTCAGGAGCCAACTTTGAAGGCCTCCAACACAACCCCGTAGATCAACCCAAGACGGAACAGGTCCAAGCATTGCCAGGGCAAGGGCAGCGGCTGTTGGTGGACCCGGTCGCGGGCACGCACCATCAGTTCGCAGATCACGAGGAGAGCCAGGGCACTCAGGGTGCGAATGCCAAGCCATTCACCGACATGCTCGAGCAGGTTGCTGGCCATGAAAAAGCCACCGAGGATCGCGAGCAGCGTCCAGGCCCTGGACCCCCAGGGCCCTTGCAGCAATGGGCTCCATTGTTCAGCCAGCGTGCGTTCCACCGCAGCGAGCCGGGTGCGTTGCCGTGATGGCATTTGAGTTCAGCCCCCGAGCAGCTCTTGGAGGTACTTCACCGTCACTGAGCCTTCGATGCAAGCCGGTCCGCTGATCACGGTGGTGGGCTGACCGGGGTCCCCGAGCTGATCCACCACAGCAATGGCATCGCCAAACCGCGCGGGCAGAGCTGCTTCCCAAGGGGATGGCGTCAACAGACACGCCAAGCCTGCCCCACGGGCTGAATCCAGACCGGCCAGGGAGTCTTCGATGGCCAGCGCCTGATCCGGGGGGACCACAGCGCGATCCATCGCCAGTTGATAGAGATCAGGGGCTGGTTTTCCCCGATCCACATCGTCCGCGGTGACGATGCCGCTGAACAAGCTCGTCGCATCGGTGTTGGCCTCGAGTAGGGCTGACACCGAGGCACGGCCACTGGAGGTGACGATCCAGTTGGCGATGCCAGCGCTAGCCAGCTCGGCAAGGATGCGGCGAACGCCCGGTCGCCATCCGACATGGCCAGAGGCCACCCGCTCGCTGTAATGACGGCGTTTGCAATCGCGCAGTTGCTCGAGCTGGGATGCGCTGATCGGTTGACCGACTTCGAGGCAAGCCTGTTGCACGCGTCGCAGACCGCCAGGAATCTCCAGACGTTGGGCGTATTCCTCACGATCCCAGTGAAAGGGAAGCCCCAGCTCCTTGAAGGCTTGGTTGAAGGCGGGCCGATGGCCATCCATTTCCGTATCCGCGAGGGTGCCGTCCACATCCCAGAACACGACGTTCAGCATCGCCATCCCGCCTCCAGCGGCCAGACCGGGCACCATGCTGATGCAACGTTCTCGGTTTGAGCTCTGGTGTCTGTTTCCACCCGACGCTGGAGCTGGTCTCTGCCGCCTGTGGTCGGGTCAGAACCCTTGCCTGGGTTGGACTTACCGCTGGCGTTGCGCTGTCTGCTTCAGCGCAGGGGCTTCACCACGGAGCCAGCGGCGGAGGCCATGCTGAATCCGGTGGATCTTCCCGACCCCGCGAGCCATTTCCCTGATCTGGACAAGGCTCTGGTGCGCCTGGAACGCAGCTGTCGCCTCGGGGAAGCCGTGGCGATCTGTGGTGATTACGACGCCGACGGCATGACCAGTACGGCGTTGCTGTTGCGGGCCTTGTCGGCGTTGGGAGCCAAGCCCGTTCCAGCGATTCCCTCCCGGATGGAGGACGGATATGGCCTGAACCGCGGCATGGTCGAGACGCTGAATGATCAGGGCATTCGTGTGCTGGTCACCGTCGACAACGGCGTTGCGGCCGACGAAGCCCTGACCTGCGCCGACCGTCTCGGCCTTGAGGTGATCGTCACCGACCATCACGCCATTCCGTCGCACCCGGCCCCGATGACGGCGTTGATCCATCCCCAGACCACGCCGGATGGATCGCCCTATCGAGGTCTTGCAGGTGTGGGACTGGCGTTTGTCGTCGCCCATGCCTTGGCTGAACGCCTGGAGCAGCCTGACGCGATCCTTGCCGCCCGGGATCTGTTCTGCATCGGCACGGTGGCCGACATGGCGCCGTTGCTCGGGGCCAATCGCCGCTGGTTGATCGATGGACTCAAGACGCTGCACCGCAGCCCATGCGCTGGTGTTCAAGCGCTGCAGCGACTGGCCGGTCTCGGAGATCAACCCCTGAGCGCTGACGACATCGGGTTTCAGTTAGCGCCGCGGATCAATGCCGTAGGCCGCCTGGGCGATCCAGAGCTGGTTGTTGATCTGCTCACCGCAACGGATCCCACCGACGCGATGGCCCTGGCCCGCCAGTGTGATGACTTCAACCGCCAGCGGCGTGAACTCTGCGACGCCATCGAAGCGGAGGCGACGGCGTTGGTAGAAGCCGATCCAGGAGACCTTCCCCCGTTTCTGTTGCTGGCCCAAGGCCATTGGCATCACGGGGTGATTGGCATCGTTGCTGCGCGGTTGATGGATCGATTTCATCGTCCGACAGCCCTGCTCGCTGGAGAAGGCAACGGTCGCCTGCGAGCGTCGGTGCGGGCGCCGGCGGGATTTGCCGTCGATCAGGCTCTGCAGGCCTGCGCCAACCACCTCGAGCGGTTTGGCGGTCACCCGGCGGCTGGGGGATTCACTGTGGAGGCGAGCAAGGTCAGCGCGTTGCATGAGCAGCTCAACGCTCTTGCCATGGCGTGGCTGGCCACCCAGGGCGATGGTGTTCCGGTGGCCCCGGATGCCTTGTTGAACCTCGAGCAGATCAACTGGAAGTTTTGGACCCAACTCAAACGGTTGGAACCGTTTGGCATTGGACATCCCACCCCGCTGTTTTGGTCCCGGGATTGTGAAGTCCTTCAATCACGGATCGTGACCGGGGGTCATCTGTCGCTGGTGGTGCAGCAGGGATCTGTCCAGCGACGAGGCATCTCCTGGCGTTGGGATCCCACCCAGCCGGTTCCCGAACGCTGTGATCTGGCCTACCGGATCACAGAAAACAGCTGGAAGGGAGAACGACGCCTCCAACTGGATGTCAAAGCGATCCGTCATCACAGCAGCCGCATCGGCCTCCGCTATGGGGACAAGCACTACGTCGCCTCCCGTGCGTCTGCTGGTGAGCTGACACTCAGCAATCAGGAGGGCGAAACACTCGCCGTCCCAAACGAATCCGGGGCGGGCGATCAACGGCTTCTCCACCCCGCGGTGATTCATTTGGTCGAACAGGCACGACTTGGACTGGGGTTGACCCCCTAAACCAAGTCGTGAGGCCTCTGATCAGAGGGCGCCCCGGCGGTAGAAGAGGATGAAGATCACAGCAGGGCCAGCCAGAGTGATCAGCGCGAGGGCGGCGAAGTTGGCGATCAGGTGGAAGTCGATGCCCATGGGTGAAAAGCGCTGCTCAAGTTGGAATTGTCGGTCAGGCTACGAGCCTTGCCAACCCTGCTGGATCACCGCACCCAAGCACTGTGACGGCTTGTCACAGCATCAGTCATGAGTTCTAAGGATTACAAGTGGCAGTGCATCCAGCATTGCGGGGCTTGTTGCCGGCTCTGTCCGGAGGAACGCCAGGAAGCACTGGATGCTCTAACCCCTGAACAACAGCAGCAGTACCTCTCCATGGTTGGTGAGGACGGATGGTGCATTCACTACGACAGCGGTGGCCGCCGATGTCGGATCTATGAAGACCGTCCTCTTTTCTGCCGGGTGAGTGCTCTGGGCGCATTATTCGATGTGGCCGAGGACGACTTCGATCCCTTTGCCATCGCCTGCTGCCAGCAACAGATCCGATCGAACTACGGCGGTCGCAGTGGTGTCATGCGTAAGTTCAATCGTTCGATCCGCCAGGGCGGCACGCACTGATGACCGAAACCGGCGCTGACCAGCGTCCTGCCTTCACCACGGTTCTGCTCAGCACCTTCACCACGGTGTTTGTGGCAGAACTGGGCGATAAAACGCAGCTGGCCACCCTGTTGCTCTCCGCCCAGTCCGGTTCCCCCTGGCTGGTGTTCGTTGGAGCGGCCACGGCATTGATCGCCTCGAGTTTGGTCGGCGTTCTGGTGGGGCGCTGGCTGTCCCAGGTTCTGTCACCGGAGCGTCTGGAGCTGATGGCAGGGGTGCTCATGGTCGGACTGGGGCTGTGGTTGGGCGTTCAGGCCTGTCAGTCCCTGCTGCACTCTCCCGTTGGTGCCTGATCCATGGATATCCCTCTGCTGCTCTCAACCTTTTTGACGGTCTTCCTGGCGGAACTCGGCGACAAAACACAACTGGCCACGGTGGCGTTGAGCGGCACCTCCAATCGCCCGCTGGCGGTGTTCCTTGGGTCGTCTTCAGCCCTGGTGCTGGCCAGCTTGATCGGTGCCCTGGCCGGGGGATCGGTTGCCAATTTCATCCGCACCGACCTGCTCCAGCTGATTGCATCTGTGGGTTTTCTGGTGATTGGCGGGCGCTTGCTATGGCCTCTGATGGCACAGGATCCTGCGGGGTCTGACCCCGGTGAAGCCCCCTCGGACTGAACGCTCACGCGTTGACTCCTAAAGTTGTGGGGGTGTCGAGTGCTCAGCACGATTTCCGCTGCGTCCGTCGTGTCGCTCTGTCACCCCTCTCCCCCGACCTTGGAGGTCGGTTTCACCGTCTGCCCCGATGAAATTCAACGTTGCCGATCTGATCGATCAGCTCAACACCGATACACCGGTCGAGCCGGCAACCCTGGCCAAAGCACTGAAACTCACCAACAAGGCCGACAAGCAAAGCTTGGAGCTGGCGCTGGATGCTTTGGCACGCCTGCAGATCATTGAACGTGATGAATCTGCCGGTGTGCTGCGGGTGGATCAGGAGGATCTGATCGAAGCGCGCTTGCGTTGCAGCAGCAAAGGGTTCTGTTTCGCCATTCGTGACGACGGCGGCGATGACATTTATATCCGTGATCACCAACTCAATCACGCTTGGAATGGTGATCGCGTGTTGGTTCGGGTGACGCGCGAAGGCGGGCGTCGTCGCTCTCCCGAAGGCGGGGTGCAGTGCATTCTCGAGCGATCCACCACCTCCTTGCTTGGTCAGGTGGAGCGCCAGGACGACCAGCTGGTCGCGATTCCCTTGGATGATCGGCTGCTCGCCAGCATCCAGTTGCCGGAGGACGCCGCCCAATACGTCCAGGACGCTCCGGTCACCTCGGTGGTTGAAGTGCAGCTGGATCGTTATCCAGTGGCTCAGTTCCCGGCTGTGGGCCATGTGGCCCGCCAGCTGCCCCTGAACGGTGGGCCCGAAGCTGATCGTGATCTGCTGCTGACCAAGGCAGGCTTCCACCAGCCGGCGCCGCAACCCCGTGCTGCAGCCAAGACTCCTGGAGCCAAGGGGCGCACCGATCTGACCGATCAACCCTGTGTGTTGCTGCGCAGTTGGCAGGGCGATGGTGCCCCTGCACTGCCGGCTGTTCACGTGCTGCCCCATGCCGGAGGCTCCCGTCTTTGGGTGCATGCACCAGCTGTGGCTGAGCGACTCGGGGTGGGCAGCGCTGTTGACCAGTGGTTGAAGGAACGGGGTGAGGCGCTCTGTCTGGGCCAAAGCTGGCAGCCTCTGCTGTCCCCGGCTCTGGCCAAGGCGTCAGCCTTCACACCTGGATCCACCGCAGAGGCTGTCAGCGTTCGTTTGGATCTCGATGCCGACGGCGAGCTCGTCGACTGGGAGTTCATGCTCAGCACGATTCAGCCGGTGGCGGAGATCAACTCCGCCCATCTGGAAGCCCTGGCGAACCGCAAGCCCAAATCCAGAACGGTTCCGGCGGCATTGAAGGCCATGAAGGATCACCTGCCTCAGCTGGAGACGTTGCAGTTCTGTGCACGCACGCTCCAGGAGCGGGATCGTCGCAACGGCGTCATTCAGCTGGATCTTGGTTTGCCGCCGATCGATGAGCTCGGTGATCTGATTTGGACCGATCCATCCGGTCGCCGTCAGCGTTGGTTCGATGCCATCCATCCCATCGACCCACAGGCCTGGTTGCAACCGTTGTTGCGTGCGGCAGATCTCGCCTGGGGGCGACATGCCCAGGCCTTCAACCTTCCCGGTTTGATGATTTCCGCGGGTGAGCCGGATGCGTCGACCCTGAATGATGTGGCTAAAACGGCGATTGCCCTGGAGCTTCCGCTTGAACTCGATGATGAGGGGAGTCCTTCGGCCAGCGAACTCCTGACGGCATTCACCGATGCACCGCAACGTCGGGTCTTGGAGCAACAGCTCAGTCAAGCTCTCCCAGAACCGACGATTGAGGTGCTCAAGGCCAATCTGTCCGAGGAGGACTCGGCGGATGACGCTGCAGAGCTGGATCCATCCAGCCCGGACTCCACCCCGGGATTGCTTCCTTGGTGTTGCGCCACGCTGCACGCCACGGATCTGATCAACCAGCAGGTTCTGGTCTCACTTCTTCAGGACGGAAAAGATCGCCCGAGTGTTCGCCAGAAGGAACGGTTGAACCTTGGCCTGAAGGGAACGGAATCCCAGCTCAGTTGGGGGTTGTTCAGTTCATCGGCCAGCGACAAACTCATGGCGCTGAGCAACGAGCGCATCAGCCAACGGTTGAACGGTCGTCATCGCCAGGCCCAGGAGCTGCATCGCGACCTGATTTCCATGGTTCAGGCCAGGTTTGCTGAGCCCTTGCTCCATACCGAAATCGAAGGATGCATCAGTGGTGTGCAGAGCTACGGGTTCTTCGTTGAGATTCCTCCTTCCCAGGTGGAGGGCCTGGTACACGTCAGTTCACTCAGTGATGACTGGTACGAGTACCGCTCCCGTCAGAACCGTCTCGTGGGGCGCAAGAACCGTCGGGTTTACCAGCTGGGTGATCCGGTCACCGTGCGTGTGACCAAAGTGGATGTCCTGCGCAACCAGATCGATCTGGACGTGCTCAGCCAACCCCAGAGTGATGAGGAGGCTGGCTCAACGGATGATTACCAGGCGCCGCTGCCCGTCACAGTGAGCGTCGACTGAAATGCATCCCTACGTCCTTGCTGTCACGGGAGCGTCAGCGCAACCCCTCGCTGAACGGGCTCTGCTGCGGCTGCTCGAACGGGATCGCTCGGTTCACCTGGTGCTGAGTCGTGGGGCCCATGAGGTCTTCCGTGCTGAACAGGGGCTGTCCGTTCCCGTTGAGCCCGAACAGCAGGAACGCTTCTGGCGTGATCGCTTGCAGGTCAGGACTGGCCACTTGCAGTGTCATCGCTGGAACGATCAGGCTGCTTCGATCGCCAGCGGTAGTTACCGCACCAAAGCGATGGTGATTGTTCCCTGCAGCATGGGAACGGTTGGACGGATCAATGCCGGCATTGCCATGGACTTGATTGAGCGTTGTGCTGATGTGCATCTCAAGGAGCGTCGTCCCTTGGTGATCGCCCCCCGCGAAATGCCGTTCAACCTGATTCACCTCCGCAATCTCACGGCATTGGCGGAAGCCGGCGCCACGATCGCCGCACCGATTCCCGCCTGGTATTCCCAACCGCAATCCCTCGACGAGATGGTCGATTTCCTGGTGGTGCGACTGTTTGACGGTCTGGAGGACGACCTGGCCCCCCTGCGGCGTTGGACGGGGCCTATTGCATGAATCGGCTTCAGCGGCTGCTGTTGATCCCATGCCTGGCTCCGTTGCTGGCGGTTCTGCTGCTCTCTGCTCTGCAGGAACGCCGCCCGCAACGGCTCAACCTGTTGCTGTGGACCAGCCCGGCGTTGCCGATTGGTGTCTGGACAGCCATCGCATCACTCACCGGCACTGGATTGAGCGTCGGCGGTGCTCTGCTGCTGCGGTCGTCCGGACCAAATCTTCGACGCACCCAACGTTTTCATCCCGGCAGCGTGAGGCCAGGGATGAACGCCAACGATGTCCGCGACACTCCAGCGGAGAGGGTCGCCTGGACTCCGGATTCGCGCCAGCCCATGCCGGAACGCGACATCAGGGACCCGGCCCCGACCGTGGCTGTGGCCTATCGCGTTGTGCAACGCCCAGCAGCGGCCCAGTCTTCCTCGGACCAACCGAAGCCACCCCCGGTGAGCTCCACGGCGACTGCCGCTTCCGAGCCCGGTGATCAGTGGGGAGACGATCCCGACCAAGACTGGTGATCAAGGCCCTGGTCTGCTTACAGTTCCCGCAGCCATTCGAGTCCGGTGAGCGAGACACCAGCTGCCAAGCCGAAACCGCCCAAGCCGGAGGACAAGCCATTTCCGGAATTCATCGACAGCCTGTTCGTGCCCGCCGTTGCCAAACAACTGGCTGAGCACGGCATCACAGCCGAGCGTCTCGAGCGTATTGAAGCGGAACGCCCCGTGGTTGGTGGCAACTGCCCGATGGTGATCGGTGAACTTCCGGGCGGTCGCCGCTTCTGGGTGTGCTTTGCATCGGAGAACATCAACAGCAGCAAACTGATCGCTCTGGCTGATCCCGGCAGTGAGCCCACCTTGCTCGAGTCGTTTCTGATCGATGAGAAGCGCATGTCCCTGGCATTGCTGGTCTCGCGACTTCTCCAACGGCTGAATGGGCAGAAGTGGTTGGGCGGGAACTGATCCCAACAGCAACAAAGATCTCAGCTGAAGGCTGACGCCGCCTACATTGGCGTCACCGCGAGACTCGGAACTGATGGTCCCCCCTACAGCCGTGGCCGATCAGACTGCCAACAGTGCAGTTGCCATCAAGGAGCCTGTCAAGGACACGATCCTGACGCCACGCTTCTACACGACTGATTTCGAAGCCATGGCTGCCATGGACCTTCGACCCAACGAAGCTGAGTTGGAAGCCATCTGCGAAGAGTTCCGCAAGGATTACAACCGCCATCACTTCGTCCGCAACGACGAATTTGATGGCGCTGCCGACAAGCTCGATCCTGAAACCCGCAAGGTCTTCGTCGAGTTCCTCGAGCAGAGCTGCACGTCGGAATTCTCCGGATTCCTTCTGTACAAAGAACTGAGCCGTCGGATCAAGCAGAAAAATCCCCTGCTTGCTGAATGCTTCGCCCACATGGCCCGTGATGAGGCGCGTCATGCCGGCTTCCTCAACAAGGCGATGAGCGATTTCGGCATGCAGCTCGACCTTGGTTTTCTGACCGCTAATAAGGACTACACCTTCTTCAAGCCGAAGTTCATCTTCTACGCCACCTACCTCTCCGAGAAGATTGGCTACTGGCGCTACATCGCCATCTTCCGTCACCTGGAAAAGAATCCAGACAGCAAGATCTTCCCGATTTTCAACTTCTTTGAAAACTGGTGTCAGGACGAAAATCGCCACGGTGATTTCTTTGACGCCTTGATGAAGGCTCAGCCGGATACGGTTCGTGGCCCGATCGCGAAGCTCTGGTGCCGCTTCTTCCTGCTGGCCGTTTTCGCCACGATGTATGTGCGCGATGTGGCCCGTAAGGAGTTCTACGAAGCGCTCGGGCTAGATGCCCGCACCTACGACCGGATGGTGATCGAGAAGACCAACGAGACCTCCGCTCGTGTTTTCCCAGTGGTGCTGGATGTCAAGAATGACAAGTTCTGGACTCGTCTCGAGCGTCTTGTGGACAACAACGCGGCCCTTGATGCAGCTGATGCCAGTGGCGCGATCGCTCCGCTGAAGGTATTGCGCAAACTGCCGTTCTGGATTGGCAACGGAGCCGAGATGGCCAAGCTATTCCTGATGTCTCCGATCGACAGCAGTCAGTACCAGCCTGCAGTCCGCTGATTATTTGCATCGTCACATCTGATTGAGGAGTGTTTTTGACTGACGCGTTTTCCAATCAATGGAGAGATCTTCTTGAGACTCTCCTCAATCGTGGATCTTCAGCTGGGGCCGATCTTGTTGAGGTCTTCATGGAGCGGACCGATCACCTCGGTTTGCTTGCAGAGCAAGACATCATCACAAGCGTGAATCCCTCGTTTGCTCGCGGGGCTGGGTTGCGTGTTTTTCTCAACGGGCGCGATGGTTTTGTCAGCACGAACGATCTGACGGCACCTGGTCTGACCCGTGCCCTGGATCAGGCCCTCGCCATGTTGGGCCTCACAGCGGAGAGCCTGTCTGGCAGTCATGGGTTCGATGGTCTCAATGACCTCACAGACCACGGGCTGAGCAAACAGTCCTGGCTAGAGCGCTGCCCATCAATGTCCGATGCCGGAGAGGCGTTGTTAAAAGGCACGGCACACCTGGAGCGCCTGGGTCAGCACCTTCAGGTTCGGCGCGGCAGCTATGCCCGCGATTGGCAGGAAGTGATGGTGGCGGCCAGTGATGGCACCTTTGCCCGCGATATTCGCCTGCACCAATCCACAGGATTGTCGGTGTTGGCTGCTGATGGCGACCATCGCTCCAGCGTCGGCCGGCGCTATGGCAGCACGGATCGCCCGGATGATCTGAGCAATTGGAACACCGAAGCCAGTGCCTCTGAGGTCTGCGACAGCGCGGGTCGCATGCTTCGTGCTGATTACGTCGATGCCGGCCAGATGCCTGCGGTTCTCGCCAATCGTTTCGGTGGTGTGATTTTCCACGAGGCTTGCGGGCACCTCCTGGAAACAACCCAGATCGAGCGAGGCACCACCCCATTCGCCGACAAGATCGGCGAAGAGATCGCCCATCCGGCCGTCACGGCCATTGATGAAGGTCTCAGCGGTGGTGCTTTTGGGTCGTTGTCCATGGATGACGAGGGGATGGCACCCGAACGCACGGTCTTGATTGAAAACGGTGTGCTGAAACGCTTCATTAGTGATCGTGCCGGCGAGCTCCGCACCGGTCACAAACGCACTGGAAGTGGTCGACGCCAAAGCCATGCTTTCGCAGCAGCGAGCCGTATGCGCAATACCTACATCGATGCTGGTCCGCATACTCCTGAAGCATTGATCAGTTCGGTGGATCGCGGTCTCTACTGCAAGGCGATGGGTGGCGGCAGCGTCGGCCCCACCGGTCAGTTCAACTTTTCTGTTGAGGAGGGGTATCTGATCGAGAACGGTTCCCTCACCAAACCTGTGAAAGGCGCCACGTTGATCGGTGACGCCAAGGAGGTGATGCCTCGCATCTCGATGTGTGCCAACGACCTCGAATTGGCAGCAGGCTTCTGTGGCTCTGTGAGCGGCAGTGTGTTCGTCACTGTTGGCCAACCTCACATCAAGGTGGACTCGATCACCGTGGGGGGCCGCTGAGATGTCCAACAACTCCCTCAACGCCAGTGCCCTGCGCGATCGGCTGCAGTCCCTTGCCACCCGTGAAGGGATCCGGCAGTGGGACCTGGGTGCCGCCTGCAGTGACGATTGCTCGGTGCAGGTGGATCGCGGCGAAGCCAAGCAGATGAAGGCGGCGCAACGCAGTTCCATCACCGTCCGCGTCTGGAACAGCGATGGACTGGTGGGAATCACAAGCACCACCGATCTCTCTGATCAAGGCCTGGAGCAGGCCCTGATCGGCGCCCATCAGGCCAGTGCCTTCGGCAATCCCAACGATGTGCCGCAGTTTTCGCCTCTTGCCACCGCTCCGTTACCGGAGCTGGATCGGCCTTTGCAAGAGCGTCAAGGCATCCTTCCTCTGCTGAAAACCCTGCGTGAGGCCGAGGCCGAGTTGTTGTCGCGCCATGAGGCGATTCAGACCGTTCCTTATAACGGCCTTGCTGAATCCCTGTCTCAGAGCCTGTATCTGAACAGTGACGGTGCACTTCGTGAAATGGAACGCACCCAGGCCAGCCTTTACTTGTATGCCCGGGCTGAACAGGATGGCCGCAAACCCCGCAGCGGTGGCGCCGTTCGTCTTGGGCTGGGGAGTCAAGGGCTCGATGTTGAGGGTTGCATCAGCGAAGCCGTTGAGCGAACCGTCAGCCATCTGGCCTATCAACCGATTGAGACGGGCAGCTACCGGATCTGCTTCACGCCCGAGGCGTTCCTCTCGTTGATGGGTGCCTTCAGCAGCATGTTCAACGCGCGTTCGGTGTTGGATGGCGTGAGCCTGAGCAACCGCGACTCCATCGGTGAACGGATTGCTGTTCCGTTCCTGTCACTCCACGACAACGGGTTGCATCCCGGTCACGTCAGTGCCGCCGCCTTTGATGGTGAGGGCACACCCACCCGTCGCCTGTCGTTGATCGACGGCGGTGAACTCACGAGTTTCCTGCACTCGGAAGCCACAGCTCGGGCTTTTGGTGTTGAACCCACCGGCCATGCTGGTCTTGGCGCCAAGGTTTCTGTGGGTCCGGATTGGTTCGAGGTGTCCACAACCCCTGGTGCCACGAGTGGCACCAGCCTGGATCACCGCACGGAGCACGACGCCTTTGTGTTAATCGAGGACCTCTCTGCCCTGCACGCTGGTGTGAAAGCAACCCAGGGATCCTTCTCTCTGCCATTTGATGGTTGGCTCGTGAAAGGTGGCGAGCGTATTTCTGTGGAAGCGGCGACGGTCGCCGGCGACATCCGAACCCTCTTGAACAACATCATTCACCTCGAGGGCAATCCCGAGGTCACGCACCGTGGTGTCTGCCCCCACGTCTGGGTGGATGGTCTGTCGATCACTGGCGAAGCCTGAGCACGACCGACCGTGAAGATCCTGTACTGGGGAACGCCGAGCTACGCGGTCCCCACCCTGTCTGCCCTGCATGCGGCGGGCCATTCCATCGTCGGGGTGGTCAGCCAGCCCGATCGCCGGCGTGGTCGCGGCAAGCAACTGATGCCGTCTCCCGTGAAGGAACGCGCATTGGAGTTGGGTGTTCCCGTCTTCACTCCAGAACGGATCAAACGCGATCTGGACTGCCAGAACGCCCTGGCTGCGCTGGGGGCTGATCTGTCGGTGGTGGTGGCGTTCGGTCAGATCCTGCCGCTGTCTGTACTGGAGCAGCCACCGCTGGGGTGCTGGAACGGCCATGGATCACTGCTGCCCCGTTGGCGTGGCGCAGGGCCCATCCAATGGTCCCTGCTGGATGGTGACGCAGAGACGGGCGTGGGCATCATGGCCATGGAAGAGGGGCTCGACACTGGTCCTGTGCTGTTGGAACAGCGCCTCTCGATCGGCTTGCTGGAGAACGCGGCTCAGCTGGCTGAGCGCCTGAGCGTGCTGACTGCGGAGCTGATGGTGGCCGCCATGTCTCGCATCGAGGCAGTTGGTGAAGGCCCGCTCGAGCAGCGGCTCCAGAGGCTTGGCGTGCGTGCTCAAAGCGAGGACAGCTCGTACGCCCGCATGCTCACCAAAGCCGATTACCTCTTGGATTGGAGTCAGTCCGCTCTGGAGATCCATCGTCGTGTGATGGGCCTCTATCCAGGCGCGATGACCCATTGGCAGGGCAAGCGTTTGAAGGTTCTAGCGACCGAACCGCTGATTGAGCGGCTTGCTCGGCAGTTGTCCCCTGAGGCGCAGGCCTTGGTGGGTCGATGGCCCACCGGTGGGCACCCAGGCGGTGTGGTCCTCGATCAGATCCAGGATGTTGGTGTGGTGGTGAGCAGCGCTGGTTGTCCTGTGCTGATTCGTGAAGCACAGCTGGAAGGGAAGGCTCGCAGCCAAGGCCAGGCCCTGGTCCAGCAATTGGCTGCAGCGTCGGGGCAGCGCCTCGGGCTGTCCTGAACGCACCGTTCAGGTTGTCAGTCTTCGGTGTAGAGCTGTCGCGCCTGTGCCCAGACCCGATCAAGATCATGATCGGGAAGCTGGAGAGCTTCCGGGTGGAGTTGCTGCAACCAACGACGTCGATCGGTTTGGGAGGTGTCAGTAAAGAAAGACGACTGGGACGCCAGCACCCGGAACTTGAGAAATTCCAGCAGCCGTGCGCGTAACCGTGTGCCGTCGATCAGACGGAGGCGCTGCTGAGGATCATGCAAACACACGTTGCTTCCTTCCTGGAGATCGGGCTGGAAGGGTGCCAACACTTCCACCATCGACGGTGGTTGCCAGTGGCGCTGCTTCGTTTCCGGGTGAGGCCTGTAAATCCAGGCCGGGCAGGGGGGCGCTCCGCCCTGATGCAGCTCAATTTTCCAGAACGAGAATGTTTCCGGGGGATGGCGGTCGCTCCAGTCGAGTCGTTCAAAGGTGACCTCTGGGCTCGCCAACACCAGCTCCTGTGGAGCAAAGCTCACGTTGAGCGTGCCTGCAAAACAGTCCGACAGGTCCAGTCCCCTCGCTGCGAACAACGGACGTTGGAGGGCAATGGTGCCTGCGGGGTAGGGAGACGAGCTGGAACGTCCAGACGCAACACCGTGACCGGCAACCACACGACCGCACAACTGTTGGGAAGAGGTGGTCATCCTCGGGGTTCGCGGTGTGTGCACTGGTCACAGGGTCCCTCAGGCCACACGGCACACCGCAGTAAGGGACTCCGGGCATTGAAGCGGCAGTCAGGGTCGCCAATCACCCATCCATGACGCCAGCGTGTGGCGTCAGCAGGTTGGCGTTGGGGTTTCACCATCAGCGCCACGGAGGCAATTTGATAGCGACCGTTGCGTAGGGCATAGCGATGACGCCGCTGCATCACCAGGAAGGAACGGCCCTTGAGCTCCACCCAGCGACCGGGATGCGGTGGGTCGACGAGGTCGACACGATCCAGCAGGGCATCACTGCCGGCCTGACGCAGTTCAACCAACATGATTTGGTTCTGCGGGATCGACCTCATCGCGCAGAGACAAGCCCCACCAGAACAAAATGCCGACCACCACAAGGGTGAGCCAGTCGGGTTGGCTCAACAGCGGCCAGAGCACGTGGATGATCAGTCGCAGGGCGACAAAGGCAACGGCAAGGAATCCGGCAGTTTCAAGTCTGGGATAGATGTCCAGCCAACGAATGAACAAGCCTGACGTGAAACGCAGGGCAATGATGCCGATGATTGCTCCCGTTCCGATCAGCAGAATCTGATCACTGACGGCGACCGCAGCGGCCACACTGTCGATGGAGAAAGCCAGATCGGTGAAGGCGAGCAGAACAACGGTGCTGAGCAACGACCGCGAGCCTGGTGATGCGGCGTCCACACCATCGTCATCCCCATTGCTCTGGCGGCTGCCGAGATGGTCAATGAACAACCACAACAGATAGGCGGCGGCGAGTAGCTGCACCCAGATGTTCTGCAGAACCCACTGCGCAACCACAATCAGACCGAGGCGGAGAACCAACGCCAGGCCAATGCCGATGTTCAAGGCCAGGCGTTCCTGTTCCGGTTGCTGCCCACTGCGCGCGATGGCGGCAAGGGCGACGGCGTTATCGGCCGACAAAACCACCTCAAGCACCACCAGAACCGGCAGCAGCGTCAGGATCTCCCCCCATTGATCTGCACCATCAAAAACATTGGAGAGGGAGGGAAGCGCAGTGAGATCCATCCCGACAGCCTAGAAAGTGCAGGCCTGCACTGAAGGGAATGCCAATCCGGGTTGAGCTCTGCCATATCGATGCCAAACGTGTCGTGGTGCGTGCCAGTGCATGGCGAAATGGCGAGGAGGTCGCCAGTGCCTTCGGTGAAGCGGAATCAGTCGAGGACGCCGAAGATCGCGCCCGTGCACGACTTCCCGGTGAACAGGTTCATCCCGTCGTCCAAGCCGCTGACTCACCAGCAGCTTCCATTGAATCCAGTGCGACGGAACCCGTTGCAGCTGCCACGGTGAGACGGTCCCCCGAGAAGCCATCTGCAACCTCACCGGCACCAGCTGTTCAACCCAAGCCGGCTGTCCAACCGGAGCTGGCTGAGCCGGCTCCGCCATCGGAAGCACCGACGGATCCCGACGACTGGAGCGAGGAGCTGGCTGCCATTGACCTCGAAGTACGCCGTCTCGGTTGGGATCGGGATCTGGAACGGGTGTATTTGGAACGGGCATTTGGCCATGGCAGCCGTCATCGCCTCACCCGCTACAGCGATCTTGTGGCCTTTCTCAGACAACTCAAGGGGTTGCCAGAGGGTGCCCAGCCGGATTCGGCTCCTGTCCCGATTCGGCGTTCGGATCTTCTCGACCAGGGCAATCAGATGCTCGAGGCACTTGGGTGGTCGTCAGATCAAGCCCGGGATTTTCTCAAGCAACACCTCAATGCCAACAGTCGACAACAGCTCAGTGATGAACAACTGCTTCAGTTCAATATGTTGCTGGAGGAACAGACGCTCACGCCAAAGAAATAACTGTGATTGCAGACCTCTATTCCATTCTCGTTGAAGGTAACGGGGGTAGGGCAGTAGGCACTGCTGCTGCTTCACTACGGAGCTCAGATGCCGTAGAGATCACCGAAACCAACGAACACGTCGTCTGTGGCGGCAAGCTCAGTGTTGTGAGCTTTGGCGGCTTGGGTGGTCTGAACCGTTGCTTTCACGCCACCGGTGATGGCTTTCAGTTCATCCAGGCTGAGTTCAGTATCGAAGCAGTCGGTGGTGGTGGTCGTCATGGTTCGCTCTGGAGTGTTGGTTGGTGTTGGGGTTGTTCCCCGATGACCACACCATCTCCGCAATCCATCGACCATGGGATGACCTGCGTCAGACGCGACCGTGATCTTGGTCACAGCGAGTACGACCAGCGGGATTAGGCAGGTCATTGATCAGCAGGTCAGGCCAATAGCATCCTGTTCAATGGCGATCTAGCAAAGCGCTTTAAGCTGCTTATCGCCGGCTTCGTTTATAAAGAGCCTGATGAGCATTTGGGAAAGCGTAGGGCGTTTGCTGGATTTCTTGCTTAATGGATCGAAGGCATTGCTTTGACCCATCGGAATACTCTTCATCAATCACTGTTTGCAGTGCATTGTTCCAGCTCAACCCTTGTTCGATTCGCCTCTCAATGGTGTAAGCGGCTTCGTAGCTCAGGCACGTGCCGGCGTGAGCTGAAAGCGTCGAAGAAAAGACGAGGAGTGCAGGGAGTAGGAGCTTGTTCATCGTGCGGGTGACGTGCTGAT
>JBMZMY010000022.1:0-26403 GCA_049619435.1 Synechococcus sp.
CGAGTGCAGGTCCGCGGGTCGGGCCGGTTGGTGGCGGTGGTGGCGGTGGCGGGCGGCGTGAACGCCGCCGCCTGGCGGCTCCCGACACCACGCCAGTTCCTGTGGCCGATACATTCAGCTCCGGAAGGCGCATGGACCAACGTTCCGGACGCTCCAGGCTGGGTGATTCGAGGATGGTCAGCAGCTGTTTGGCCTGGGCGCGAATCTCCGGTTGCTGGCAGCGGCTCAGCAACCGACACGTCGCGATGGCGCTGGCCTCATCGCCTTGCCCCATCCAGGCGGTGATCATCAAGAGGCGGATCTGAGCTCCGCTGGGATCCGGAAGCGGATGGGCGTTGGCAAGGGGATGCAGCATCGCCAGGGTTTGTCCGTAATCGCCCCTCTCCAGTGCGGCTTCCGCCTCGCTCAGGTCTGGAGGAATCCGCTTGTCAGTCACGGATCAGCCGCGTCCCACCACCATGGTCCCGATGCCAGCGTCGGTGAAGACTTCCAGCAAGAGGGCGTGGGGCACCCGTCCATCAACAATGTGGGCCGCTGCGACACCCTGCGCCAAGGCTCGGATGCAGCATTCGGTCTTGGGCGTCATACCACCAGCGACGACCCCATCCTGAATCAGTTGGCGGGCTTCCGAGAGGCGGATCTTGCGAATCAACGTCTCGGGGTCGTCTCGGTCGCGAAGAATCCCGGGGGTATCCGTTAACAGGATCAACTTTTCTGCCTCCAGGGCTGCGGCCAGTTCCCCGGCGACGGTGTCTGCATTGATGTTGTGGGATCGCCCCTCGGTGCTGGCGGCAACACTCGAAATCACTGGCACGTAACCCCGTTCGAGCAGAGGCTCGAGCACATCAGGATTCACGCGAGCCACGTCACCAACCAATCCATGGCTGCCATCCCCCCAGGGACGAGCCTCGACGAGTGAACCATCACTGCCGCTGAGACCGACAGCTCTGGCTCCGAGTTGATTGAGGCCGTTGACGATTTGCTTGTTGACACGGCCGACCAGCACCATCTCCACGACATCCATGGTGTCGGCATCCGTAACGCGCAGACCGTCCTTGAATTCCGCTGGAATCTGGAGCCGTTTCAGCCAGGTGTTGATTTCGGGCCCTCCCCCATGAACCACAACCGGTTGAACCCCAACGCAGGCCAGCAGGGCTAAATCGCGAAACACGGCCTCACGCAGCTCGGCATGGGCCATCGCGGCACCGCCGTACTTGATCACAATCCGCCGACCGGCGAAACGCTGGATGTACGGCAGGGCCTCGCTCAGGACTGAAACCCTCAGGGCGTCGTCATTTGCCATTGCGATCAGCCGTCTGTGGACGGAAGGAGTTGGAGATCGATCCGTCCGTCGCCGAGGTCCGTCAGTTCTGCGCGCAACCCCTTGGCGAAGAAGCGCCCGAGTCTGTCTTGTTTGTCCTGCCAGCTCTGAAGCGGAATGGCCCCGAGGCTGAACCGCATGCGCAATCCATAGCCGCCTTCGGCGTTGAGTTCTTCGATCTCTTCAAGCTGAGGCGGAGTGTCGTCATCCCAGAGCTTCAACGCTTCGAGGGAGGACTCAAGGTGGGCTTTCTGTCCGTAGCGCCACCGGGTCACATCGCCCACCACCTTGGCTAATTCTTCTGGGGCCTGCTCGCGCAACTCCTTGAATGCTGATGGTGGAGTGATTCGAGCCGCTGGAGGCAGCTCGGATGACTTCAATGCGAGACCACCCAACAGGATGGGGATGCCATAGAAAATCGTGGGCAGGCTGAGATTGGCATTGCCAGTGGCGTAAGCCGTGGCACCAATCACGGTGAGAACACCGCCCGCAACGGTGACCAGACTTCCGGGGGAGAACAGATCCTTCATGGCAGCCATTTTGGCGTTCCGGCTATCAGGATGGACGTTGTGCTGTTGAAGCTCCTGTGACTGCCTCTTCGTCCCCTGACCTTCAGGAGCTGATTCGGCAACTCGATGCCGACCGCGCCTGGCTGTTGCAGGAGATCGATGGCGGCCGCTGGTCTGAGCTGCGGTTCGATCTGGCTGCCCTTGAGCGTGAACTCGGACAACTGCTCACCCGGGTCACGGACCTGGATGAGGAGACCAAACTGCAGTGAGCTCAGAAGGGGATCTCGTCGGTATCGGGCACCAAGGGCGCGGCATTCCAGCTCGCCGGTTCTGGTTCGCTTGTCTTGGGGCGAGGGCTTGCTGGGGCATCCCTGCGCTGGGGAGCCGGCGCCATGGCCGCTTGGTCAGCTCCGCCACCCACCGGATGCATTCGCGACAGAGTGAATTCCGCCCGTTTTTCCTTCATGCCGTCCTGGCGCGGCACGGTGTTCATCCGCAGACGCCCTTCGATCATCAGCTTCTGACCCACCTGCACGCGGTTCTGCAGGTCCTGAGCCAAGTTGCCCCATCCCACCACCTTCAATTGGCCCGGCGGATCGTCGGCGCGCAGACCGTCGAAACGAACGGCCATCTCAGCGATTGGCGTCTGGTTGTCCTGGGTGTAGCGAAGGGTGGGGGCCTCCATGACCTCCACTTCCAACACGCAGTGATTCATGCCGCCAGTCGTTCCTCCGCGCCATCCTGATGCACCACGGCAGGAATGACCACGCCACGCGTGACCAGGGCTGGATCTGGCTGTTGGCCGGTACCGCTGAAGGGATCGAGATCGCAGCGGCACTTCTCGCCGTCGGCTGGAGAGTGGAGGTCAGCGTTGTGACGGCCTCAGCCGCGAAGGCCTATGCCGAGTTGGCTGTCGCTGCAGTGCATCAGGGGCCCCTAGACGGCGACGCTGCAATCGCGAAGGTCCTTGAGAGGGATCCTGTCTGTGTGGTGGATGCCACCCATCCGTTTGCGGTTCAGATCAGTGCTGGGTTGCAGCGGGTGTGCAGCCGCCACGGCCAACCGTTGCTTCGTTTTGAGCGACGGGCGGTTGCCGCATCGCGGGATGCTCCTGCACCCGACAAATCGGTCATTCCGCTGGATGGGCCCAGTGCTTTAGCCCTTCAGAGTCTCGATGGACATCGCTTGTTCGTGGCGCTGGGTTCTCGCCATCTGGCTGAGACCGCATCAGCGGCCGCGGCGGCAGGAGCCAGCCTGTTCGCACGGGTGATGCCCTCTGACGTTGGTGTGCGTCAGGCCCTGGCTGTGGGTCTGGCGCCTGACCATTTGGCTGTGCTGCATCCTCGAACGGATCTGGCTCCGGGAACGATCGAAGCCGCACTCTGCCGTCGCTGGGAAATTACAGATGTGATCTGCCGCGAGTCCGGAGGACTGATTGAAGGGCTTTGGCGGCGGCTGGCTGCTGAGCTTGGACTTCAGCTTTGGTTACTGCGTCGTCCGGCCCCTCCGATGGGTGTGGCGGTTGTGCGAGATCTGGAGGAGCTGATCCAACACCTCAACGATGACGGCTCCTCATGCATTGATGCTGGCTTTGACAACGGTGGCTGACGCTGCCCAAGCGGAGGCTCTGGTCGGCTATGTGCTCCAGCATCAGCTGGCGGCCTGCGTCAGCACGCAGGCCCTGTGCTCCCATTACGCATGGAACGGTGAACAGCGGCACGACGAGGAAGTGCAATTGCTGTTCAAAACCAGCGAACTGAGGCTGGACGCCCTACGGGAGGCGGTGCTGTCGCACCACCCCTATGAGGTGCCGGAGTGGCTCTCCTGGCCGGTCCAGCCGTCACTCGCCTACGGCGTCTGGGCCGCTGCCCAGCTCAGTTGATGGGCTGAACGGCCAGCTCGCGAAGGGGCACTTGGGAGCGTGCTCCCAGCTGGGTCACGATCTGCCCGGCGCACAGGGCACCGAGTTCGCCGCAGCGCTGCAGTGATTCGCCCTGGGTATAAGCGTGCAGGAAGCCACCGGCGTACAGATCACCGGCTCCGGTGGTGTCCACGAGGTCCCCAAGCGTCGCGATCCCGATCATCCAGCGCTGGTCACCACTAAGCACCACGGACCCTGCTGCGCCACGGGTGATCGCGGTGACGGCACAGCAACCGGTCACCTGTGCCAAGGCGGTTTCGAAGTCGTCGGTTTGGTACAGCGCTTTGATCTCCACTTCATTGGCGAACAGCACGTCGACATGGCCATTCACCAGGTCGAGGAAGCTGTCCCGATGCCGGTCCACGCAGAAGCCATCGGACAGTGACAAGGCGACCTGGCCTCCTGCGGCTTTGCAGGCCTCCGCTGCGGCGATGAACGCTCGCTTGGCGGCAGGACTATCCCAGAGATACCCCTCGAGATACAGAACCTTGGTCTCGCGCACCATGGAGAGATCGAGATCCTCCGGTTCCAGTTGTGTGGAGGCGCCAAGGAAGGTGCACATGGTGCGTTCCGCGTCGGGCGTCACGTAGATCAGGCATCGGGCCGTACTGGCCCCCTGGGTCGCCGCGGGTGTGTCAAAGCGTGTGCCAACGGCTTGGATGTCGTGGCTGAAGATGCGGCCAAGCTGGTCATCGCGAACCCGGCCAATAAAGCCGGCGCGTCCGCCCAGTTCTGCGATTCCCACCAAGGTGTTCGCCGCTGAGCCACCGGAGGTTTCCTGTCCTGGACCACTGGCTTTGTAAAGGCGCTCCGCCTGTTCTTCATCGATCAGGGCCATGCCGCCCTTTTCAAGGGAGTGGGCGGCAAGGAATCCGTCGTCGGTTTGAACGAGCACATCAACGATGGCATTGCCGATGCCGACGACATCAAGAGTGAAGTCGCCGTTGAATCGATCGGTTGATGCCATGGCGGCGGGCTCAGCGAAGGAGCCCGCAGTCTGCATGCCAGAGGGTCAGGCGCTCAGTAGGGCACGTTTGGGTCCGTGAATCGGATCTTCCACAACAATCGTTTGGTCGCGGTTGGCACCCAGCGACACAATCGCGATCGGCACTTCCATCAAATCGGCCAGGAAACGGAGGTAGGCCATCGCCGTTTTGGGTAGGTCCTCCAGCCGGCGGCAATCGGCGGTTGAGCACTGCCATCCGGGCAGAGTTTCAAAGATTGGCTTGCAGCGGGCGAAGTCGTCGGAGCTGCTAGGGAAATGCTCGATCCGTTCGCCATCCAGTTCGTAGGCCACGCAGACCTGGATCTCATCGAGTTCATCGAGCACATCCAATTTGGTCACCGCCAGGCAATCCAATCCGTTCACTTGCACCGCGTAACGGCCGATGACGCCATCGAACCAGCCGCAACGCCGCTGTCGGCCTGTGGTGGTTCCAAATTCACCGCCGCGTTCGGTGAGCTGGTCGTTGAGACGGCCACTCAGCTCAGTCGGGAATGGGCCTTCTCCCACGCGGGTGGTGTAGGCCTTCGCGACGCCGATCACCCGGTCGATCAGCGTCGGGCCGACCCCGGCACCGATGCAGGCACCACCGGAGACAGGGTTGGAGGAGGTCACGTAGGGATAGGTGCCGTGATCGAGATCCAGCAGCGTTCCCTGAGCCCCTTCGAACAGGATGTTCTGTTTGGCTTTGGCTGCTCCATGGATCGTCCGCGTGCAGTCCACAACGTGGGGGGCCAGGCGGCGTCCATAGGCGAGATATTCCTGGATGACGGCTTCACCATCCAGGGGTTCAACGCCGTAGATCGTCTGGAGAAGTTCGTTTTTCTCCTTGAGGGGGCCGTCCAGTCGGTCGCGCAGCCGCTCTTCATCGAGCAAATCAATCACGCGAATGCCACTGCGCTGTGATTTGTCGGCGTAGGTCGGCCCGATGCCCCGCCCCGTGGTTCCGATGCGGCGGTCTCCGCGCTGACGCTCCATCGCCTGATCGAGCAGGCGGTGGTAAGGCATCGTCACGTGGGCGCTGGAGGCGAGCTTCAGGCCTGAAATATCAATGTCGTTCTCAATGAGCATGTCGAGCTCAGTGAGCATCACCTTCGGATCGACAACGGTGCCAGAACCGATCAGACAAACCGTGTCGGGATAGAGAATGCCCGAGGGGATGAGGTGCAGCTTGAGCACACGATCGTCAACAACGATGGTGTGTCCGGCATTTACCCCACCTTGATAGCGGACCACCACGTCCGCTGAGCGGCTGAGGAGATCGGTGATTTTGCCTTTCCCTTCGTCACCCCACTGCGCTCCGATGACGACAACGTTGGCCAAGGACACTGCGGCCCGAAGCCGCGAATCTGCACAATTCGCGAGTCTCTCAGACCCAGTGTCCCTTCGTCAAAGGTTTGCCTCAGTTGCCGCGAACGGCGGTGCGTTCCGCTTTGGCGAGTTCCTTGGCAAGGCGGTCATGCAGTGCGTCCGGAAGGGGGCGATTGGCGTAGGAGGCGTAATGCCCGGCCAGGGAGTTCAGAGCTGTCTGCATCGTTGTGAAGGAGCTCAGTCCGTTCACGCGGGGCTGAGGCCGGTAGCGAGACATGTAGTCGTTGATCAAGGCACGTGCTTCCGACTCCGCTTCGGCATGGCCTTCGGCGTCCTGGGGCTGATCGATCAATGTCAGCAGGCTGCGGGAGACGGACACGGTGTCGTCGACGTAATCACCACTGAGGCGAGCCTCAGCATCCCCGCTGCAAGCCGTGAGCATCAAGCAGAGGCCCAGGCCGAGAGCCAGGGCCGCCCTGGACAGTGAGCGGAACAGACGAGCCAGGGCTGATGGCATGACAGCGAAGAGACTGGCGTGGACTGTAAGTGGAGAGGTGGGAGCTCAGCTCCCTGATCCTTCAACAGCCGCTTGATCAGGGCGCAGGGCGCCCAGCAACTGGTGCAAGGCGTCGCTGTGGTCGAGGGCCTGCATGGACCGATCCCTGCGTCGGACCAGTTCCACCTGGCCCGTGGCTGCATCACGCCCCACCACAATCCGCCAGGGAATGCCGATGAGGTCGGCATCTTTGAATTTCACACCGGCCCGTTCCTTGCGATCGTCCAGCAACACATCCACGCCTGCGGATTGCAGGGACTGATAAAGCGTTTCCCCGAGCGCGGTCTGCACGCTGTCCTGGATGTTGGCGATCACGACGACCGCTTCGAAGGGAGCAATCGCCTCCGGCCATGAGATTCCAGCGTCATCGTGATGCTGTTCAACCGCTGCCTGAGCCAGTCGGGAGATGCCGATGCCATAGCAGCCCATCCAGAACGGTTCCTCACGTCCTGCCTCGTTGGTGAACCGGCTTTCCATTGCCTGGGAATATTTTCGGCCCAATTGGAAGATGTGGCCCACTTCGATCCCGCGGCGTGCTTCGAGTCGCGCGGATGGATTGTGAACACAGCGATCACCTGGTTGTGCGTTGCGCAGGTCAACGATCGCGGCTTTGCCGGCGAGGGTGTCCCAGCGGCAGGGGCCGCGGTGCAGGTCTACGCGATTGGCTCCACAAATGAATGTCTCCAGCTCAGCCGCCGTTGGATCGGTGAAGCGGAGGAACCTCGGGGTCCAGCTGCTGGCTCCGGCCAGGTGCTCATCGCTGAAGTCGGGGCCAAGAAAGCCGAAGGGCACGGGGTCCAGCCCCTGGCGCCTGACGTCATCTGGCGCGATCGGACGGCAGTCGAGCACGCTCTGCTCCAGCGCTCGCGTGACTGCATTAATCAACTTCACCTCATTGAGCTCCTGATCGCCACGCAGCGTCACCAACACCGGCTGCTCGCCGCCGTCTTCCAGAGTGCTGATGAGCAGGATCACTTTCGCGATCTGGGAGGGATGCCAACCCTGGGCCTCGCAAATCTCCTGAATGGCTGTTTGTCCCGGTGTTGAAATGTCGCGGGTGGGTGCGCTGTCGAGGGGCACGGCATCGTCAGCTAAGGAGACCGCTTTCTCCTGGTTCGCTGAATACTGACCGTCCTCACTGATCAGGATCAGATCTTCGCCGGCATCTGCCGTCACCATGAACTCCTGCGATGCCGCCCCGCCGATCGCGCCGCTGTCGGCATCCACAGGAACCGCGTCCAATCCACAGCGCTCGAAAATGCGGCGATAGGCCTGATCCATCACCGCATAGGTCTCTTTCAGGTCGGCTTCCGAGGCATGAAAGGAGTAGCCGTCTTTCATGATGAATTCGCGACCACGCATCAAGCCGAAGCGAGGTCGGATCTCATCTCGGAACTTGGTCTGGACCTGGTACAAGGTGATCGGCAACTGCTTGTAGGAGCGCAGCAGATCACCAGCCAGGCTGGTGATCACCTCCTCGTGAGTGGGTCCGAGACCAAGCTGACGCCCTTGTCGATCTTCGAGGTGGAACATGATTCCTTCCCCAGCGGTGTAGCCCTGCCAGCGACCGCTGCGCTCCCAGAGCTCCGCAGGGTGCAGTTGCGG
Source organism: Synechococcus sp. (assembly GCA_049619435.1). GTDB lineage: Bacteria > Cyanobacteriota > Cyanobacteriia > PCC-6307 > Cyanobiaceae > Parasynechococcus. Next base: position 8,227 of record JBMZMY010000022.1, read on the forward strand.
AAGCAATGTTTCAAGGGCGCCTGTGCGATTCATCTCGTCGCGCACAATCGCACTGATGCGCTGAAGAACTTTCCACATCATCGGCAGATAGGCGTAGACGCCTGAGCCGATTCGCCGGATAAACCCACCACGCAGAAGCAGCTGATGCGAGGCGATTTCGGCGTCCGCTGGGCTTTCGCGAAGCGTCACCAGCATCAGGCGGGAGACGCGCATGGCTAAGGAAAATCAGATGATCGAGAAACTATCACTCACTGATTCACAGGCCGATCGTAGAAGTGTCCTGAACTATTGGAGACCCCTGTGCGACCTGAGTCTCGGCTGCTACCGTCCGCTCAGTCCAGACTGTCGTAAGCACGTCTCATGATTCCTCGGTCGATCGATTCAGTGGTGGCCCAGGTTCATCAAACGACCGAAATTGCTGTGGATTCTGCAACAGCTGAAGCGTTGGTTGGTATTGATGAAGTTCAGAAGTCGTTAAATCGATCCCGTGCATCTGTTTATCGATATACAAATACTGACCCGCGTAACCTCAATCCACCATTTAATCCAAGAAAACTGAATCCTGAATACCGCAGTGATCAGAAAGATCCACTGTTGTTTCATCCCAACGAAGTGGCGCGTTTCGCTAAGGACGTGCTCAGGATTAAGGAAGTCACGGTGGAAGTGCTCAATTCACCGTCCACCGCAACCCAGCAGATGCTCGGGGCAATTTTGGACGAGCTGCGTGTGATCCGCACTCACCTGGAGGGGTTGGATCAACCCCCTGCTGATCTCATGGCTCGTCGTGACCGCCAGGACCGACCTGCTGCGTAGGTCCCCAACCAGTGACAGAATGAGTTCACCATTTGATTGATGAATGGTGATCCGGTCTCACGGACCACCGCTTGCATGGCTTCAGAATCAGATTTACGCCTTCAGGACGAGTCGGCCTCATCTCAGGACGCTGAGGACCCTCTCAGTCCGGGGCTTGCATCGACAGCTTTGGCCGGCTTTCTTTTGGCCACGCTCACCCTGAGCCTGCCCCTCATCGCAGTGGTGAGTGATCGCTCAGGCGCTTCGCCCGGACTGGCCCCTGCGGCTTTGGAGCACCATGGATCTTCACCGGCTATCCCCATCTCCGTCACCAGGGTTGGTCAACCTTCTGGTTGAAATTCCTGCAGGGAGCCGCAATAAGTACGAATACTGCCCGCAAACCAAGCTGATGGTTCTGGACCGTGTGTTGCACGCTTCGGTCCGTTATCCGTTTGATTACGGATTTATTCCCAACACCCTTGCGGCTGATGGATCGCCACTGGATGCCCTGGTGATCATGGCCGAGCCCACGTTCGCCGGTTGTCTGATTCGGGCCCGGCCGATTGGATTGCTTGATCTTGAAGACAACGGCGTCTACGACGGAAAAATTCTGTGTGTTCCTTGTGCTGATCCTCGACAGGATGCCATCGACAGCATTCGTCAAATTGCACCGAGTCAGCTGGAGGATGTGGCCGAGTTCTTCCGCACAAGCCGGAGCCTTGAGGGCCGTCGGATCACCATCTCGGGCTGGCGGGACCTGGATGCTGTGGGCCCCTTGCTGAACCGTTGCATCGATGCTGCAACCGCCGATGATGCAGAAGGGTGAGAACAGCTGTCGTTCTGCTCGCAGTTGCTTGTAAGTTGGTGCGCACCAGCGAGCGTGATTGAACCGTGCCCACCATCCGATTCGAACAGGAAGGCCAACAGGTGGGTTGCATCGAGGGTGCGAACCTCCGCAAGGCTGCCCTCGACGCGGGTGTCAACCCCTACAACGGTCTGAACAATCTCAACAACTGTGGTGGTGTTGGCCAGTGCGGCACCTGCGTCATGGAGATCGTTGAGGGAGAGGCGAACCTGTCACCGCGTAGCGATGTAGAAGAGGTTTATTTGGCTGACCGGCCGTCGAACTACCGCCTCAGCTGCCGCACCACTGTGAACGGTGACGTCACTGTCCGCACCAAGCCTTCCGATGGTGCCGGTAAGGGCTCCAACAGCCTGGTTGGCGCTGTTAAAGCCCTGTTCGGCCGCTGAACTTGAGCGAACCGCTCCGGATTTACAGCTACAGCCGCTGCAGCACCTGCCGCAAGGCTTTGTTATGGCTGAATGAGCACAACATCGCTCATTCAGTCACCGACATTACGGTTGATCCTCCTGGCAGAGAGCTGCTGAGCGATGCTGCTCAGCAGCTTGGCTCCCGTCGGCCACTGTTCAACACCAGCGGCCAGAGCTACCGAGCCATTGGGTCGGCGACGGTGAAACAAATGTCCGATGAAGAAGCGTTCGCCGCATTGTCGGCCGATGGCAAGTTGATCAAGAGGCCTTTTGTTGCTCTGCCGGATGGGGGGTACTTGGTTGGCTTCAAGCCCGAGGTTTGGGCTGACGTTCTGCTTGGCTGAAATTCAGCCCGTCTAGTTCAGCGATCAGCGCATCAACGTCCTGCTGATCCCGGAGCTGTCTGAAGCTGGAGCGTTTGATCTCCTCGAGCAAGGACGACATCAGCTGTTGGCTTTGCTCCAGCACAGGTCCTTGCTCGAGACTGTGTGCCAACTGTTCCCAAAACCGATCGAGGGCATCGGTTCCGAGTTCTTCGAGAACAGTGTCGCGGCGTCCGATCCGTTCTCCAGCTTCCTTGGAGACATCCAGGATCGAGTCGACCACTCCGCCTGCTAATTGCCGGCTGAGATCGCTTTCCGCTTTCTGAAGGGCCGGGACTCCTCGCAGGGGTTGTGGGATCACCGAGCGGTTCATGCTCTGCTGCAAGAGATGGCTGAACAAGGCGACCAGCTGAGGCCGCATGCCGGGACCGATGCGAGTCAGCATCACAGGCAGCCAGAGCTGAATCAGTTCCACCACCTCGCGCTGATCGGTCTGATCACTGCTCTGGTAAGAGCACAGGCCTCGGATGCGTTGGGGTAACCGTGGGGATTGAATCCATTCCTGCAAGGCATCCACCACGCGGATGGTGATCACTTCGAACAACTCCAGAGCCAGCAGGGCAACGACCCCCCGGCTGATCGCTGCTCGCAATGGCTCCAACTGGATCAGGCGACTGGAGGTCAGGCGTTCGGTGACGGGAATCACACGGAGAAGTCGACCAAACGGCAGCAGCAGAGGCAGATCAATCCACCGTCTCAAGACGGCATCGCGCCAGTGAATCCCTGGGTAGCGCCGCTTCACCCGCCAGCTTCTCAGCAGGATGTCCAGAAGAAACAGCAGCTGAAAGGGCGTGTCGATCTTCCAGCTGAGATCGGTGGGTCGGCCGTTTTCATCGACGCGTCGCCAGCTGTTGATCTCGACCAGGGGAAGAATTTGATCCAGCCAGAATTGACGTTCCAGGCTCCACTCCGTGCTGACGAGGTGGTCAACGCTGAGCAGATGATCCACCGCCTGCAGTGGGCTGTCGATGCCGGAGCGCTCCCTGAGTCGGGTTTTGATCGTTTCCAGTGCGCCGGCGTTGTTCGATCCCACGAATGGATTCGTGGTGAGCATGGTTTGCGTGAGGGCCCGTTGCTGCGTCAGGTGCTGCTCCACGGCGGCCGAAGCCACGCCCTGGCTTTGGATCAATCGATCGAGATGCTGGAACTGATCGAGGTAATTCTCGGTGTCGCGGTGGGTCTCGATCCCTTTGATCGGGTCATACCACGGGGTGATGTTCGGGAGCCACGGCAAGGGCACCACGAGCGGCAGCGAGGGCACGGGATACAGGTTGCGCTGCAACCAGAAACTCCGAAGCGGTAGGTAGGTGAGATCAAAAACAGCCCAGCCGAGGTTGATCACAGCCAACACGGCAATGGCCCGGTCCCAGAGCAGCCAGCTGCGGGCGCGTCGGTCCCGGGTCAAACCTTGCCAGCGGGGTCGGATCATCAGCCAGCGCGTCCGGGGGACAGGAGGCATCCCGGTTCACTGCTCCTATCGTGGTTCATCCGTTGGCAATTGCGACCCTTTGGCAGCCGAGCAGCAGGACGATCAATCCAGGCAGGAGAGTCGTCGCGTACATCCCTTCTGGGATTTCTGGGGTCCGATTCTGTTCACCTTCGCCCTCTATCTGGGGATCCGCCATTACCTCGTTGAGGCTCGCTACATCCCTTCTGGATCAATGCTTCCCGGATTGCAGATCCAGGACCGTTTGCTGGTGGAGAAACTCACTTACCGATTCCGGCGACCACAACGGGGAGAGGTGGTTGTCTTCCACTCGCCCTACGCCTTTGATCCTGCTCTGCGTCCCTCGGAACGGCCCTCATGGCTGCGGTGTGCCCTGGTCAATCTTCCATTGGTGGGTTGGATCCCTGGGATCAGAAATCCTGGCTGCGATGCCTACATCAAGCGTGTGATCGCGACTGCGGGTGACAAGGTCAGCGTCGACCCTCGTGGGCAGGTGATTTTGAACGGGTTGGCGCTGGATGAGCCCTATGTTGCCCAGTTCTGCCGTGTGGATGGCCGAGGGATGAGTCCCTGCCGGACCCTCAACACCACCGTGCCTGAAGGGGCGGTGCTGGTGCTTGGAGATAACCGTCGCAACAGCTGGGATGGGCGGTTCTGGCCCGGTGGAGCTTTCCTTCCTGAAGACGAGATCATCGGTCGAGCCGTGTGGCGTTTCTGGCCGCCCAATCGCCTTGGAGGCCTTAAGGACTGAACAGCATCTGCTGTTCCAATCCCGAGGCGATCACCTTTCCGCGCATGGTTTCCCCTTGTAAGGGCAGATTCCGTGCCAGTGGGGCCGAGGCTTCGTTGCAGCTGATGGTCCAGCTCAGGTCTGGATCAAACAGCACCCAGCGATGGCTCTCCAGCTGCAGGTGTTCCGAGGGTTGATCCAGCAATTCAGAGCCACCGAAACTGAGGGCTTGCCAAAGCTCTTCCACGCTCCAACCCTCCTGGCGCACCAGGGCATCCCAGAGAGCCGAGAGCACGAGGTGATGCCCGCTGAGGCCCGCTGGTCGCTGGTCAGCGGGCAGCAGCATGTCTTCGGCATCCAGGGGAACGGCATGAACCGCGACGGCCGAGATCAGCCCGGATCGCAGGGCATCCCGAAGCGAGGAGCGATCTGCCGGACCACCTAGGGAGGGGTGGACCCTCCAGCCAGGGTCCGTGCTGTTCAGTTCCGATCGATCGCGCAGCAGATGCCACCAGGACACCGACGCGCGGGGGGGCCGGTCCCATCGCTTCAGTTGCTGCACTGCCGCTGCGGTTGACAGATTCATGAGCCGCAGCTGGCGCTGGGGGTGTTGGCCCTGCAGCGCCAGCAGTGCACTCAGCGGCAGCGCTTCACTGCTGGTGGGATCGGGGCTCCATCCTGCGCGGAGCGTCTCCACTCCTTCTCGAACCATCCCGTCGCCTTGCAGTGCTGGATCCCGGGGTGCGACCAGGATCGGAGCCCCGCTCATCTCCCCCAGCAGCAGACCTTGTTCCAGCAGAGGGATGGGAATCACGGCGTCGTCATCAGCCAGACCGATGGCACCGGCTTCGAGCAGATCCGCATGGGGTGCGAGGTCAGTCCCGGATCCACCCAGGCTGAAGCTCCCCCACAGATGGATGCGCACCCCATCGCAGCTCGTTGCGAAGCCTTGGAGTCGTTCCGGGCGATCGCGCCAGGTGCTGCTCCGCGGCAGCAGGGCGATCTGCCCGTAGCCCCCGGCTGCGGCGCTGCGGCGCAGGGAAGTCAGCGTTTCTTCTCGACCTCCAGTTGCCTGCTCCAGCACGGAATGCGGGTCCACCAGGCATGGCGCCAGCACCTGATGCCCCGCCGGCGTTGGCTGCAACCCACGCCCCTGGGCCATCTGACGTGCCCCATCATCAAAGCCAAGCAGTCGCCCTTGGTCGATCAGGACAGCTCCAGACCGAACCGATTGTCCTGGCCCCTCAAGGATCTGGACAGGATCGAGCAGAACGGAGGGATCCATCAGTCCACCAGGTCAGAGAGCGCCTGCTGCTGTGCGGTCGATCACGCTCCCGAAATGGGAGGTGAGGTTGAGGCAGGTCACGTTTGCAGGCTGGCTCGGATCCGTGGGGATGTCGACCACGGTGACTCCACCATTGCCCTGTTTCACGGCCCAGATATCGGCCGGCGTCAGGCCGAGCAGATCGCAGAGGATGGTCTTGTTCACGGCGTCATGGGCGACCACCAGCGCTGTGTCAGCGGGGTCCAGTGCGCCAGCGATCTCGGCCCAGCTTTGAACCGATCTCGCCCAGACATCCTGAATGGTTTCCCCTTCTGGCATCTGCACGGTTTCCGGTGCCGTTTTCCAGGTCTGAAGCAGCTCGGCCCAGCCGGCATTGATTTCGGATTCGAGTTTTCCTTCCCACAACCCGTGGCCGATTTCCACCAGCCCATCGGTTTGCTGGAGGGTTACCTCGGGGTGCGCTTCCAGAATGATCTGTGCTGTTTCAGTGGGGCGTGACAGGGTGCTGCTCCAGGCCTTGTTAATGGGGATGTCCTGCAGGAAGTCCCGGGCTGCAGCGGCTTGCCCTTGGCCGTTCTCGTTGAGGGGGATGTCGATCTGCCCCTGGAAGCGACCCTCCTTATTCCAGTTGGTCTCGCCATGGCGGACGAGGATTATGCGGGCTCCATCTCCCTTCGGCGGCAGGGGTTGGAGGTGAGTGGTGCTGTTCAGGCATTCGATCTGAACCTGAGGCTGGCCCTGGCCTGGCCGCAGATTGAACACGGATAGGGAGGTGTTGTCGACCCGCAGCCGGCGGAACCCCTGCTGAGGGTCGTTCAGCAGCACCAGCATCAGACAGCGAAGGATGGCGTTGTGGGCCACCACCAAAACGGTGTCATTGCCATCGACGGGATGTCGCTCCATCAGCGCCGCGAGAAAGCCCCGGGCCTGCTCCATCAGTTCGCCAAGCGGGCGATAGCTCTGGCCGTCCTTGCGTTGGAGTTCGAGTTCCAGGGGGCGACGCTTCCAGATGGCGTAGGCCTCGGCGTGATCGCGTTGGAGCTCCTCGATGCTCAGACCGCTCCAGGGCTCGAGATCCACCTCGAGCAATCCGTCGTCGAAGATCGGTTCAGGGGCTTGGCCACCACGACCCTCTAGCAGGGATGCGGTGGTGGATGCCGCTCGGGACAGCCTGGAGCTGTAGATGGCATCGATCGGGACCTCAGCGAGGCTCTGACCGAGGCGTCGGGCCTGGTCGTGGCCTGTGTCAGTCAGGCTGGACAAATCATCCCGTCCCTGGATGCGCCGCTCCTGGTTGAAGCTGCTGAGACCGTGGCGGACCAGGAGAAGGCGGAGGGTCACCGTGCTGCGTCGAGGCGCGGTCATCGTATGGGGACGGCCTACAGCCTCTTGAGGGCACAATCGGTCCCAGTTGATCGACAGCGGTGTGTCCCGTGTCTTCTCCCAGTGGAAAGAGCCTCTGGCACTCCTGTCGCTGGTGTTGGCGGCCCTGATCTGGTTGATGGGCCTTCAGGGCAGTCTCGACCGCAAATCTGTCGCTCCAGCGTTGTCCCTGCAGCAGCAGGAGCTGTCCTTGCTGGCAGAACCGGCAGTGCCCCCATCCCTGCGGCCGCTGCTGGCCACGCCGGACCCGAAGACCACGCTGTTGGAGGCCCTTGAAGCCAGTTCAGAGGATCAGCGCAGCCCTCGACAGCAGCGTCTGCTGACGTTGTTGCGGGGCGAGTTCGATGCTGCACTCGATGGTCCGTCCACGATTGATCCTCCCGATCCGCTGCTCGATCGGCTGCGTTGCGAGCTGTCGTCGGGGAATGCCGAGGCCTGCCGCGATGCGGCGGTGGCGTCCCAAGCACTGGTGCGTCTGTTGATCAGCGCCCTGCTGCCGCTGATCACCGCTGGCCTCGGCCTCATTCTTCTCCTGGTGAAGGGATGGCAGGCGTTCCGGCGTCGGCTTCCTGAGGCTCCGTCGCTCCAAGGACCGGCGCTGACGCTGATCGATATGGCGCTCCTGGTTGCCGGTGGCTTTGTGGTGGTGAGTTCGATCGCCGTGCCGGTGATTGCCCAGCCCCTGGTTTTGGCTCTGCCTGAAGCCCTCACCAGTCCTCGCCGTGAGGGGGTATCCGTTGTCTTGACCTACGCGGTGATGGCTTTGCCCTCCCTGCTGATTCTTCGCCGCCAGCTCGCCGCGTTGAGCCGGGAGAGCCGGCCGGTGAAGGGGTGGCTGCAGTGGCAGCTTCAGCCGTTGGTTGGTGGTTTCGGGCAAGCCCTCAGCGGTTGGTTGATGATCACGCCGGTGGTCATGCTGGCCGGCTGGCTGCTGGTGAAGGTCGTCGGTGATCCAGGAGGGAGCAATCCCCTGCTGGAGCTGGTGTTGGTCAGTCGGGATCCGTTGGCTCTGCTGTTGTTGTCATTCACCGCTGTGGTGTTGGCTCCGTTGTTTGAAGAGGTGATCTTCCGCGGTGTGCTGCTTCCGGTCTTGGCTCAGCGTGTGGGCTTCAGCCTCGGTGCCCTGCTGAATGGTCTGTTGTTCGCGATGGCGCACATCAGCATCGGTGAGCTGGTTCCGCTGACCGTGCTCGGCACCGGTCTGGCGCTGGTTCGGCTTCGCACGGGACGTCTGTTGCCCTGCGTGCTGATGCATGCGATTTGGAATGCCGTCACCTTCGCCAATCTGTTGTTGCTTTAGTGCTTGCGAGGCCTCAGAGCGGGTGGTTCACTGGCTTATTTGCTGGCTCAGCGGTGGTAGCGGCTCCGGAACAGCGTCCTTCCGGGAAAACCCTCGATCTGATCCAGGGCTCGATGTCCTCGTCACGGGTGGCCCGTCGCTCACCGGTGCTGGGAAGTCTTCATCGGGTCGCGGACGGCACGTTGCTTGGGGTGATCACTGCAACGGCTGTTCTGGCGGGCCTCACCTTGCATTGGCAGCACCGCTGGACGGTGGCGTTCAATCAATTGCAAACCACACGGACCCTCTCCCATCGCCTGACCGAATCCACGGCCCTGTTGGAGCAGCATGTCCTTCGCGCTACAGCGCAACCGCAACGTCTGGTGCCGACCAAAGCCTCGAATCTGATTCACCTGGAGCGTCCAACGACCGCTCCTGTGACCCAGGCGGCTCCTGATCTGCTCGACACCTGGCAGGGGTTGCTGCAAAAGCCGATCCGACCGGGGTACTGATGGCACGGCTTGCAAAGCGGCCGCGCGCCAGGGTGGTGGCTCTGGAGAAGGTGCCTGATCGGCGCCTCTGGATGATTTTCTTGATCCTGTCGGCTGGGCTGGTCGGCTTGATTGGCCGGATGGCCTGGTTGCAGGTGGTGCAAACCGGGACCCTCGAAACCCGGGCCCGGCAGCTGCAAACGCAGAAATCTCAGCCCCTTGGGCAACGCCGGCCGATTGTGGATCGCAATGGCCGCTTGGTTGCGCTCGACGAAACGCGTTACAGGCTCTGGGCCCATCCGCGCTATTTCAACCTTCCTGGCGATGAGCCGACAGCCATTCGACCCGCCAGTGATGTGGCTGAGCTGTTGGCGGAGCCCCTGGCAACGCCGGCGGCCACGTTGCTGCAGACCATGGGCACGCAGCGTTCGGGGGTGAAGCTACGCGAGGGCCTTGATCCGGAAACGGCCGCGACGATTCGTGGGCTTGGCATCAGTGGTCTGGACCTTGAGGCCTATCCCCAGCGGGTGTATCCCCAGGGCCCTTTGTTCGCCAACGTGGTGGGGTTCCTCAACACAGAGCGAGTCCCCCAGGCGGGTCTGGAGCAGAGTCGCCACAGTGATCTGCAGCGTCACGAACAGGCCCGCAGTTTGCGTCGTGGGGCGGATGGGACGCCCCTGCCGGATGCCTTGGAGCCAGGGGCGTTTTATGGGGATGACCTGCGCCTGCAGCTCACCCTGGATTCACGGTTGCAGGAGCTGGCGGCCAAGGCTCTGGCTGATCAGGTCGCCAAGTGGAAAGCCAAGAAAGGGGCCGCCATTGTCATGGACGTGCGCAATGGCGAGTTGTTGGTGCTGGCGTCGACGCCCACCTACGACCCCAATCGCTACTGGGCCTTCAATCCCGGGCGTTTCCGAGAATGGTCGGTCCAGGATCTTTATGAGCCTGGGTCCACGTTCAAGCCGATCAACCTGGCTCTGGCCCTGCAGGAAAGCGCGATCCAGCCGGAGGACCGAGTCCATGACGTTGGTCAGCTGGAGATCGGTGGTTGGCCGATCAACAACCACGACCGCAAGGCGAATGGGGTGATCGGGTTCGCCAAGGTTCTGCAGGTCTCCAGCAATGTCGGGATGGTTCAGGCGATGCGTCAGCTGCCTGATGGGGTCTATTGGGACTGGATGCAGCGCCTCGGCATCGCCATGCGACCCGATACCGATCTGCCCGGTGCGGTTGCTGGCCAGTTGAAGACGCGGGACGCCTTCATCACCCAACCGATTGAACCGGCGACGACGGCGTTTGGTCAGGGCTTCTCTCTGACACCGCTGAAACTGGTGCAGCTCCACGGGATGCTGGCGAATGGCGGTCGCTTGGTGAGTCCCCACATCACCCGTGGCTTTCGCTCCGGTGATGCTCTGGCTCCGTCATCTCCCCCGGTCGGTCAGCAGCTGCTGAGGCCAGAGGTGACGCGCACCGTGCTGGCCTGGATGGAATCCGTGGTGGATGAGGGCAGTGGCCAGGGGGTGAAAACGCCGGGATATCGCATCGGTGGTAAGACCGGCACCGCTCAAAAGGCACTCAATGGGATTTATTTGCCAGGAGCCAAGATCTGCAGCTTTGTGGCCACCCTGCCCGTCGAGGAGCCTCGTTACGTGGTTCTGGTCGTCGTTGACGAACCCCAGGGCGAGCATGCCTACGGCTCCACGGTTGCTGTTCCAGTCGCCAAACAAATCATTGACGGATTGCTGGTTGTAGAGAAAATCATTCCCTCCAAACCAGAGGACTTAAACAAACCGGCCCGCAGCTGAACGGAGCGGTGGAATGTAGCTACGTTTTATCCAAAGCATTCACCAACCGATGGCCAACCTGCTGGACCAGCTGTCGCAGATGACGGTTGTCGTTGCCGATACCGGTGATCTCGAGGCAATCCGTAAGTTCACACCCAGAGATGCCACCACCAATCCTTCGTTGATTTTGGCGGCAGCCCAGATCCCCGCTTATCAGAGCCTGATCGATGAAGCCTTACGGGCCTCGCGTCGCCTGATTGGAGACAACGCACCGGTCGAGGAGATTGTGCGCGAAGCCCTCGATGAAATCAGTGTGATTTTCGGGAAAGAGATTCTAAAAATTGTCCCTGGCCGGGTGTCTACCGAAGTGGATGCACGGCTGAGCTACGACACAGATGGAACGATTGAAAAAGGCCGTAAGTTAATTCGTCTTTATAACGATGCAGGGATTAGTAATGATCGTGTTCTGATCAAGATTGCATCCACGTGGGAAGGCATTAAGGCCGCTGAAGTTCTTGAAAAAGAGGGGATTCATTGCAATTTGACTCTGCTGTTCGGCTTCGGTCAAGCCGTGGCTTGTGCAGAGGCTGGCGTGACCCTGATTTCACCATTTGTCGGTCGTATTCTCGACTGGTATAAGGCTGAAACCGGTCGTGATTCTTATCCAGGTGCTGAAGATCCTGGTGTGTTGTCGGTCAGCAAGATCTTCAATTACTACAAGACCTACGGCTTCAAGACCGAGGTGATGGGAGCCAGCTTCCGCAATATCGACGAAATCGTCGAGTTGGCTGGCTGTGATCTTCTGACGATTTCACCGAAGCTGTTGGATCAGCTCCGCGAAACGGATCAAGAGTTGATGCGCAAGCTGAATGCGTCAACTCCAGGGACCACCGAGGCCGAACTCCATGTGGACCGCCAGACCTTCGATGAGTTGATGGCTGCCGATCGGATGGCCTCCGACAAGCTCGGTGAAGGCATCAAAGGATTCAGCAAGGCGATTGAGACGCTGGAACAGCAATTGGGTCATCGGCTGGCTGAACTGGAGGGTGGTTCTGCCTTTGGGCATGCCATTCAGGAGATTTTTCTGCTGAACGATTTCAATGGCGATGGCTGCATCACGCGTGACGAATGGCTGGGTAGCGATGCGGTTTTTGACGCGCTGGATCAGGACCATGACGGTCGGTTGACTCAGGAGGATGTGCGCCAGGGCTTTGGTGCTGCCCTCGCCCTCACCACAGCGGGGGCCTGAGCTTGCGTTGAGCTTGGAGTGCCGTCATGCTTGCCCTCGACACAATGCGGACGCTGGCCAGTCAGGGCGAGGTGGTTGCACTCCAAGCCGGAGAGGTTCTCTTTGCGGCGGGTGATGTCGGAGCCTCAATGTATGGAATTCTTGAGGGGTCCATCCGTCTGACCTGGATTGATGATCTTGGGCATCAGGGGCATGAGGATATTTCCTGTGGCCATGTTTTTGGGGCAGGGGCTCTGGTGATGGATGGCCATCAGCGGCTCAGCACCGCGACAGCCACGGAGGATTGCCGATTGATTGAAATGAACCGCGAGAAATTCCTGTTTGCTGTTCAGGAATCGCCGATGTTCGCGATTCAGTTGTTGGCCTCTGTGGATGAACGGCTGCGTGATCTGAAACAGGCCGAGTCTTGATTGCAGCGGCGGATACAGCCCCTTGTGCTAAGGAGATAATTGTAAAGATTTTGAATGAATTGGTGTGTTCAGGCCGTTGAGGTTGGGATTGCAGCTGGGTTTGTTCCAGCTCAGCTTCGGTGTGCTCTCGGTTCTGATTCTGGGTCTGATCAACCGGTTGTTGATCGAAGACATTGAGCTGCCGGCCGCTCTGGCGGCGGTGGCGGTTGGTGCGCAGCAGCTGATGGGATTCACGCGCGTCTGGTTTGGTCACCGCTCCGACCGGATTTCAGCGACCCGACTTCGGCGAACCCCGTTCATCCTGGCCAGTTCCGTGGGCGTGGCGCTGTTCTTCTGGCTCGCTGTGCAGGTGGTGCTGCAGTTGGCTGACGCGATGCAAGCGCAGGTGATCTTGGCCAGCGGAATCTGGTTCCTGGTGCTTGTGGGCTTGTCCGCTGCGATTGGAACGGCCATCGCTGCCGGGGGAACCACATTTTCGGCTCTCGTCACCGATCGAACCTCGGAGCAGGAACGCCCGCGTGTCCTCTCCGTGGTCTGGGGGATGCGTTTGCTTGGCGTCCTTCTGGGAACGGTGCTCGTGAACCAGGTGTTCGGCAGCGCTTGTGATCTCGGTGCGGGACGGGCGGCCGTGCTGGCTGGCCTCAATCGCCTGAGTGTGGTGGTTCCCCTGCTGTTGCTGGCCCTCGGCATCGGCTCGGTGTGGGGGGTGGAGCGTCGGAGCCCTGCCCCCCGGGGTTCCGTCCCCCATCCGTCCGTTGAGCCGCAGCGTTTGGCTCCGCTTCAGCTGCTTCGCTTGATGCGCACGATTCCGCAGGCCGGCCGCTTCATGGCCGTGCTGTGTTTGTTCACCTTCAGCATGTTCCTCAACGACGCCGTGCTGGAGCCCTACGGCGCGGCTGTCTTCGGCATGAGTGTCTGTGCGACCACGGCCCTCAATGCTTCTCTGGCGCTGGGTTTTTTTGTCGGCATGCTGCTCAGCGGCTTTCAGCTGATCCATCGGATCGGCAACATTCGCGCGGCGCAGTGGGGTGCTGGTCTGGCAGCGGTTGCCCTGGCGCTGTTGCTTCTGGCGGCACCGCTCCAGTCGCTTGGTCTGTTGCGTCTGGGGGTGACCTTGTTCGGTTTGTCCTTAGGGATCTGCATGAATGCTTGCCTCACGCTGATGTTCAACTTCGTTCAGCCAGGACAAACCGGATTTCTGCTGGGCGTGTGGGGGGCGGGCTACGCCTATTCCTGCGGCTTGGCCACGATCACTGGCGGAGGCCTGCTCACGCTGTTTCAGTCCCTCAATGGTGGTGATCCATTCGGGGCCTATGCCGGTGTTTTCGCGTTGCAGATCGTCTGTTTTCTCTCTGCCGCGGCTCTGACGGAACGGTTGGATGTGATGGCGTTCCGCCAGCGCGTGCAGTCCAGCTTTGGGGAGAGGATGCAGTTGGCGGTTGATTGACACCGTCAGCGGCTTGGATCCACTAGAACCAAACCCTCGAAGGCCGATCGATGACGGCGTTGCAGCTCGTCTGGTTTAAACGGGATCTGCGGGTTGTCGATCATCGACCGCTTCATGCCGCCGCAGAGCGCGGACCGGTGCTGCCGCTGTATGTGATTGAGCCTGCTCTCTGGCAGCAGCCGGATGCTTCGGAGCGTCAGTGGTTGTTTTGCCGTGAATCGCTTCTGGACCTACGCGATGCCCTGGCGGCGTTGGGGCAGCCCCTTGTGGTGCGGAGCGGTGATGTTGTCGACGTGTTCGAGCGGGCCCGTCGTCAGTTCGGTATCGCAGGTGTGTGGAGCCATGAAGAAACGGGGAACGGCTGGAGCTATGCCCGGGACAAGCGCTTGGCGGCTTGGGCCAGGGACCACGGCATTCCCTGGAGAGAAATTCCGCAGTTCGGGGTGACGCGCCGCTTGCGCTCCCGCAATGGCTGGGCCAAGCGCTGGGAGGCACAGATGGCCGAGCCGATCACCCCGGCACCCTCCCTGCAGGCGTTAAAAAACATCCAACCAGGCCCTCTCCCTGATCGCCCCTGCCATCAGTTGCCGGTTGATCGCTGTCCTGAGCGGCAACCCGGGGGCCGCACGCAGGCTCTGCTGGAGTTGACGGACTTCCTGGACCATCGGGCTTCGCGGTATTCGCGTTCGATCTCCAGTCCGAACACGGCGTTCAGGGGGTGCTCGCGTCTTTCCACCTATCTCACCTGGGGGTGTGTCTCCATGCGGGAGGTGTTGCAGACCAGCCGTCGCTACCGCGGCCGGGGGGTGAGCAGTTTTGAATCGCGGCTCCACTGGCATTGCCATTTCATCCAGAAGCTGGAGGACCAGCCGGCGATTGAATTTGAGGATTTCCATCCCTTCATGCGCGGTATCCGTTCTGCTGATGCGGAACGGCTTGCTGCCTGGTCGGAGGGACGCACCGGCGTTCCCTTTGTGGATGCCTGCATGAGGGCCCTGCGGGCCCATGGCTGGATCAATTTCCGCATGCGGGCCATGTTGATGTCCTTCGCCAGCTACAACCTCTGGCTCCCCTGGCGGGACAGCGGATTACATCTGGCTCGGCAGTTCGTCGATTACGAACCGGGCATCCACTGGAGCCAATGCCAGATGCAGTCGGGCAGCACCTCGATCAACACGATCCGCATCTACAACCCGATCAAACAGGGGGTCGACCATGACCCTGACGGTCGCTTCATCCGTCGCTGGTGCCCAGAGTTGTGCGATGTGCCCGCGATTCATCTGCATGAGCCCTGGGTTCTGGGTGGCGGCATGCCACCACCGATCGTGGATGTCACGGTGTCGATGCAGGAGGCGAAGGAGCGGATCTGGGCCATTCGCCGTTCCGCCGGCTTTGACCGCCATGCCGATGCGATTCAGCGCAAGCATGGGTCGCGCAAGGCGGGCCTCACTCCGGTGACCACCCGCCGGCGGCGGCGCACCGTGCAGGACAGCAGCACACAGCAGCTCTCGCTGGAGCTTTAACGACGTTGAAGCAACAACCGCCTGATCACCCGCTGGGCGATGTCGCCGTAGCCCATCTCCCCGGAGAGAATCTGAGCAATGCGTTGCGGAGCTGTCGGTCGTTTGATGCCGAGCTGGTAGCCGACGCCTGGGAAGCGATAGAACACCTGGGCAATGCGTTTTCCCCAGGCCATCGAGTCCCCCCAGCGGACCCGCATCGCTTCGCTGTAGCCGCGCAGGTCGTTCTGGTCGCGGCGTAACCAGCGGTCGAGATGGTGGGCGGCTTCACATCCACTCATCAGGGCAGGCCGTAGCCCTTCGGCAAGAAAGGGGTCACAGAGCGAGGCGGCATCCCCCACCACGACGATGCCATTGCCGTCGAGGCGGTGATGGCCGTTCCAAACCCGGAGTTGTCCGCGTTGACGTACTCCGGCATCCGCGGGAAAGCCAAGGTCTGGCAACAGCTGCGCCAACACCTGTTCGGGATCAGCGTCCTGCTTGCCAATAAAGCTCCCGACACCGATATTCACTCCACCGGCGATGGGAAACGCCCAGGCGAATCCCTGTTTCACCAGGCCAAATTCAAACCGGGTTGTTCCGTCGGCCAGGGTCCCCTGGCCATCAAGCCGTACCGACATCGTGGTGGCGGTCTGAATTTGCTTGGGGCCCAGGCCTAGCTGCTGGGGCCATGGTGAGTTCGATCCATCGGCGATCACCACAGCCCGGCTTTGCCATTGCCGTCCGTCTCGCGTGGTCACTTGCCAGCCGTCCGCTTGGCGGGTGATGCCACTGACCTGAACGCCAGCGATGCACTGCGCACCGGCTTGGGCCGCTTGGTCCGCCAAGAGCTGGTCAAGGCGTTCCCGTCGCACAATCCAGAACGGCGCATTTCCGGGGAGTTCAGCGACCACGGGATCCTCGAGGCACCAACTGAAATCGACGCGGCGAATCACTTGCTCAACCGCAGGCTCGAGGGAGAAGGGGAACCAACGCTGTACGGACGCTGCCATCCCCCCACCACAGGGTTTGATCCGTGGCTCACTGTCCCGTTCGAGCAGCGTGACGGTATGACCTGCCGCGGCCAGATGAAAGGCTGCGGCCGCTCCAGCGGCCCCAGCCCCAACAATCAGAACATCAGAGGTCGAGACAACAGCAGCGCTCACACCTTGAGGATGTCGGCTTCCTTATCGGCGAGGTGCTTCTCGAGTTCGGCGATGAACTTGTCGAGGGTCTTCTGCACCACGTCCTGTTCGTCGCGGCTTTGATCCTCAGAAAAGTCCCCGTCTTTCTCCTGCTTCTTGATCTTGTCGATCGCGTCGCGGCGCAGGTTACGCAGGGCAACTTTGCCTTCTTCGGCGTATTTCGAGGCCAGCTTGCAGAATTCCTTGCGGCGTTCTTCGGTGAGCGGTGGCACGTTGATCCGAATGATCTTGCCGTCGTTGTTGGGGGTGAAGCCCAGTTCGCTCATCGCAATCGCCTTCTCGATCAGCCCGAGTGATGAGAGGTCGAAGGGTTGAATCTGAATCGTCTGAGAGTCCGGCGTCGTCAGGGTGGCGAGGGACTTCAAGGGAGTTTCAGCGCCGTAGTACTCCACGCTGATTCGATCGAGCAGTGAAGAGTTGGCTCGTCCCGTGCGAATGGTGTTGAAGTTGCGCTGGGTGGCTTCCACCGACTTGCGCATGCTGGCTTCGAGATCTTTGGTCGACATGGGAGTGGAAGAGGGGCTGGACGAGGTCGAAGGCGCTGAACTCAGAGCGGTTCGCCGATGCGAGATCCGATCGGCTCACCAGCGACTGCTCTGCCGATGTTGCCAGGTTCGAACAGGTTGAACACCACGATCGGGATGTTGTTGTCCTTGCAGAGAGCAATGGCGGTGCTGTCCATCACCCCAAGCTCTCCACTGAGCACGTCCTGGAAGCCGAGGTTGTCGTACTTCACTGCATCGGCATGCTTGGCGGGATCCTTGTCGTAGACGCCGTCCACCTTGGTGGCTTTGAACACCACATCAGCGTTGATTTCTGCGGCCCGCAGGGCTGCGGTGGTGTCGGTGGTGAAGAAGGGATTGCCGCAGCCGGCACCGAACACCACCACGCGACCTTTCTCGAGATGGCGGATGGCTTTGCGGCGGATGTAGGGCTCTGCGACTTCCTGCATCGCAATCGCGGTTTGAACACGGGTGGGGACACCGGCTTGTTCAAGGCCATCCTGGAGCGTGATCGCATTCATCACCGTGGCCAGCATGCCGACGTAATCGGCAGTGGCTCGCTCCATCCCCGCAGCTGAACCTTTGAGTCCGCGGAAGATGTTCCCGCCGCCAACCACGATGGCCAGCTCGGTTCCTGACGCCACAACCTTGGCGACGTCCTGGGCAATGGAATGAACAATGGCGGGATCGATGCCATAGCCCTGAGATCCCATCAGAGCTTCGCCGCTGAGTTTCAGCAGGACGCGTGTGTAGGTCATCAACGGTCCAGATCCGTTTGACAGTAGCAAGCGCTGGCCAAGCAACCTGTCCCTCGCTTGAATGGGCCAACGAGCCCGGTGTCATGAATCAATCCGACAGCTCCCAAAGCGGCGTGATGGCTCGCCTCACCCTGTCGGCACTGCAGCGCGCCAGTGAGGACCCCTCCTGCTGGCGTGATCCTGTTGTGTATCGGGCCCTGTTGGTCAGTGGGCTCACAGTCCTGACCGATGCCACGCGCCATCTGCAGCAGGACCTTCAG
>JBMZMY010000023.1:0-207 GCA_049619435.1 Synechococcus sp.
ATGGCATTGCTGTCAGCGATGGGCTTAGCCATTTCCTTGATCTTGCTGACCAGGAAATCGGACGCCTTGTCGATGCCCTTCTTCAGGGTGATGGCGTTGGCACCGGCAGCCACGTTGCGCAGACCCGCCTTGACCATGGCGTGGGCCAGAACGGTCGCGGTGGTGGTGCCGTCACCTGCGGCGTCATTGGTTTTAGAGGCGGCCTGA
>JBMZMY010000023.1:217-25955 GCA_049619435.1 Synechococcus sp.
TCAGAGCAACACCGGTGTTCTCGATGTGGTCTTCGAGTTCGATCTCCTTGGCGATGGTGACGCCGTCATTGATGATCTGGGGTGCACCAAATTTCTTCTCGAGCACCACGTTGCGGCCCTTGGGACCCAGGGTCACGGCAACGGCTTCACAGAGGATGTCGATGCCTTTTTCGAGAGCGCGACGGGCGTTCTCGTTGTAGATGATGCGCTTTGCCATGGAAGGCGGTTCCTAATGAAGAGGATGGTTAAAGGAGGCTGAGTTGAGACTCAAGCCGCAATGCAGCGGGGCTGATCTCAGTTGACGACAGCCAGGATGTCCTTCTCGGACAGCAGCACGTATTCATCGCTGCCGAGCTTGATGTCGGTGCCGGCGTACTTGCTGTAGAGGACCTTGTCGCCCACACCAACTTCGGGAGCCTGACGGCTGCCGTCGTCGTTGCGCTTGCCGGGGCCCACCTGAACCACTTCACCCACCTGGGGCTTTTCTTTGGCGGTGTCAGGCAGAAGGATGCCGCCGGCGGTCTTCTCTTCGGATTCAGAGACCTTGACGAACACGCGGTCGCCGAGGGGTTTAACGGTCGAGACGCTGAGAGAAACAGCAGCCATGGGTACTTGCAGGAGCAGGGACAGGGCGCAATGCGCCACGCATCGACGCGAGTTGGCACTCGATGCCGATGAGTGCCAACGTATGCAAGCGACCACCCCTCGGGCCATACCCCAAGCTGTGCGGGTGACCGAACCGGAGGGGGTGCAACCACAGCGGTGGTATGGTTGCGCCGCTCTGAATGGGTCCGAGCGCGCAGCGCCTGTTCCCGCAACTCTCCTTCCTATGGTCGCTTCTGCTCCTGCATCTGCTGGCACCAAGGGTGTGATCCGTCAGGTGATCGGCCCGGTTCTGGACGTGGAATTTCCCGCCGGGAAACTGCCCAAGATCTATAACGCCCTGCGCATCGAGGGGAAAAACCCCGCAGGTGACGACGTCGCCCTGACCGCTGAGGTTCAACAGCTTCTGGGTGATCACCGGGTTCGTGCCGTTGCCATGAGTGGCACCGACGGTCTGGTGCGCGGCATGGAAGCCGTTGACACCGGTGCACCGATCTCCGTCCCCGTCGGCGAAGCCACCTTGGGCCGCATCTTCAACGTGCTGGGCGAGCCCGTCGACGAGCAGGGCCCCGTCAACACCACGGCCACCGCTCCCATCCACCGGGATGCCCCCAACATCACTGAGCTTGAGACCAAGCCCAAGGTGTTCGAGACCGGCATCAAGGTGATCGACCTCCTGGCTCCCTATCGCCAGGGCGGCAAGGTCGGCCTGTTCGGCGGCGCCGGCGTGGGCAAGACCGTGCTGATTCAGGAGCTGATCAACAACATCGCCAAGGAGCACGGCGGTGTGTCTGTGTTCGGTGGTGTGGGTGAGCGCACCCGTGAGGGCAACGACCTCTACGAGGAATTCAAGGAATCCGGCGTGATCAACGCCGACGACCTGTCCAAGTCGAAGGTGGCCCTCTGCTACGGCCAGATGAACGAGCCCCCCGGCGCCCGGATGCGCGTGGGCCTCTCCGCTCTGACCATGGCTGAGCACTTCCGCGACGTGAACAAGCAGGACGTGCTGCTGTTCGTCGACAACATCTTCCGCTTCGTGCAGGCCGGCTCTGAGGTGTCCGCTCTGCTGGGCCGCATGCCCTCCGCTGTGGGCTACCAGCCGACCCTCGGTACCGACGTCGGTGCACTCCAAGAGCGTGTTGCCTCCACAGTTGAAGGATCGATCACCTCGATTCAGGCTGTGTACGTCCCCGCTGACGACCTGACTGACCCGGCTCCCGCGACCACCTTTGCCCACCTGGACGCCACCACGGTGCTGAACCGTGCCCTGGCCTCCAAAGGCATCTACCCCGCTGTGGATCCCCTGGATTCCACCAGCACCATGCTCCAGCCAGCCGTCGTTGGCGATGAGCACTACAAGACCGCACGTGCCGTGCAGTCCACCCTGCAGCGCTACAAGGAACTGCAGGACATCATCGCGATTCTGGGCCTCGACGAACTCTCTGAAGAAGATCGTCAGACCGTGGACCGTGCCCGCAAGGTGGAGAAATTCCTCTCCCAGCCGTTCTTCGTGGCTGAGATCTTCACCGGTATGCCCGGTAAGTACGTGAAACTCGACGAGACCATCGCCGGTTTC
The DNA here is from genome assembly GCA_049619435.1 of Synechococcus sp. Lineage (GTDB taxonomy): Bacteria > Cyanobacteriota > Cyanobacteriia > PCC-6307 > Cyanobiaceae > Parasynechococcus. Next base: position 2,397 of record JBMZMY010000023.1, read on the forward strand.
AACCAGATTCTCTCTGGTGAACTGGATCATCTCCCCGAGCAAGCCTTCTATCTGGTTGGCAACATCGAGGAAGTGAAGGCCAAAGCTGAGAAGATCGCCGCCGAAGCCAAGTGATCTTGATGGGGGTGTGACCACACCCCCGATCACCTGTTTTTCAGTCGTTAGTTCTCCCCTTCGAACCAAGGTTCATGTCCCTCACCCTCCGCGTGCTGGCACCAGACCAGAACGTCTTTGATGGCAGCGCCGACGAGGTGATTCTGCCCAGTACCACCGGCCAGATCGGTATTCTTCCCGGTCACATCTCCCTGCTCACCGCCATCGACGTCGGTGTTCTGCGTGTCAGAGCCAATGGTGGATGGAATTCCATCGCGTTGATGGGCGGTTTCGCTGAAGTCGACTCCGATGAAGTGACTGTTCTGGTGAACAGCGCTGAACTTGGAAGCGCCATCGACGGCTCTGCTGCCGAGGCCGACTTTCAAAAAGCAAGCACAGCTGTCGCTGGCATGGAAGGTCAGCCCGCCTCCCCTGAAAAGCTGAAGGCGCAGCAGCAGCTGAACATGGCCCGTGCCCGCATGCAGGCCAGCAAGACAACCGCCTGACAGGACCAGTCACCTCAAGGCATTCCATGAAACCGGAGCCAATGGCTCCGGTTTTTTATTGTCAGAGCGTCAGACGACGCAGCACCTCCATTTTCAGGTCGGTCATGGAATCACCCTCCCGGTGGACGCCATCCCAGAACGGAACCTCGAGGAACTGAGCCAACCGTTCACCGTCGCGGCGCAGAGCTGAGAGATCGGCATGATCAATCAGATTGAGCCGCCCACCGTGGTGGTTGACGAGATTGAGCTCATAGCTGGTGAAGAACCACTGATGCCGGAGGTTCGCCAGCCCCTGGGGCGCGAAAGCTCCTTCGCGCAACACCTTCTCAGGCAGCAGCTGGATGGCATGAATCCCCCTGAGCCGACCATTGAGGGTTGAGGACGAGCGTCCACTCCAAGCTGTCCGCTGCTCCCAGAAACGATCCGATCGACGATCAAAGACCACCGTTCGAAGGGTGAGGGCAAAAATTGGCATGGCGATCAGCAGGATCGTCAGCCAACCGAGGAATGGCATCAAGGCACCACCTGATGACGCTGTGTCCTGAGCGAGCAGCCAGAGCATCAGGGTCAGTCCAGTCCCCGCACTGATCAGCAACAGGGGCCGTTGGTTGGGGAGAGTCGGACGCAGTTCCGCACAGTCGTCAGCCGCATGCACCTCCAGGCGATGGGTGCGCCAAGCGTGCCCGTTGCGGGCCAGTGGCGTCCAACGGGTACGGTCCAGCACAGGATCATCAATCCATGCCACAGGTGAGACGTCGCAGCAGGGGCACTCCAGGCTGACAGCACTCAGACAAAAAAAATGGCCTGCAGTGCAGGCCGTATGGAATGTCTGAAGCGAGGACGATCAAGCGGTACCGCAGAAGGTGACGTCGGGGAACTTGGCCTTGGCTTCATCAAGGCTCTTGCCTTTGCCCTCTTCCTGCCAATAGTTGATGACCTCTGTGGCCTTGTTCAACACCTCAACACGCTCGTTGTCGGTGATCCAGCTTTTGCCTTCCAGCTCAGTCTTGAGGGTTTCCCAGGCATCTTCACGGGGCCAGAAGAAGTACGCCGTCAGAGGGCTGGGGCCACCGCCGACAATCTGATCCACAGCCAGAGCGACGTTGTCGGGAAGCCAGAGGATCTTCAGCAGAAAGCGGCCTTCATCAGCCTTCGGGGTGTAGCCGGAAGGGACGCCATCAGCATCGATGGTGGCGGACGCCAAAGCGGCAGCACCGCCGCGCAGCACGGGACGGCCTTCGCCTTCGCTGCCCTGCTCTTTTTCGGAGCCAGTTTTCTCAGACTCAGCTGCCTGGGTGGCCTCATCAGCCGCACCGGCTGCTGGCGTCGCGACCTCTTGGTCGGTGGCAGCGCCTTCAGTGACCGTCATGGTGTCAGCGCTCAAGACATCAGAACAAACAACTAACCTACCAGCCGCTCGAAACCCGGTGTTCTGAATTCCCCTTCGATCCTTCTGTTCGACATCGATGGCGTGATCCGAGATGTGGCCGGCAGCTACCGCCGGGCCCTCCAGGAGACGGTTCAGCACTATTCAGGCTGGAGGCCGAGCGCCGAGGAGATCGACCAGCTCAAGGGAGAAGGGGCCTGGAACAACGACTGGGACGCCAGCCTCGAACTGCTGCGCCGGCGGGGCGGGACAGTTCCCGAACGCCCGGCCCTGATCGAGGTCTTCAGTGGGTTTTATTTCGGTGGAGACCCAGAGGGAGACCCCAGCAGCTGGCGCGGCTTCATCGGCGATGAGCCGCTGTTGGTCAGCCCTGGCTTCTTTAACGACCTCAGCGCTGCCGGAGTGCGCTGGGGCTTCGTCAGTGGAGCCGAACCACCCTCAGCCCGCTTCGTTCTCACTCAGCGACTCGGCCTGCGGGAGCCGCCCCTGATCGCCATGGGCGACGCCCCGGACAAACCCAATCCCACAGGACTGATCCGCCTCGCCGATCAACTCAGCGCTGGGGATCAACCCAGCCTGATCGCCTACCTGGGTGACACCGTTGCCGACATCACCACGGTGGTGCGAGCCCGCGCACAGCGTCCGGAACTCCCCTGGCTCAGCCTCGGCGTGATTCCTCCACACGTCAGCGATCGTCAGGGCTATGAACAGCGCCTGAAACAGGCTGGAGCCGATCACGTTCTCAACGCCACGACCGAGGCGCTCGGATTGATCCGAAGAGAACACGAGAGATCGCGACAATAATTCCATCTGACTGGACCACCCCTGCCATGACCGAGCCGGCGAGCGAAGGACCGGTGGTCCTCAGCCTCAAGGCTTCCCAGCTCTCACCGCTCTTGATTGGAGTTGCCGCTCTGGTGGCCATCGAATGCAGCGGGCTGATGAGCTGGCTTCTAGGCCAATCGACCGTGACGGTGCTGAGTGGACTGACCGTGCTGAGTGCCATCGTGCTGCTGCTCTCCAAAGGCGTCGCCGACCAGGCGGACCGTGTCGCCGAACTGATTGGTCAGCCCTTCGGAACGCTGGTCCTCACCGCCGCAGTGATGACGATTGAACTGGCTCTGGTGGCCAGCACAATGCTCACTGGAGAAGCGAATCCGACCCTGGCACGGGATTCGATGTTCTCTGTAGTGATGATCGCGCTCACCGGTGTCACCGGCCTCTGCAATGTGATTGCAGCCTGGCGCCAAAGGGGACGACTGGACTCTGGCGGCCACCTTGATGCCAGCCACATGGCCGCCCCGAACCTTCTCGGAGCCCTCACGTACTTCGATCTGATCAGCACCATGTGTGTGCTGGCCCTGATCATTCCCAACTTCAGCCGCAGCACCAGCGAAGCAAACTTCAGCGAACCGGTGAATGTGGTGCTGGCGATTGTCGCCATCGGCGTGTACGCCGTGTTCATCTCCGCCCAGGTGGGTGGCTATCGGGAGCTCTACACCGAGGTCCAGGAGCGTCGCCCGGACCTTGCCCTGCGCGAGGTAAACCCAAGCGACCCATCGGACGAGGAACCAGGACATCCGCTGTGGCTGGCCTCCGTCTTGCTGGTGATGGGACTGGTCGTGGTCTGCCTCATCGCTGAATCGATGGGTCAGCTGATCGAAACCGGCATCACCGATCTCGGATTACCCAGCTCCCTGGCTGGAGTGATCGTCGCCACGTTGATCCTGGCCCCGGAAGCCCTCAATGCCATTCAGGCGGCCTCCCATGGCGAAGTGCAGCGGTCGATTAACACCCTCTACGGCTCGGTCGTGGCCACCGTCAGCCTCACCGTTCCAGCGGTGCTGATTCTCGGTGAGATCACAGGGACCGATGTGATCCTCGGCCTGGAACCACTGGAGATGGTGCTGCTGGGACTAACCCTGTTCATGCTCAATCCCCACGTCCGGCTGACTGGTATCGAAGGGATGATGAAGTTGGTGGTCTTCCTGTTCTGGATCGTGCTGCAGGTGGCCTAACGCTCCATCGCCTCCACACTCTTGAGCGCAGCCGCTGTGAGCACCTCGTGGCCCTCGTCCGTGACAGCCACGTCATCTTCAATGCGGATGCCGATGCCCTTCCAACGGTCGTCAATCTCCGGCTGCCCCTCCGGCACTGCCAGACGGTCACTGATGTAGAGCCCTGGCTCCACAGTCAGCACCATCCCTGACTCCAGCGTCATCGGCCGTTCTCCGAGGCGATAGGCCCCAACGTCATGCACATCGAGACCGAGCCAATGGCCGGTGCGGTGCATGTACAAGTGGCGGTAATCGCCCTGTTCGATGACGGCGTCAGGCTCACCGACCAACAGGCCGAGATCGAGCAACCCTTCCACCAAGACGCGAAGCGCCGTGTTGTGGACCTGTTCCGCCGTGCCACCCGGGGCGACCTGGTCAACCGCCGCTTCCTGGGCCGCCAGCACCAGGCTGTACAGCTCCCGTTGCTCAGCGCTGAAGCGCCCATTAATCGGAAACGTTCTGGTGATGTCGCCGTTGTAGTAATCGGAGACCGAACACCCCGCATCAATCAACAGCAGATCCCCGTCGTTCAAGCGAGCGGTATTGGCGGTGTAGTGCAACACGCAGGCGTTGTCGCCGCCGGCCACAATGGAGCCGTAGGCCGGGCCACGGGCACCGCTGGCCCGGAAGTGGGCTTCGATGGCCGCCTGCACCTCGGACTCCTGCATGCCAGGACGGGTCATCTCCCGAGCCAGCTCATGGGCTTCAGCCGAAATCCGGCAGGCGTCGCGCAGACGCGCAAGCTCATGGGCGTCCTTGCGTAAACGCAAGCGATGCAGGATTGGCGTTGGGGCCACCAGGCCGAGGGCCGCTGAGCCGGTCCGTGACCAGGTATCAAGCTGGCGCCCCCAGGCCGAGAGCACCAAGGGTTCCACGGCAGGGTGACGGCCGACGCGGAAAGCGATGGCCTCCGCTCCACGCAAGTAATCCGGAAGCTTCTCCGCCAGCTGATCCAGCGGGTGGGCGATGTCGGCGCCGTAACTCTCCACGGCGCCTTCCGTCCCCCAACGGAATCCCGTCCAGACTTCAGCCGCTGGGTCCTTGGGCTGGACGAACAGAACGAAGCGCTCCCCCTCCGGACGGTGGGGCAACAGCAGCGCCACGGCGTCCGGTTCATCAAAACCGGTGAGATAGAAGAAGTCGCTGTCTTGCCGGAAGGGCCATTCGCAGTCGGCGTGATGCGTGGCCAGAGCGGCAGCCGGAATCACCGCCGCCGCCGCTCCGAGCTCCTCCAGAAAGCGCTCGCGGCGAGCCTGATGAACACTCCGATCGAAGACGCTCACGGGCCGAACTGCGACAACAGTGCATCAGGATGGCAGTCGGAGCGGCTGGTCAGGGTCGATACGATGAAGCTCTGATCGATCTCCCATGCCCTCAGACCTTCTGGTGCTGGTGCTGCTGGTCACCGTGGTGCTGTTGGGCTCAGCCCTCTGCTCCGGCGTCGAAGCAGCCTTGCTCACTGTCAGTCCGATCCGGGTGCATGAACTGGCGGCACGCAGCCGTCCCCTGCCGGGGGCCCGTCGCCTGGCGAAATTGCGCCAGAAGCTCGGGCGCACGTTGTCAGTGCTGGTGATTGCCAACAACGGCTTCAACATTTTCGGCAGCCTGATGCTTGGCGGCTATGCGGCCTGGGTGTTCGAACAACGGGGAATCGGCGGAACTGCCCTGCCCCTGTTTTCAATCGGCCTCACCGTTCTGGTGATGCTGCTCGGTGAAATTCTGCCCAAGGCCCTCGGCAGTCGTCTGGCCATGCCGGTCTCCTTGACCGCGGCACCGGTGCTCCATGGCCTCGGGGTGGTGATGCACCCCCTTGTGCTCTTACTCGAACGGCTGATGCCAGCGATCACCGCTGAAGCCGAAATCAGCACCAACGAAGACGAAATCCGTTTGCTCGCACGGCTGGGCTCTCAGAAAGGCCAGATCGAAGCCGATGAGGCGGCCATGATCGGCAAGGTTTTTCAGTTGAACGATCTCACCGCCCGGGACCTGATGACCCCACGGGTCGCCGCTCCCACCCTCGATGGTGGCCTCAGCTTGGAAGCGCAACGCATGACCCTGTTGGGGAACAACGCCTCCTGGTGGGTGGTGCTGGGCGATCAGGTCGACAAGGTGCTGGGGGTGGCCAATCGAGAGCGGCTGCTGACTGCTCTGCTGGAGAACCGCGGTCTGTTGACCGCCGTCGATTTGTGTGAACCGGTGGAATACGTGCCGGAAATGATCCGAGCTGATCGCCTGCTGACAGGGTTCCGCCGCGATACCGCTGGGGTGCGCGTGGTGGTCGATGAATTCGGCGGCTTCGTCGGCGTGATCGGACCAGAAGCCGTACTCGCGGTGCTTGCCGGATGGTGGCGGAAGCCCAATCCATGACGTCATGCGCGGCCCCTGCTGTTCCTGAACGTTGCCGCCAACTGCTCGAGCAATGGCAACGGGAGCTGCACCTGGATGAGCGCGAACGCGGCTTGCTAGCAGGCGAACAACTGGCGCTTCAGCGACAACTCCTGCGCTTGCAACACCATCACTTGCGGATTGCAGTGGTGGGACGGGTCGGAGTCGGCAAGTCCAGCCTGATCAATGCCCTGATCGGCAGGGATGAACTGCTCACGGATGTCGCCCACGGCAGCACCCGCCACCAACACGCCATTCCCTGGGAACTCCCGATCCCTGAACTTGGGCGGATCGATCTCGTGGACACGCCTGGCATCGATGAAATCGCCGGTGCAGGCCGTGACCGCCTCGCCCGACGCATCGCCCAGGGTGCTGATCTCGTTCTGTTTGTGCTCGACGGGGATCTCAGCCAACCGGAACTCCGAGCGCTGACCACCCTGCTGGATCAGGGCAAAGCGGTCCAACTCGTTCTCAACCGCTGCGATCGCTGGCCCAAGGATCAACGGATTCCTCTGATGGAGAGCATTCGCCGCCGGCTGCCCAAACCTGACCGGAACCTGCCGTTCATCCCGGTATCGGCCGCACCACGTCAGGCCAGAATTCAGCCCGATGGCACGGTCCACAGCAAAGCCATGCCCGCGCAGGTTGCCCCATTGCAGCTGCACCTGATCGATCAGCTCCAACGCCAGGGAGCACTGCTGCTGGCCTTGAATTCCCTGCACCAAGCCGATCGATTTCAACAATCGCGGCAACAACTCAGACTGCAACGCCATCGCAAGACAGCCCAAGGGCTGATCGGTCGCTATGCCGCGGCCAAAGCCACCGGTGTGGCGGTCAACCCCGTGCTGGCCATCGACCTTGCTGGTGGGTTGGCCTGTGACACCGCCCTGGTGATGCAGTTATGCAAGCTCTATGACCTGCCGATGCCGCGGGGCGGAGCCCGGCAGCTGCTGGCCCAGATCACCAGTCAGAACGCTTTACTCGGTGGGATTCAGTTGGGGCTGACCGCACTCAAGCAACTGCTGCTGATGGCAGCACCGATCAGTGCCGGCCTGAGCCTGGCCCCGGCAGCCCCGATCGCCCTGGCCCAGGCGGCCCTGGCCGTCCATAGCAGCCGGCGCACCGGAACCCTGGTGGCACGGGAACTGCTGACCAGCCTGCAGCGCCAGGGCGGTCAACCCGGTGCCCTGCTGACCCGTCTCGAGCGGGAGGACCCCCTGGTGCAGCACTGGCTGAGCAGCCACCCCCGGCGCTCCGAAACCGACCTGCAGCTGTTGCTGCCATGACGGACAACGTTGCAACCGTGGCCCTGCTGGGCACCAGCGCAGATCCCCCCAGCAAAGGCCACCAGGTGCTGTTGGAACAGTTGTGCGGCTGCTTTTCACGCGTGGCCACCTGGGCCAGCGACAACCCGCTGAAAGAGCACGCCGCGCCCCTCGCCATCCGCACCGCGCTGCTGCAGGCACTGGTGGACGAGATTCAAGCCGCGGAATTGAGCCTGGTCCAAGAGCTGAGCAGTCCCTGGGCCGTGACCACCCTGGAACGGGCCGCCGCCCGCTGGCCGAAGCACCGGCTGGTGTTCGTGGTGGGCAGCGACCTGGCCGGCCAGATCCCGCGCTGGAAACAGGCCGATCAGATTCTGCAGCGCTGCACACTGGCCATCGCGCCCCGCGACGGCTGGCCGCTGAAGCCCGCCACCGTGGCAGCCCTCACAGAGCTGGGAGGACAAGTCACGCGACTGGATCTGAGCATTCCGGCCAGTGCCAGCTCAAGCATCCGACAGGCACCGCTGGAACAGGACATTCCCCGCAGCGTCTGGCCGCTGCTGTTGAAGCACAATCTCTACGGACTCTCTGGCTCAGGCTGCTGATGCGCCTTGCTCTCGCCCAGCTGAACACCCTGGTGGGAGACCTGGCTGGCAACAGCCAACGCATTCTCGAGGCCGCCCGTCAGGCCAACGGCCAAACCGCCGACCTGCTGATCACGCCCGAACTGTCGCTTTGGGGCTACCCGCCGCGGGATCTGTTGCTGCTGCAGGACCGGGTGAAGCTGCAGGGCAGGGTCCTCAATGGCCTCAGCCAAGCCCTGGCCAACGAAGGGATCGCCCTCACGATCCTGGTGGGAGCGGTGGAACCAACGGGCGATGGCTTCCGCCCGGCCCTGTACAACGCCGTCGTGGCCGTGGACGCCAACGGATGGCGGCCGGTGGCACGCAAACAACTACTGCCCAGCTACGACGTCTTCGATGAACGCCGCTATTTCCGCCCTCACGAGGGTCCATGCCTGCTGAAGCTGAGCAACGACCTGCGGATTGGCCTCACCATCTGCGAAGACCTCTGGGTGGACCCCAGCCTGCAAGGGGGGCGGCTGGCCGGTCCTGATCCCGTGGCGGCCCTGGTGGGTGAACAACCGGATCTGATGATCAACCTGGCGGCCTCACCCTTCAGCGCGGACAAGCCTGCGCTGCGGGATGCCCTGGTCGCCCAGGCCGCCCAGCGTCTTGGCTGTCCGGTGGTGTACCTCAACCAGGTCGGCGGCAACGACGAACTGGTGTTCGATGGGGCCAGCTTTGTGATGGATGCCCTCGGCAGCAAACAACTGCAGCTGAACTCCTGCGCGGAAGACCTGCAGACCTGGACGGTTGGCTCCAAAGCTGGACCTCCGGGCCAAAGCAGCCCATCGGAAGCCAACGAACCCTTGGAGCTGCTGTTCAGCGTTCTGGTGCTGGGGGTGCGCGATTACACGCGCAAATGTGGCTTCCAACGGGCCTTGCTGGGTCTGAGCGGGGGAATCGACTCGGCCTTGGTGGCGGTGATCGCCGCCGCCGCCCTTGGTGCCGAGAACATCTCTGCACTGCTGATGCCATCACCCTGGAGCTCCCAGGGGTCGATCGATGACGCCGAGGCCTTGGCCAGCCGCCTGGGCCTGAGCACCAACACCGTGCCGATCCAGGGGTTGATGGAGGCCTTTGATCCCGCACTGGAACCCGCCCTCGGCGGAGCACCCAGCGGGGTCACCGCTGAAAACCTGCAGTCCCGCATCCGCGGCACCCTGCTGATGGCTGTAGCCAATCAACAGGGGCAGCTGCTGTTGACCACCGGCAACAAGTCGGAACTGGCCGTGGGCTATTGCACCCTCTATGGCGACATGAACGGCGGCTTGGCCGTCATTGGTGATCTCTACAAAACCAGTGTGTTCGCCCTCTGCGACTGGATTGACAGTCCCCAGGCATCAGCCTGCCGGGCACGTTTCGGGCTTCCCGACCAAGGCGAACTGATCGGCGACGCGATCCGTTTGAAACCACCCAGCGCCGAACTGCGACCGGATCAAAAGGACAGCGACTCCCTGCCGGATTACCCACTGCTGGATGGACTGCTGCGGCAGATGATTGAGCAGCGCACCAGCGAGGCCACCCTGATTGCGAACGGGGCCGACCCAGCGCTGGTGCAGCGCATCGCCGGCCTGCTGAAGCGCGCCGAATTCAAACGCCGCCAAGCCGCGCCGCTGCTCAAGGTGAGTCCCCAGGCGTTCGGAAGCGGCTGGCGCCTGCCGATCGCGTCCAGCTGAACAGCCGTTGCAACAGGTTCTGGCCAATCGTGGCGGTCGGAGCCACATTGGAACCATCCCCCTGCTTGAGGACTGTTGGCCATGGCTGCCTCAGTGCTGAGTGCTCCGATGGCAAGTGTCGGCATCCCCCGGGAAATCAAAGCGGATGAACAACGGGTCGCCTTAACCCCGGATGCCGTGCGGGAGCTGATCAGCCGTGGGCTGGAGGTGCGCGTGGAACGCGGCGCCGGGGCCGGTGCTGGCATCAGTGACGAGGCGTTTGCCGCCGCCGGAGCCGAGGTGGTCAGCTGCGAAGAGGCCTGGGGCGCCCATCTGGTGGTGAAGGTCAAGGAACCCCAGACGGAGGAATTTCGCTTCCTCCGCAAGGACATGGTGCTGTTCACCTACCTGCACCTGGCCGCCTACCCGCAGGTGGGCGAAGCCCTGCTCGAAGCCGGCACCACAGCGATCGCCTACGAAACCGTTCAACTGGAGAACGGCAGCCTGCCGCTGCTGGCACCGATGAGTGAAATCGCCGGACGGATCGCCGCCCAGGTCGGTGCTCATCTGCTGGAACGCCCCCACGGCGGGCGCGGCATCCTGATGGGAGGCTGCACCGGGGTGCAACCGGCTCGGGTGGTGGTGCTCGGGGCTGGCATGGTCGGCTGGAATGCAGCGCGGATCGCCGCGGCCATGGATGCGGAAGTGCTGCTGCTGGACCGCTCACCGCAGCGCCTGCGTGCCCTGGAAGCCGATCGACGCGGCCGCTTGATGAGTGTGGTGAGCAGCCATGGCTTGCTCGAACGGTTGATTCCCACGGCTGACCTGGTGATCGGGGCCGTGCTCACCCCTGGAGGCCGGGCGCCCACCCTGGTGGATGAGGCGATGGTGCAGCAGATGCGACCGGGATCGGTGATTGTGGACGTGGCGATCGACCAGGGCGGCTGCATCGCCACCAGCCGGGAAACCACCCACACCGATCCGACTGTGACCATTCACGGCGTCCAGCACTACGCCGTCGGCAACATGCCGGGGGCCGTGCCCTTCACCTCAACGGAAGCGCTGGTCAGCGTGACCCTGCCGTACATCGTGGCCATCGGTGGACGCGGCCTGGAGGAGGCGGTCACCGAACGGCCGGAGTTGCTGTCGGGATTGAACACCGTGCAGGGGGCGGTCTGCCATCCCGGGGTCGCCAAGGCTCTGGGTTTGCCGCCACGGCATCCGATGGCCTGCCTGCGCTAGGTCTCCTGGAGCTCCAAGGCGCGGATGTAGAGCCAGTCGCCACTGAGCAGGCCATCCCGCCGCTGAAACAAGGAGGTCTCCTTGAGAAGTCCGGAGCGATGGCGCGCTTCAAAGCACACCGTTCCCTCCAGATCACCGGCAGCACCGGCAGTCGTGCGGAGGATCGTGAGGCCACGCCACTGACCGGGGCCGCAACTGGAGCGCAGCTGGCGGCGACGCTCCCGGGGGCTCAGCTCCGGCTGGGGGTGGGTCTCCAGCAGATAGGTCAGATCTGCCAGCACGAAGGCGGCATAGCGCGAGCGCATCAAGGCTTCGGCGGTTGCCGCCGTGCGGAGCCCCTGATGCAACGGGCCGCAGCAGTCCTGGTAAGGGCCACCGCCACAGGGGCAGGGCTGGCTGGACTTGATCGGTGCAAACCCAGGTGCCATCAGGTCAGAGACTCCAGCGGCCGCTGCAGCGCTGCGGGATTCAGACCCTCCCGCAGCGCCAGGATCAAGCCGGCGGCATCGCGATAACTGGCGGCCGAAAGCACCGTGCCTTCCAGCCCCAGGGCCTTGGCGCTGACCGACAGCACCGAGGGGTTATGCACAGCAATCACCGGGGTCTGCCGCTGTAGGGCAGCCAGCACCGCCTCACCGCCAAGGGCCCCCTCCGGCACCACCAAAGCCTCCACCTGATCCATCCAGAGTTCAGACCCAACGCGGGCCGCGGACGCCGTGGTGATCAAGTCGGGCGCATGGCTGAGGCCCACCAGCACGCAGGAGAGAAAGCTGTAGCCGAGCTCTTCGGCGGCAGCACGGGGGTCAAGCTGTGGGTCGAGCGGCAGCGGCGACAGCGCTGGTGCATGGGCACAGGGAATCCGCAGGTGTTGAACAAGCAGGTGACTGATCACCGCTTCGGCTCCGGCCAGACCATCCACCCCACTGCCCTGCCGGTAGGCGGCGAGGGCGTCACTTTCTGGATCTTCCGGGAAGCGAGCCACCACGGCAATCGCAGTGGCCCCCGCCGCACGCAAACGCTCGCCGGCCCGCAACAGTGCATCGGGATGGCCCAGCCGGCCCCAGCTGGCACCGCTGCTGCCCAGCTCGAGGCTGACCTCCAGGGGCTGATCGGTTTCGAGCACGGGCCCGATCGATAACCCCAGGGTGGCCCGGCAGGCATCGGCAACCTGGCGGTGCCGTTGTTTCAGCTCAGGCTCGATGCCGCAATCGAGCAGCAGGCCGACGCGCTGACGCCGTACGGGCGACAGCCCCCACTCGCCTGCTGCGAAGCGGTCCAAGCCATACCCCTCGACGTAATGGATCCGCTCATCGCGCCAATACAGCGACGCTCCATTCATCACATTGGGATGGGTGATCAAGCAGCCGCTGGCCGCTGCAATCAACCGGGCCGCCGGCAGCGCATCCCCCGCGTAGCCACCGATGGCACAGCCGATGCCGGTGGGCACCAGCATCACGGTGGGGAACGGCTGTGGCATCACTGCACCACCGCCTCGAGCAGCAGCTGTTTGCAACCGTCGACGTCGGACTCAACCGCAGTGATCGCCCAACGCAGGGGCTGACCGTGCTCCTGAAGGCGCTCGATCAACCAGGGACGCAAGCGCTGGGCCGGCAGATCCAGGGGCCACGCCAACGTCAGCTGAATCGTCCGCAGCGCCAGGCTCATTTCTGGTATTGGCCGAATTGCGCCTCGTACAAGGCATCTTCCTGACCGGCCTTGAGGGTGAGGTCCGTCCGCGGATAGGCCACACAGAGCAGCGCATAGCCCTGTTGCTGCAGGTCAGCCTTCACACCCATGGCGTCGGGTTGCTCAACGCTGCCATCGGAGATGGTGGCTGCACAGGTGGTGCAGACCCCGGAACAACAGGAACTGGGCAGGGTGATCCCCGCCTCTTCCGCCGCATTGAGGACCGTTTGGTCCGAGCGGCAGGGGAAGGTGACCTGCTCGCCGTCCAGCTCGGCACGAACGGTATAGGTCGCCACAACCGTTGCTGTGTCGGACATTGACGCGGGGGAATCACAGTCGCGCCATCCTCTCAGGCAGGCGGCGGCTGCCGCGAGTCCCATTGGCTGGGATGGGGAGATAAATATTCCGACGGCTCTGCAGCAGCGGCTGAGGTGAGCACAAAATCAAAACTGATCGAGCAGCGCAGGGCATCGGGATCCGCATTGGCAGTCACGCTGTGCTCCAAACGCGAGGGAAACATCACCAACACGCCCGGCTGAGGGGTGAGATCCCAGTGGAGGGTGCGTTGCGCCGCTGCTGCTGTGAAGGGGCCGTCATGACCCACCGCCAGCCCAGGCACCAGTTCATTGAGCAGTGATGGTGCGTGCAAGCGCAGGCGACCGTCCTCACCGGTCCCACTGACAGCGAGGTACAGCACAGCGCTGAGATGGGCATTGGGATGGTGATGGCGGCCGATGCCCTGGTCCCAATCGCTGACCACCGGCCAACAGCGCTGCAGGTGCAAGGCAAGTCCACGAGGATCAAAGCCGAGGCGCTCCAGATACGCCCAGGCGCAATCACTGACCTGCTTGGCCAGATCCACAAAGTCGGGATGCCGATGCAACTGCCACACCCCATGGATGTCCCCAGTCCAGGCACAGCCTTCGGTGGGATTGCCAACCGCCTCTCCGCGCAGGGAGAGCACCGTTTGAAGCTTGGCCGCAAGCTCGAGCGGATCCAGCTGAAGCTGTTCCGTCGCGACGGTGGTGGGGAAGAGCTGATGGCACTGCATCGATCGAGGTTGCCATGGTCGTGGCCAGGCACAAAAAAAGCCGGTCCTATGGGACCGGCTGATGCGTCACAGGGTGTCGATCAAGCGCCAGCGGCGGCTGAACCACCAACCACCTCAAGAATCTCTTGGGTAATGGCAGCCTGACGAGCCTTGTTGTAATCCAGGGTCAACGTCTTGGCGAGTTCCTTGGCGTTGTCGCTGGCATTGTTCATGGCGGTCATCCGGCTGGCCAGCTCAGATGCTGCGGATTCCTGAAGGGAACGCAACAGCTGGTTCTGCAGATACAGCGGAAGCAGTGCATTGAGCAACTGCTCGGGGCTCTGCTCGAACACGATGTCCGAGGGGATCTTGGGCTCGGTGTTGGCAGGACCAGCACCAGGCTCAACCGTCAGACGGCCATCTTTGGTGGTGAGACGGAAGATCTCATCATCCGGAGCAGCGATGTCCTGCGGATCGAGGGGAAGCAAGGTCTGCAGTACAGGCTTGCAGCTCACCAGGTTGATGAACTTGGTGAAGACCAGCTCCACACGATCGGTGCCTGCCGCAATGAACTCAGCCAGCACGTCGGACGCAATCGTGTTGGCCTCATCAGCCGTGGGGACCTGCTCCAGGCCGGTAAAGGTGGCCTGGATCGGATAACTGCGATTGGTGAAGTAGCTGATGGCCTTGGAGCCGATCAGCACGAGCTTCACGTCGTAGCCCTTGCCCTTGAGTTCAGCGAAGCGCTGTTCCGTGCGCTTGATGATGTTGGCGTTGTAGCCACCGCACAGACCACGGTCGCCGGTGACGGCCACAAGGGTGATGGTTTCGACGTCGCGCTGCTCCATCAGAGGGGCAGCGGCATCTTCGAAGCGCATGCGGGACTGAAGGTTCTCCAGAACCCGGGCCAGTCGATCGGCGAACGGACGACTGCGGAGCACCTGCTCCTGTGCGCGACGAACCTTGGCCGCAGCCACCAGGCGCATGGCCTCGGTGATCTTGCGGGTGTTCTTGACCGATTTAATTCGATCTCGAATCTCTTTGAGATTTGCCATATCGGCTGCTCCCTCAGTTCGCCGAAGCGACCATGGTGGACACAACCTCGCTGATGGCCTCCTTAAGGATGGCTTCAGCTTCGGGGCTCAGCACTTTCTTCTCCTGAATTTCGGAGATGAACTGAGGCTTGTTGGACTTCAGGTACTCACGCAGTTCGCGGGAGAAGTTGACGACCTGGTCGACGGGAACGGCGTCAATCAGACCCTTCACACCGGCGTACACGATGGCGACCTGCTCAGCCAGGATCAGCGGGCTGAACTGAGGCTGCTTGAGCAGCTCACGCAGGCGCTTGCCGCGCTCCAGCTGCTGCTGGGTTGCAGCATCCAGGTCAGATGCGAACTGGGAGAACGCTGCGAGTTCGTCGAACTGCGCCAGCTCGAGCTTGAGGGTGCCAGCGATCTTCTTGATGGCCTTGGTCTGGGCTGCACCACCCACACGGCTCACGGAGATACCGACGTTGATGGCGGGGCGCAGACCGGAGTTGAACAGGTCGGAGCTCAGGAAGATCTGACCGTCGGTGATCGAAATCACGTTGGTCGGGATATAAGCCGAAACGTCACCAGCCTGGGTCTCAATAATCGGCAGTGCGGTCATCGAGCCCTTGCCCATGGCGTCGGACAGCTTGGCGGCACGCTCGAGCAGACGGCTGTGGCAGTAGAAGACGTCACCGGGGTAAGCCTCACGACCGGGCGGACGACGAAGCAGCAGGGACATCTGGCGGTATGCCGCAGCCTGCTTGGAGAGGTCGTCATAGATGACCAGGGTGGCTTTGCCCTGATACATGAAGTACTCGGCGATCGAGGCGCCGGTGTAAGGAGCCAGGTACTGCAGGGCAGCGGGCTCAGAGGCGTTGGCGGCAACGATCACGGTGTAATCGAGGGCGCCGCGCTCACGCAGCACTTCCACCACGTTGGCGACAGACGCTGCTTTCTGGCCCACAGCGACGTAGACGCAGATCATGTCCTGATCTGCCTGGTTCAGGATCGTGTCGATCGCGATGGCGGTCTTGCCGGTCTGGCGGTCACCAATGATCAGCTCACGCTGGCCACGACCAACAGGAATCATCGCGTCGATGGCGGTGATGCCCGTTTGCATGGGCTCGTGCACCGACTTGCGCTGGATAATTCCAGGCGCCATCGATTCGATCAGACGCGTTTCGGTGGTGGCGATATCGCCCTTGCCGTCGATGGCACGACCCAGGGAGTTCACCACGCGGCCCAGCATGGCCTGACCAACGGGAACGGACGCAATCTTGCCGGTAGCTTTGACCGTGCTGCCTTCCTGGACGCCCAGACCTTCACCCATCAGCACCGCGCCGACGTTGTCGTCTTCGAGGTTGAGGGCGATGCCTTCGGTGCCGTCCTCAAATTCGAGGAGTTCACCGGCCATGGCCTGCTGGAGGCCGTAGACGCGGGCAATGCCGTCGCCCACCTGCAGGACGGTACCGACATTGCTGACGGAGACGGACTTGTCGTAATCCTCAATCTGCTGTTTGAGGATGGCGCTGATCTCGTCGGGACGGATGGAAACCATGGCGTGTGATCCCAGCGGGGAAAAAGGGAGGGTGGAGCGGTGGAGGGATTAGGGAGGGGTCAGCTCGCTTTGGCGAGAGCCAGTCCGAGGCGACGAACCTGACCAGCGAGGCTGGCATCGATCACCTGTGATCCGAGACTGACAACGAAACCGCCGATCAGCGAAGCATCAACGCTGAGGTCGATGTCGACCTTGTCGGTGCCGGCCATGGCCTGCACTTTCTTGGAGAGGGCTTCCTGCTGCGCGTCAGACAAGGCCTGAGCGGAGCGAACCTGAGCCAAGGTGATGCCCTGCTGCTCTCGGTACAACTCGAGGAAGCGTTGCATCACGGCATCAAAGGCCTGAAGACGCTGACGATCGGCCAGGACCTTGAGCAGATTCATCAAAGACGGCGTGACCTGCTCACCCAAGAGGGACTGCAGGGCGCGTTTCTTGGCATCAGGCTCAAGAACCGGGGAAACCATGGCTCCACGGAATTCGTCGGAGCTATCCCACACCTGAAGCAGTTGCTTGCACTGCTCGGCAACGGTGGAGGACTCACTGCGTGCCTCAGTGACCTGAAGCAGCGCTTCCGCGTAGGGGGTGGCGAGCGTATTAAGGAGAGGCATCAGGCGTTCTCCAAGTTGGCGATGGTGGAGTCGATCAGGCTGGATTGAGCCTGACCATCGAGGCGGCCGGGAAGATCGCTCAGCACCTTGTCGATTGCCGCGAGAGCGGCCTCACGACGGAGGGCGTCCTGGATGCGTGCAGCTTCAGCGTCGGCGTCAGCGACAGCACCCTGCTTGACGGCTGCCATGGCAGAAATCGTGCGCTGCTCGCCATCCGAGCGAATCGCAGCAGCACGGGCCTGACCATCGGTGCGGATCTTGTCAGCTTTCTGCTGTGCAGCAGCCAGATCTGCTTGCGCTGTGGCCAAATCTGCGGTGGCCTTCTTCAGACGATTTTCAGCGTCCTGAAGGTCCTGGAGAATCACCGAGCGGCGGCGCTCAAGAATTCCA
The DNA here is from genome assembly GCA_049619435.1 of Synechococcus sp. Classification (GTDB taxonomy): domain Bacteria; phylum Cyanobacteriota; class Cyanobacteriia; order PCC-6307; family Cyanobiaceae; genus Parasynechococcus. Next base: position 19,916 of record JBMZMY010000023.1, read on the forward strand.
CCGAGAAAACCACGGAGGAAGGTGAACAGGACACCAATGACGATGGCCAGGTTGATGAGATTGGTTTCCAGAGGGTTGAAGTTGAGTGCAAAACCCTCGGAAGCCAGCAATGGGAAAAACGTCATGATCAGGCAGCCAGCAGTCGGTCAATGATCTGGTTGCTGAGCTGATCCACCTGTCCCTGAAGCTGGGAGCGGGCGGACTGTCGCTCGGTTTCGATTCCGCGACGGCTCTCTTCCTTGGTGCGGTTGGCCTCAGCTTCCGCTTGGGCCAGAGCCTCGCGATACAAACGATCGACTTCTTGCTCAGCCTCGACAATGGCGGCTTGAGCCGCTTGACGGGCGCCCTTCAGCTGTTCAGCAAGGTCGGCCTCGAGCCGTTGCACCTGTGCCAGCTTCTGCTTGGCATCAGCACGGCTGGTGGAAATGAAACCCTCTCGATCTTCCACGACCTTGCCGACCGGACGGAAGAAGAGGACATTGAGCAGGAAGGTCAGGAGAACCACCTGAACCGCCATCAGCGGCAAAGTGGCGTCGAGGTCGAAGAGACCTCCCTCCGGAACACCTGCTTCAGCGAGCAGAAGCCAGGTCATGGAAGGGTGCGCTGGGAAGGAATCGAAACGTGTTGGTCAGTGGATGGCTGAAACAGTCGAAGGAGCACGACGGCTCCCTCGACGTCAACCCATCAAGCTGATCAGCCGGCGAAGGGGTTGGCGAACAGGAGCACCAGAGCCACCACCAGGCCGTAGATGGTCAGCGATTCCATGAAAGCCAGGGAGAGCAGCAGGGTGCCGCGGATCTTGCCTTCAGCTTCGGGCTGACGGGCAATGCCTTCAACAGCGCCGCCGGAAGCGGTGCCCTGACCGATACCAGGGCCGATGGCGGCGAGACCGACAGCCAGACCAGCGGCCACAACGGAAGCAGCGGAGGTAATGGAATCCATGTTGGGTGGGGTAAGGGGAGGCGCTGTGCAGCGCTCTGAACGAATGGGCTGGGGATCGGTTCCCCCCGCGCAGGGACACTCCCGAAGGAGCGGGCCCGACCGGAGTACGGACCTGCGCGCGGATGTGTTTAGCAGATCGCCTGGTTCAAGCGATCAGGAATGGACGTGATCAGTGCGCCTCGTGGAGACCTTCACCGATGTAGAAGGCCGCCAGAGTGGCGAAGATCAGGGCCTGGATGGCGCTGGTGAACAGACCAAGCAGCATCACCGGCAGGGGCACAATCAGGGGAACCAGGTAAACCAGAACCCCGACAGCCAATTCATCCGCAAGGATGTTTCCGAACAAACGGAAGGAGAGCGACAGAGGCTTCGTGAATTCCTCGATGATCTTGAACGGGAGCATGATCGGAGTCGGCTCCACGTACAGCTCAAAGAAGCGAAGTCCTTTGCGGCTGAGTCCGGCATAGAAGTACGCCAGGGACACCAACAGGGCCATGGCCACCGTGGTGTTGATATCGGCGGTCGGTGCGCCGAGCTCGCCCTCAGGCAGTTCGACGATCTTCCAGGGGATCAGAGCTCCGCCCCAGTTGCTCACGAAGATGAACAGGAACAGAGTGCCGATGAACGGCAGCCAGTCGCGGTAGTACTTCTCGCCGATCTGATCACGGGCGAGATCGCGGATGAAGTCCCAGAGGAACTCAAGCAGGTTCTGCAGGCCCACCGGATCACGCTTCATGCCACGGGTACCGACCAGCACCAGCGCCAGCAGGATGCCGATCAGGATCCAGGAGCTCAGGAAGACCTGGCCGTGGAGGTACAGATCACCGATCTGCCAATACAGGTGATGGCCCACTTCCAGTTCTGCGAACGGAAGTGAGAAGGGCAATAAAGCCATGGGTGCAGGGAGGAGTGCTCAGCTTCAGCTGTCGAAGACGTGCTGAAGAATCAGGGCGGGCTTGTAGAGAAGGAATCCCAGGAAGGCAGGCAGCAGATCAAGCTGGGGCAACTTGGCGGCACCAACCACAAGCAAGGTTGGAACCACGAGTTGAAAGCGCCCCAGTCCACGGGACTGGTCACTGAGCCTGGCCACGCTGCGGGCGAGAAGGCGCACGTACAAAAGTCCGGCGCACGCACCCACGAGCACACTGCCGGCAACCGAGAGATTGATGGTGAGAGCCACGATCGGAACCGTGACTACGGACACCAACACGGTGGCCAGCAGCAGGCGACGTTGAAGTCTGTAGAAATCCTCCAAACGCCGCCTGAAATAGCGCGCGGAATCTATCACGCGTTCTTGGCTGTTATCCCTGCAACAGGATCAACTGGCGATCGACCAACTCGCGAATCAAGGGCGCCGGTGCCAGTTGACCCAGTGGACCGGTCGCAGAGCACGTCACTGCTGCCAACAGCGCTTTGGCCTCCGCCGTGAGCTGAATCGGTTCCATATTTCTACCGAGGATCGGGTCCGGTTCACCCCAGAGACAGGGTTGGCGGACCGCCGTCGCCGCCTCGAGGTCCGCATCACTCCAAGTCCGGCGCTGCACGGGTTGCTTGGAGAGGAAAAACTCAAAGTGGCTGATGTCCGGATCGAGCTGTTCCACCAGTGCCCACTGCTGCTCTGGCGGCAGCGCTTGGGCACGCTCCAGCAGTTCACCGGTGAGCAAACGGGCTGGATCCCAGACCTCCGGATTGGAGAAACCGGCGAAATGCAGACCTGCCGAAGCCGCAAAACTGAGCAATCGCTCGAGGTTGTAGCTGGTTTCCTGCGGATGCAGATACATATCCGCGAAATTGGCATCGGGTGCACAATCCACGGCCCAGCGCTGCTCGTGATGGCGGCGCAAGCGATTGGTCTCCGGCAGGGTCTCAAATAACGCCCGACCGAGCCGCAAGCCATCGGCCTCGGTGCCCACATCCAGCAGGGTGAGCGCCCGTTGGGTGCGATGAATTTCCCAGCGGCCTGCATCGGCATACAAGAAAAGGTGCAGCAGTCCCCCAGGAGCCAACGCGCCAGCCAGGGAGCGCAGCCCCGCTTCGGGCTGATCGAGATGGTGCAGCACCCCGACGGAATTGATGTAGTCGAAGGGTTGCTCGTCGCCCAGGTCCAGCAGACTGCGGCGCTCCTGGCGCAGAGAGGTGACCTGCTCCGCCGCGCCCGAGCGCTGTAACCGCTCTCGGGCCACCGTTAGAGCCCCATCACTGATGTCGACCGCCACCACATCGGCGCCTGGATTGAGATGGCAGAGGTAATCCGTGCTGACACCAGTGCCGCAGCCAGCATCAAGGATCCGAGGCTGGGCTGTGCCGGCTGGACAACAGCCATGCACCGCCGCCAGCACACTGCGATGGCACCAACGCCAGTTGTATCCCGGCGGAGGTCCGTCCTGAAGCGGATCACCCGGGAAGGGGAAGCGGTCGTAAAACGCGCTCACCACAGGTGTTGCGGCATCGCTGGGGCGGACATCGACCATGGAAATCAGGGGAGGGCGGACCGCGAGCATTTCATGCGTCCGGCCGCCACGCCGCCGAACGATGACTCCCCTGCAAACATTTGTTCATGGGGCTCCTGAGCAATCGCCAGACACCCGTAACGTGGCCCGATCCGGCTTGCTTCCGTACATGACCGTGACCGCCAGCAGCGGCAGCCCGCGGGTTTCCCCCCAGCTGTACGACACCCTGCCGCTTTCGAGCGTCCGTCAGGCAGAACAGCAGGACCGCTTTCCCGACGGGGGCGAGCTCGACTCCCTGGTGACGTTCTTCCGCAGTGGTCAGGAACGGATCGAAGCCTCCCGTGTGATCGCAGCCAACGCCGAATCGATCGTGGCGCGTGCCGCCAACCGGATTTTTGTCGGCGGCACGCCGCTGTCCTTCCTGGAAGCACCGCTGACCACAGGTGACGTCGGTCGCAATGCCGATGGAACCCCCCTGGCCGCTGACCAGGCCGCCTTCGAAGCCTCGGTCCGCACCTTCACCGGTGCCAGCGACAGCACCAAGCGTGGCAATGCCCTGACGCGTCTGTTCGAAGGTGCCGGCGGTGATGCCGATGTTCGGGTGGTGCTGCCTACCGGGTTCAACCCCATCAGCGTCGCCAAATACGGCCCGGCGTTCATGCGCAAGTCCGTGCGCGACATGGGTTGGTTCCTGCGCTACGTGGGCTATGCCCTGGTCGCTGGCGACCCCAGCATTCTTGCGGTCAACACCCGCGGACTCCGCGACGTTCTCGAAACCAACTGCTCTCTGGCCGCCACCAACGTGGCCTTGCAGGAGATGCGTGCCGCCTGCGCTCAGCTGTTGAACGATCGGCCAGACGCGCGTCAGATGACGATCGACTGCTTCAACGTTCTGCTTCAAGAACTGGCGGTCGCCACCCCCAGCACGAAGCAACGTCAGGGCAGCAGCGTTCAGCAGGGCCTGCAGCTTCCCGCCATCTATGCCCTGGCCGCTGAGGGCAGCCAGCGCTTCGAAATGCGGCCTGGCCTCTCCGGCGCCGAGAAAGCGGAGATCATCCGCGCGGCCTATCGCCAGATCTTCGAACGCGACATCGCCAAGGGGTATTCCCAGACCCCCTGCTCAGTGGCAGCAAGTCAGGCGATTCAGGGTCAGATCTCCATGCGCGAATTCATTCGCGCCCTGGGCCGCAGCAAGGAATACCGCCAGCAATTCCACGACCGTTTCGTCAACAGCCGGGTGGTGGAACTCGCCTACCGCCATTTCCTCGGCCGGGGTGTGAGCTCGTTGGAGGAATTCCGCAAATCCTTCTCAATCCTCAGCAACCAGGGCCTGAACGGCTTGGTGGATGTGCTGGTCAACTCCAGTGAGTACGCCCAGACTTTCGGTGAAGAAACCGTTCCCTACCTGCGCGACCTGGGCGAGGAAGCTCAGGAGAGTGCCGGCTGGGGATCCAACCGCAAGCTGTTCAACTTCAGCGCCCCCTTCGACGGTGCTCCGCAGTACGTCACCCTCTACGCCTCCTACCGCCAACCCTTCGCCGATCAGCACGTTTACGGCGGTGGCAATGACCCGGTGGGCAACCAGTACGGCGCCATCTTCCCCAGCGGCACGGCATCAGTGGCCACCCGCCCCGCTCCCTACGGCTACGACAGCCGCCGTCTGCTGGTGAGCAACGGCCTGGCAGCCCCAGGCCAGATGGACAGCGCCCAGTTCCGCGGCAGCCGCCCTCGCAAGGTCGGCCCTCGGGTCATGCGACTGCAGCAGATCGCCACCGGTGGAGCCGCACGTCCGCGCCGAGGTGGTCAACCCAGCATCCGCAACACCGAATCCAGCACTCAGGCGGTGATCAATGCCGTCTATGTGCAGGTGCTTGGCAATGCCGGCTATGCCGGTGAACGGCTCAGCTCCGACGAGGCCCGCCTGGAAAACGGCGACATCTGCCTGCGTGATTTTGTCCGCAGCGTCGCCCGCTCAGATGCCTTCCGCCGCCGCTACTGGAATGGCCTGTACGTCACCAAGGCCATCGAGGTGATGCACCGCCGCCTGCTCGGCCGCCCTACCTTCGGCCGTTGGGAAATCGATGCCCTGTTCGATACGGCAGCACGCAAGGGCTTCTACGGCCTGGTCGATGCCCTGATCGATGGCAAGGAGTACCGCGAGTGCTTCGGAGAGGACACCGTTCCGTTCGAACGGTTTATCACCCCAGGTGACCTCAACAGCCGCCGGGCACCGGGTTGGCGCCAGCCGATCGATCTGAGTGCCGTCACCGATCTGACCCTGGGCCAACGCCCCGACCCCCGCACCGCAGATTCGATCCGCACCAGCGGTGATCTCACCCAGCGGAACCTCTCGGGTGCTTCCCCGATCGTCCGTGGCGACTGGAGCGCTGACATCAGCGACAACACACCAGACCCACGATGGGCCTCCTTGGTGCGCTCCCAGGGCATGGTCAACCGGATGGGCCCCCCAGCGGATCCCACCAACCTGCGCTCCTCCCAGACCGCCCGTCCCGATGGTCCCGCCACCCGCAGTTTCCGGGCTCCCAGCTGGACCACGGCAACAACCCCAAGTCGTGCGATCCCCGAGGCACCGGATGCACGCATGGCCAATGCGCTGCGGACAGAAGACGCCACAGGCTTCGCCCGTC
>JBMZMY010000023.1:25965-26251 GCA_049619435.1 Synechococcus sp.
GCCGATGACGCTGAACCAGCCCTGCAGCGAATCCGAGCTGCGGATGGTGCTGGATGCGACCTATCGCCAATTGCTCAACCGCGTCCCTCTTGAAAACGAGCGGATGCTGAAGGCTGAATCCAGACTGCGCAATCAGGACATCGACCTTGCTGGCTTCGTTGCTGAGGTCGCCATGGGCGAGGCCTTCCAAAATCGGATCGCCACCATGGCCCCGCTGCGTGCAGCCTCGGCGGCTGGCCTGGCCCTGCTAGGCCGCGCCACCACACCGGCCGAAACCAGCCGATTC
>JBMZMY010000024.1:0-25274 GCA_049619435.1 Synechococcus sp.
CTGGAGCTGGTGTGAATCCTGCGGATCAGCGCTGGGGTTTCTGGCCGCTGCTGCCGCTTTACCCCTATGGACGCCGCCGCACGCTGTTCAGTGAACTGATTCCTGGCCAACTCTGGAGCCTGGAGCAGCTGCAGGGGGTGTATTACGTGGCCGTGCCGGTGCGGCTCACCGTGGCCAAGGTGCCTGGTGGGTTGATGTTGGTGAACCCACTGCCGCCCACCGGTGAAGTGCGCCAAGCCATCGCCGGGCTGGAACAACAGCACGGCCCGGTGCGCACGATCGTGCTGCCCACCGCCTCTGGGTTGGAGCACAAGCTTCCCCTCGGTCCCGTGGCCCGCGCCTTCCCGGATGCGGACATCTGGGTGTGTCCGGGGCAATGGAGCTTCCCGGTGCAGTTGCCGCTGTCCTGGCTTGGTGTGCCGGCACGCCGCACCAAGGTGTTATTCGACGATGGCCTTCCCCATGGCGATGTTTGTGAGTGGTTCTCCCTCGGACCCCTCGACCTTGGCGTCGGCCGCTTTCAGGAGGTCTCCTGTTTGCATCGCCCTTCAGGTGCTCTGTTGGTGACCGACGCACTGGTGGGCATCAGTGCTGAACCCCCAGCCTTGTTCGACCTCGATCCAACGCCGCTGTTGTTTCATGCTCGCGAACGCGGAGATGAGCCCCTCAGCGATTCAGCGGAAGCCCGCCGCCGCGGCTGGGCCCGACTGGTGCTGTTTGCCTCCTACCTGAGACCGGAACCACTGGAGGTTCCGCCGATCCGTGAGGTGCTCCGTCTGGCTTTCAAGCCAGGCCTGCGAAGCCCTCGAGCCCATTTCGGCCTCTACCCATTCCAATGGCAGAGCCAGTGGAGACGATCTGCCGATCAGTTGATGGGCGAATCAGAGCCTCGCTTGCAGGTGGCCCCGGTGTTGGAGCGCTTGGTGTTGCCCCGGGCTAAGAACACGCTGATGGATTGGCTCAATGCCTTGGAGACCTTGGAGGGTGTGCGTTGGCTGGTTCCTGCTCACTACAGCGCGCCTATTGCGTTCTCTCCCGAGAGAATCCAGGCCTTTGTCCAAGAGCTCCTCGCACGGGACTGGGCCGCAAGCAGTGGTGATTGGGACTTTCTTGGGTCTATTGATCAGCAACTGCTTGATCTCGGCGTCGTGCCGACGGACCCTCTCAGCGCCGACTAATCCCTGCTGGGTTTAAAGGTTGAGCTGATCGGAATCGACGGCCATTTGCTCATCAGCAAAGAGCGTTTCCTCCAGTTCCTTGCGCTGCTCCATCTGACGCAGGAAATACCCGGTCATCATCGCTGAGGCCAACATGTTGGCGAGGTTGTCGCGGTTGGCCGTGACCTTCACCTCAAAGTGCTCACCCGGGAGCATGCCCAGCAGCCCCTGAACGTTGTGGCGAATGATGTCCTGAATATCGTTGCTGGCTGACTTGGCAACCCGTTGCAGGGTGTCCGGTGACTGCTCTTGCAGATACTGGATCAGGCTGTTTCCCGCTTGTCCGTCACTGTTATCGGTGGTCAGGAACTCGGGGTTAAACATCCCGTGTTATCTGCATCACGGACTTGACCTTAACGCAAGCCCTTGAAATCAACCGGCATTTGTGGTTTCGGTGATCCGTATCGGACCGAACCGATTCAGGGGCCAATAGCGCAACACCGCAGTGCCGATCACGTTTTTTTCGGGTAACGGACCCCAGAGATGGGAATCGAGACTGGCGTTGCGGTTGTCGCCCATCAACCAGAGCATGTGCTCAGGCACCGTGACCGGTTCCATGGCATAAGCGATCGGTTCGGCGATCCAGGGTTCCTCCACCACCACCCCATTGCGAAGCAGATGGCCGTTCTCAACGGCGATGCGATCGCCTGATTGCCCCACCAGTCGTTTGATCAGGGCGGCATCCGGGTCGTACCCCCCTGCAGTGAGAGACGCCGGTGGGCTGAACACGACCACATCGCCGAGGTGCAGCTGATGGCTGAAGCGTGGCCTGATTTTTTCCACCAGGATCCTGTCCTTCAGTTGCAGCGTCGGCAGCATCGAACCGGAGGGGATCCAGCGCGGTTCAATCACGGCCCAGCGGATCAACAGGGCCGCTAAGGCCCAGATCAGCAGACTCCGCCAAAAGCGCCAATCCATCCCAGAGCCAGGGCCGGATGGGTCCGGCGAATTCGTGGAAGGGGACATGGCTGACCGAAGATCAGACCAGCCTGACCCTTCGCCCTGCCCACCGCCCGCGCCAATCTCCAGGCTTCGCTCGATCTGCTCCGTTCCCTGCTGGCCCATGGCCTGACGGATCTGGTGCTCTGCCCCGGCAGCCGTTCCGCGCCGCTGGCCATGGCTGCTGGTCTCCTGGAGGAGGCGGATGCCCTGGTGCTGCATACCGCGATCGATGAACGCTCCGCCGGCTTTCTGGCCCTTGGCCTCGCCACGGCCAGTGGAATACCTGTTGCGGTGATCACCACCTCGGGATCGGCGGTGGCCAATCTGCTGCCGGCGGCGGTGGAAGCGGATCGCTCCTGTCAGCCGTTGATTCTGATCAGCGCCGATCGTCCAATCCGCCTGAAGAATTGCGGTGCCAACCAGACGGTGAATCAGGAAGAGTTCCTGCGTCCGGTTTGCCGCTGGTTCGGCTCCGGTCCGCTGGACGGCCTGGATCAACTGGATGCCCCAGCGCTGGACCATCTCGCTGCAAAGGCCTGGACCCACTGCCTCTGCAGTCCGGATGCGGCCCCGGGGCCTGTGCATCTGAACCTGCCCTTCGACGAACCGCTGCATGCCTCCCGCGAGGAGATGCAACAGCTCAGCGTTGGTCTGCAGACCAAGCCCACGGCCCAGTCACCCCGCCATCCAGCACCGACCAACGACGAGCCTGCGCCACGGTTGAACCCCCAACGACCGGGTGTGGTGGTGGCTGGTCCCTGGCGGGGGTTGGCCTCAGCTCTGCCCGCCTATCAGCGCGCCGTGCGCCGCTGGTGCCGTGCCAGCGGCTGGCCCGTTCTTGCGGACCCACTGGCTCAGCTGCCAGAGGATTGCCCAGGTTGTCTGCCCCACTGGGAGCTCCAACTCGAGGCGTGGTCACCGCAGGAGACGCTCCAGGTGTTGCGACTCGGTCCACTGCCGGCCAGTCGGCGGCTTGAACGTTGGTTGCAGCACATCCCGTCCAAGCAGGTGTTGGTGAGTGAGGCTGAGCCCCGCCGGCTTGATCCGCTCGGGATCGCTCAGCAGTTCTCCGGCGGGGTTGTGGCCTGGCTGGAGGAGCAGGTTCTGATCCCTGCACCCGCCCTGGACGCATCGAGTCAGGACCCCTTGGGCTCCTGGCTGGAGCGTCAACTGCCCTTGGTTGGTGCCGTCACCGAACCGGCGTTGGCCCGAGGCCTTGCTCAGCTCTTGCCACCTGACCTGCCGCTGATGCTCGCCGCCAGTTCGCCGGTGCGCGATTGGCTGACCTGGTCGGGCTCTTGTCCTGGATCGCGGGCGGGATCACGGCCCTGCTTCAGTTTTCGCGGTGCGTCGGGGCTCGATGGAACGCTGTCGTTAGCGATGGGGTTAGCGCTGAAGCAGGGCCCGCTGGTGTTGGTGTGTGGTGATCTGGCCCTCCTTCACGACAGCAACGGCTGGTTGCACGCTGCCGGTCGCCGCATTCCGCTGCTGGTGCTGCTGATCGACAACGCCGGTGGCGGGATCTTCCAGCAGCTGACCATTCCCGCGGAACCGCAGCAGCGCTTCAGCCGTCTGTTTGCCATGCCCCAGGCCGTGGATCCTCTGGCGCTGGCCGCTGCCCATGGCATTCCCGGCCGTCAGATCAGTTGCCTGGAGGACCTTGATTCAGCCCTGGCCTGGGGTCTGGGCCAGGCTGGACCGGCCCTGTTGCGGGTGTGCACCGATGCGCGCGCTGACGCTGCCCTGCGTCAACAGCTGCGGGCTGGCGCTCAGAATGCAGCGCTGATGGATTGATGGTCAATGGCTCCCCAGCGCTCGGTGCTTCCCGGCCCCTCCAGCGCCGATTGGCAGCCCTGGGGGGAGTACAGCGACATCCTTGTGGATCGCTGTGCTGAAGGCATGGCTCGAGTCGCGATCAATCGCCCGGCCAAGCGCAACGCCTTTCGTCCCCAGACCGTGGCGGAACTGTGTGATGCCTTCACCCGCATTCGGGATGACCGCCAGATCGGTGTCGTGCTCTTCACTGGCGTCGGCCCGGCCGACGATGGCGGCTATGCCTTCTGTTCCGGTGGTGATCAAAGCGTGCGCGGTGACGGGGGCTACGTCGGTGACGACGGCCTGCCGCGACTGAACGTGCTCGACCTGCAGCGGATCATCCGCAGCCTGCCCAAGGTCGTGATTGCCTTGGTGGCTGGCTATGCCATGGGCGGCGGCCAGGTGCTGCACCTGCTGTGCGACCTCAGCCTTGCCGCTGAGAACGCGGTGTTCGGCCAAACCGGCCCAAAAGTCGGCAGTTTCGATGGCGGCTACGGCTCCAGTTTCCTGGCGCGGGTGGTCGGCCAGCGCAAGGCCCGGGAGATCTGGTTCCTCTGCCGGCGCTACGGCGCTGATGAAGCGTTGTCCATGGGGCTGGTGAATGCCGTCGTTCCCCTCGAGCAGCTCGAAGTGGAAGGCGTGCGTTGGGCCCGGGAGGTGTTGCAGCACAGCCCCACCGCCATTCGCTGCCTCAAAGCGGCCTTCAACGCTGAAACCGATGGCCAGGCCGGCATCCAGGAACTCGCCGGCCAGGCCACCCATCTCTTCTATCGAACGGAGGAAGCTCTGGAAGGTCGCAACGCTTTCCTCGAGAAACGCTCGCCTGACTTCTCTGAGACAGGTTGGTTGCCTTAACGCTGTCCCGGGTCGCGTGATGTCGGATGGCCATCAAAGACGGCGGTTTGTGTCGAGTCTGTGAACGCACCAGCTAACAGGGATTGGCGGGAGTTCGATAGGTGAACCTCATCGGAGGATCGGATGTCCTACGAACCCGGAACGGCCGAGTGCCGTGTGTTGATCCAGAGCAAGGACCAGATCGAAGCGATGCTGCTCAGCCTCGCCAAGCTGGAGCGCACGGATGCCATCCTTGAGCAGTTGCGTCGGGTTCACTCTGAACTCGAAGCTCTCCATGAGGAGCGCCGCAAGAGTTTGTCGGCCCAGCGCAACTGACTGTTGTGCTGCCCCTCGCCCTGCCGGAGCTGCCCCCACTGATCCGTGCGGCAGCGATGGATTCGCTGCTTCAAGCCGTTGCATCGGTGCCGGCTGAGTTACGCAGCCTGCCCGAGCGTCACATCGTGATGCTGCGGGGCCAACGGCGCTTGTTGCTGCTGGATCAGGGGTCGGTTCGGGCCGCGTTTCCCGTCGCCGTGGGGATGCCCGGGTGGGAGACGCCCACGGGTCGCTTCAAGGTGCTCGAAAAAATCGATCAGCCGATCTGGGTCCATCCCGTGACGGGTGTTCGCGTTGAAGAGCAGGGTCCCGACAATCCCCTTGGAAGCCACTGGATCGCCTTCCATCAGGACTGCCTCGGCCGTGACGCCCATGACGGAGACAGCTGGATCACGATCAAGGGCTGCACCACAACCGGGTTCCATGGCACCCCCCATCGCTGGACCGTTGGTCGTGCGGTGTCCCACGGCTGTGTCCGCCTCTACAACGAGGACGTCAAATCCCTTTACAGGCAAGTGTCATTGGGAACCAGGGTGACGGTTCTTCCTTGATGCCATTGCATCGGTTGCTTGCTCAACTTTGCCTATAAAGTCGCTGCGCCGGAAAGAGAGTCATCCCATGCGCATCCTGTTCGCTGCCGCGGAATGCGCCCCGATGATCAAAGTCGGCGGCATGGGCGATGTTGTGGGTTCCCTGCCCCCCGCCCTGAGCAAGCTGGGTCACGATGTTCGGCTGATCATGCCGGGCTACAGCAAGCTCTGGAATGTTCTGGACATCCCTGACGAACCGATCTGGCGCGCCCAGACGATGGGGACCGAATTTGCCGTTTACGAGACCCGTCATCCCAGCAATGGGATGACCATCTATCTGGTGGGCCATCCCGTGTTTGATCCGGAGCGGATCTACGGCGGAGAAGATGAGGATTGGCGGTTCACCTTTTTTGCCAGCGCGACGGCCGAGTTCTCCTGGAACGTCTGGAAGCCGAACGTTCTGCACTGCCATGACTGGCACACCGGGATGATCCCGGTCTGGATGCATCAGGACCCGGAGATCAGCACCGTCTTTACCATCCACAACCTCAAATACCAAGGACCCTGGCGCTGGAAACTCGATCGCATGACCTGGTGCCCCTGGTACATGCAGGGTGACCACACCATGGCGGCGGCGCTGCTCTACGCCGATCGGGTCAATGCGGTCTCCCCGACCTATGCCCAGGAGATTCGCACCGCTGAGTACGGTGAAAAACTGGACGGCTTGCTCAACTTCGTCTCCGGCAAGCTGCGCGGCATCCTCAACGGCATCGACCTTGATGCCTGGGATCCCTCCACCGATCGAGCTCTGCCAGCGCCCTACAGCGCTGAGGATCTCAGTGGCAAAGCCGTCAACAAAAAGGTTCTCCAGGAGCGGATGGGCCTGGAAGTGCGTGATGACGCCTTTGTGCTCGGCATGGTGAGCCGACTGGTGGATCAGAAAGGTGTCGACTTGCTGTTGCAGGTGGCCGACCGTCTGCTGGCCTACACCGACACCCAGATCGTGGTGCTGGGCACAGGTGACCGCGGACTTGAGTCCGGGCTTTGGCAGCTCGCGTCCCGGCATCCCGGACGGTGCTCGGTGTTCCTCACCTACGACGATGATCTCTCCCGCTTGATCTACGCCGGTAGCGATGCCTTCCTGATGCCGAGTCGCTTCGAGCCCTGCGGCATCAGCCAACTGCTGGCCATGCGCTACGGCTCTGTGCCCATTGTGCGCAAGGTTGGAGGGCTTGTGGACACGGTGCCGGCCTACGACCCAGGAGCGGATGAGGGAACGGGGTTCTGCTTCGATCGCTTCGAACCGGTCGACTTCTACACCTCGTTGGTGCGCGCCTGGGAGGCCTACCGCCACCGCGAGAGTTGGCAGAAGCTGCAGAAGCGAGCCATGACCCAGGACTACAGCTGGGATCGTTCCGCACTGGAGTACGACGTGATGTACCGCGACGTCTGCGGCATCAAAGAGCCGACGCCGGACGCCGCCGCCGTCGAGCAGTTCTCCCAGGGTCAGGAGGCTGATCCCTCCCGCAGTGGCGACTCCCCGGCGAGTACTGCAACGGGGGCTGACCCGATCGATGCCGACCGTCCCTCCGGGAAGAATCCCTTCAACCGCCTGTTCGGTCGACGTAGCTCCTGACCTTGGCTCTCGAGCGGGATCCAACCGAGGGCGACACCTCCCCCAGCCGGGATCTCCCGGCTCCCTATGTCAGCCCTTGGTCTGAGCTCGGTCGCACCTTGACGGCCCTGGTGGCCGATGTACGCCTCAGGATCCTGACCTTGTGGAGGCGCAATGGTGAAGGCTCTTTGGTGGTCCCCGACTTCTGGCCTCGGGAGTTGGCGCCCAGTTTCTGGCCGTTGCTGCTGGTGCTGGTGGTTCTTTGCCTGCTGGTGCTGGGTCGGGTTGGCCTGCAGCCGTTGACACGGGCACCCTCCGGCCCGGATTCGACGCTTGCTGCCGAACCAGCTCCTGTCGCGGTCAGCGTTGAACCGGCCGGGGATCCAGCCCTCGACTCCCACGACGATGCAGCCGTTGACCCCAACCTGATTAATCGGACTGCCGTAGAGCCGGAGCCGGACCCTGAGCCTGAACCTGAGCCTGTGATGGAGCCGGAGATCGATCCGCTGGTTCCTCTATTGATGACAGCCAAGGACCCTGCTGATCTGCTGTTGGCCTCGATAACCGATCCAAGCAATGACAGCATCCAGTTGCAGGTGGCGGCTGAGCTTTGGTGGCAGCTGACGTCAGAGCGCAGGGAGCAACTGGCCCGTCAATGGCATCAGCGCCTCAGGGATCTGGGCTACGAGCGCTTGATCCTGGTGGATGAACAAGCGCATCCGCTGGGTCGCTCGGCCCTGGTGGGAGCCGGCATGATCCTTGTGAACGCTGACGATGATCCCCACCAATGACGCTCCTCTATCGGCAGCTCGTTGATCTCTGGGGAGATCCTTGTGGTGGTGATGTCGATCCTGACGCTCACGTCGGGACCATCTGCACGGATACCCGGCAATTACGGCCGGGAAGTTTGTTTGTGCCGCTCATCGGTGAGCGCTTTGACGCCCATCGCTTCCTGCCGGAGATCGGTGCCCTGGGTGCCACAGCCACGGTGGTCGCACGCGGGTCCACGACAACACCTCCTGCGGATTTGCTGCATTGGCGTGTCGATGACACCTTGATGGCCTACCAGCAGCTGGCATGTTTGCACCGGCGTCAGCTGTCGGCGCCTGTTGTTGCCGTCACCGGCTCTGCAGGGAAAACCACGACCCGAGAACTGATCCGGGCTGCCCTGGCTGGTCTTGGTCCGATCCAGGCGAGTGCTTCGAACAACAACAACGACATCGGCGTCCCGCTCACAGTGCTGCAGGCCACCGCAGACGATCGTGCGGTTGTGGTCGAGATGGGCATGCGGGGGCCTGGCGAAATCGCACGGTTGTCCCACTGCGCTGAACCAACTCTTGCGGTGATCACCAACATCGGCACAGCCCACATCGGTCGACTGGGAAGCCGAGAGGCGATTGCGGCTGCCAAGTGCGAGATCACCGCAGCGCTGCACCCTGATGGTGCGGTGATCATTCCCGCTGGTGATTCCCTTCTTGAGCAGGCTCTTCAGGCCGTTTGGAGCGGGCGGGTCATTCGTGTGCGTCTGGACGACGATCCTGAGGCTCCGGCGGATTGGGTTGGCAGGATCAATCGAACCCATCTGACTGTTGCAGGAGAGTCGATTGCCTTGCCGCTCGAAGGACGGCATAACGCTCGAAACCTGCTGCTGGCCTGTGCTGTCGCCAGCGAACTTGGCGTGGAACTGGCATCGCTGAGCCAGATGAACGTGGAGGTCCCTGGGGGCCGCAATCGCCGTATTCAACGGGGTGGCCTGACCGTTCTCGATGAGACCTACAACGCGTCACCAGAGGCGGTGTTCGCTGCTCTCGACCTCCTGGCGACGGCACCGGGACGACGCTTTGCCGTGCTTGGAACCATGCTTGAGCTCGGTGAGAGCAGCGTGGCCCTGCATCGTTCTGTAGCCGCCCATGCCGCCGATTTGGGCTTGGATGGACTTGTTGTCGTCGCTGATGACCCCGAAGCCGCCGCCATGCGAACGGCGGCGGCTGGTTTGTCTCATCTGGCGGTTGTGGACGCACCGGAAGGGGCGGCTGAACCCCTGAAGGCGTGGCTACGAGCAGGGGACACGCTGTTGCTCAAAGCCAGCCGAGGGGTGGCGATGGAACGGCTTCTGCCACTGCTGCCTCAACTCTGACGCAGTGATTCAGGTCCGGCTGTTCCAGCCCTCCTTGGTGAGTTGCTTGGAACGGCCAATGGCCAGAGCACCATCAGGAACATCCTTGGTGATCGTTGATCCTGCTCCGATCGTGACGTTGTCGCCCACGTTGACCGGTGCCACAAGCACCGAATTGGCGCCGGTTTTGCTGCTTGAGCCGATCACAGTGCGGTGTTTGTTGACGCCGTCGTAGTTGGCTGTGATTGTTCCCGCGCCCACATTGACGTTGTCTCCGAGGGTGGCGTCACCGATGTAGCTCAGGTGATTCACCTTGCTTCCAGGCCCAAGCTGGCTCTTCTTGACTTCGACAAAGTTGCCGATGCGGCAGCCATCGCCCACGTCGGCCGCGGGTCGAAGGTGGGCGAAAGGTCCGATGGCGACGTCGTTGCCCACCTTGGCCTCCCGCACCACTGAGTGCACCACGCTGACGTTGCTTCCCAGAGCCGCGTTCTCCACCAGGCTGCCAGGACCGATCCGGCAGTTGTCGCCGATCGTGCAGTCCCCGCGCAGGTGGGTCTGCGGTTCGATCACCACATCCCGGCCGAAGCTGCAATGCTCGCTGAGTGTGCAACTCAAAGGATCCGTGAAGGTGACTCCTTCGGCCATCCAGTGGTCCCGTAAGCGCTGTTGAAGCACGCCCTCACACTGCGCCAATTGCAGGCGGTTGTTGATGCCGTTCACCTCGTCGGCATCGGCTACCTCAACGTGCATCGCCTTGTCGAGCATGGCAACCGTATCGGTGAGGTACAGCTCCCCTTGGTCGTTCTCTGCGCTGAGCTTGGGCAGAACAGCGGCTAAGGCGGCCCAGTTGAAGCAGTAGATCCCAGCGTTGGTCAGCGAATTACTGCGCTGTTCAGCGTTGCAATCCCGGTGCTCGACAATGCTGTCGACCTCACCAGCTGCGTTGACAAAGACCCGGCCGTAGCCCGTGGGATCACTGAGCCTGGCGGTCAGCAGGGTGACATCCGCGCCACTGGACCGGTGAGCATGCACCAAAGCTTCGATGGTTTCGGATCGAAGCAAAGGAACATCGCCATTCAAGACGAGAAGTTCGCCTTGAAAGCCCTCGAGGGAGGGCAACAGTTGTTGCACGGCATGTCCTGTGCCGTTCTGGGGCTGCTGCAGCACAAACTCCAATCCAGGAATGTGTTGCAGCTGTTGTTCCACACGGTCGGCCTGGTGGCCCACGATCAACAGACGTCGCTCGGGCGCGAGGGTGCGGGCACTCGACAGGACACGCTCCACCAAGGTGGCTCCTGCCAGGGGTTGGAGAACCTTGGGGAGAGCACTCTTCATGCGTGTGCCTTTTCCAGCGGCAAGCACAGCGATGGCGAGCATGCGTTTCAGCGGTGTGATGCCGGGAATCTACCGGCAGCGAATCAGAACTTCAGACGGGCCTGCAGTGCAGTGTCATCCCGGCGTTTGACCAGATCGAAGACCGATCGCAGCCTGCACGAAGAAGTTCTACCGAGGTGATGTCCCGGATCAACAACGGAACGATCAGTGTTGTTGTCGAGCAGACACGCAGCAATGGCGTCGTCACCAAGGACAAAAAAGCCGCTCGATCATGGAGCGGCACGCCTTCGGCTGAGCATCCCCCATCACCCGGCCTCGACACCACAGATGTGGTGTTGGGCAAAGGGTAATCATCCACACCGATTCAGGGCACGCCAAAGGAGGGTTTGCAGAAAATCATTAGATTTGCTTGGCGTTTGAAGATGGAACGGCGCAGTGTCCAGGGTGGACGTTCGTTCATGGCTGGCAGCACATATGGTGTGTGCGGGCCGGTGGTGGGGACCGTCGTCCAACGCATGTAGACCGGTCAGAACGCCCGTCGCAACAGGTCAGATCAACACAGTCGTTTGAGACTCAAACGAATGAACACGAGTTAAATAGATTTGTTCAACGGTAATCAGGCGAACCCTTGCGGGGCAGGGCGAGTGAAAGACTTTTCTTCGAATTACTGCAGACGATGATCAGACTTGATCGACGGGTTGTGGAAACCCCCATGGGATCCACGATTGACGCCATCCAGGGCGGTGGATATTGGATTTGCGACCGTGATCACAAATGCCGCCAGGTTCAGGGGCTATGGGAAGCGGAGGAGATTGTTCGCGAGCGCGAAAAAGGGTTGAATCTGAATTCTCCTTGACGGAGAGTCCTGGCAGCAAGCTAATTGTTTGCCTTAAAACGTTTTTGCAGCTCTTGTGCGCTCCAATCCATCTGGAAGAGAGTCATAATCATGTTGATCTAAATTAATGTAGTCATCGGTATAAGCATTGCCCCAAACATAATCACCTGACGACGACGAGAGGCAAAAGCGAATGTTTTGAAGCGTTTCGCTGCCATTGACGCGTTCAATGAAAATGCCACCATCCTTGGCCCAAAACTGACACTCCACGATGTTTTGGGTTTGGCCATGGAATGTTTTGAGTTTTGACTGCAGTTGAACGTTATTGACCACCTGACCAATCAAAACAGCAACGGTTGAAAAAGCCGTGCAGCCGATCATGAAACGTTTCATTGAAACGGCGTCCATAATTAAATATAAAAAATTATTTTAGCATATTTACACTTTCTCAAATGAGCAAGGGTGCAATGGTTCACCTGCTGACTTGATCATCAGTGAATTCGAGATACAGAGATTGTGCATCCTTCGATCGCCTGTCTTGAATGAGGGCTTCAATTCGATCTTTCCACCATTCAGTCGTCGCTTCCTCAATGTTTTTATTCGGCATCCGGCCAGAGGGTTGAGTCATTGATTCTGAGCTTCATGGGTCAACACTACAAACCTGATCGAAGTCTGTCGCAACCTTGTTGCATCAAGTAAGCAGTGGATCGCACAAAACAGCTGGTTTTCGTGACGATGGCGACAAAGCTCCGCTTGCAATGCTGGGCAAGTAATTACGCTGGTTTTGGTGGTCAGTGGGGGAGCGTCGGCCAGATGGCTGATTCAGTCATTCAATTCACCAAAATCGTGCCTGAATTTCACCCACCGGTGCGTTGAATTAAACCGTGGCGCCGTTGCCAGGCATTGGTGGACTCAAGCCCACAATCGATCTGCTCTTTTTCTCGTCTCTGCACAATGTCGCGGGCACTGTCTTGACCGGTGGGATCGCGAAAGGGAACAGCCGCACGGGTTTGTAAATGTTCGACCTCCATGGGCGTGAGGCATCGCCAGCCCTCTCCTCCAGAGGCATCAGCTCCGGACCATGGTGGTTGAGCCGCCAGGGTGCCACTGCTCCAACCCACCCGCTCTCCGGGGGCAGGCAGCAACGAACGCAAGATCAAACCTGAACGCTGAAGACTGGCACGAATCGCCGCTGAACGGCTGTAGGTCAATAACCGGCCTCCAGGTGCCAAGCGTTGACTGAGTTGGTTCAGAAATTCCTCACTCCATAACTGCGGACAACGTTGGGGAGAAAAGGCGTCATGAAAAATCAGATCGAATTGCTGTGCTGCAGGAATGTGGTTGATGCATTGACGGGCATCTCCCCATAACAACCGGCCTTCTCCTCGCGCATCGACCCAATGGCCTTGCTGGTCGAGCGACTGCAGCCGTTTCAGTGTCGAAAAGGTCCACAACCCGCAGAACCCGCTGTTCTGCAGGGCCAGTGTCAACGGACGCTGATCCAGCTCCAAGCCCCACCACTGAACATGCTGGGGGCGTTCGTCGATCGCATCCCACAACGCTGCGCTGTTGTATCCCAGACCGACGCAGACATCGAGGATGCGCAAGGTCTTGTCCGCCGGCCAACGCTCCAGGTCCGCTGGGCGGACAAATTTGGCGTTTGCTTCATTCAGGGCCCCGACGGAATTGTGAAACGCTTCGCCAAACGCCTTGCTTTGCAGACTGAAACTGCCGTCGGATGTTGGGTAAGGAACAAGCTCACCCAAGGCCTGGACAACGGGGTCAGCGCCTGAGCCGGGCAAGATCAGTCCAGAACGATGGGTAGGACACCGCCGCTGCATCACTGCGGTGAAGGCTTGAATCCCCCATGGCGAGCATGGACGCCACCGCCAGACTCATGGCTACGCGGTGATCGGTTTCGCTATCGAGTTCAGCCCCCTTGAGGGGGCGTCCGCCATGGATGGTCATGCCGTCGTCATGCTCCTCAATCGAGGCACCCATGGCCGTGAGCTGGCGAGCCATCACCGCCAATCGGTCGGTTTCCTTGACCCGCAACTCCGATGCACCACTGATGTGGCTGTCACCCTCACAAAAACATGCCGCCACGCTGAGAATCGGCACCTCATCCACCAACCGAGGCATCACCTCTTCTCCGAAGGAAAAGGGTTTGAGCGGGCCGTGACAGACACGGAGATCACCCACCGGCTCACCCGCGACGTCCCTTGGGTTGAGCACCTCGATCTGGGCTCCCATTTGCTCGAGAACCTCAAGAATGCCGGTGCGGGTTGGGTTGAGCCCCACGTTTTCGATCACCAGATCTGACCCCGGGATCAGTGCCCCCGCCACCAGCCAGAACGCCGCGGAACTGATGTCGCCCGGCACCACAACGTTCTGTCCTCGCAGGATTCCTCCAGGGCGAACACTGATGTGACGCCCCATCTCACCGCCGACCTGAAGATCGGCACCGAATGCTTTGAGCATGCGTTCGCTGTGATCACGGGACTGTGCCGGTTCGATCACGGTGGTTGGTCCATCGGCGGTGAGAGACGCCAGCAAAATGGCTGACTTCACCTGCGCGCTGGCGACCGGCGTGCCGACCACGGTGCCCCGCAGTCGCCGGCCCTGGACAGCCAAAGGGGCCAGATTTCCGCCATCACGACCACGCACATCTGCGCCCATGGAGGCCAAGGGTTGTCCAACCCGCCGCATGGGACGACGTCGCAGGGAGTCATCGCCATCAAGCACGAAGTGGCGGCCGTCCCGGCCAGCCAGGAGCCCCAGCATCAACCGCATGGTTGTGCCGGAATTCCCGCAATTCAGAATCTCCGTCGGCTCCTGAAGTCCATCCAAGCCAACGCCTTCAACAGTGACGATCTCACCATCGCGGATCGGACTGATCGTGACGCCCATCGATCGCAGGCACGCTGCGGTGCTGAGTGGGTCTTCAGCGGGCAGCAGACCATCAATGGTGGTTGTGCCTTCGGCGATGGCACCGAACAACAACGACCGGTGCGAAATCGACTTGTCTCCTGGGACCTTGACCTTCCCCACAAGGGTCCCTCCCTCAGGCAGCGCGCGAGGTGAGGACTGGCTGCTGCTCGTGCTCAAGGCCGCTGGGTCTGGGGTGGCCCGATCCTATTGGGCTACGCCCTTGATCTTCTCCAGCAGCTGATCCAGGGCGTAGCCGAACAGGCTTGGATCTGGCTCCTCCTCACCGATGTCGGCGAGACCCAGTTCGGCCCAGCGATCCGAGACGCGCTGCTCCAGATCGGAGGGACGGCTGAGTGGTTCACCCCACGCATGGTTTTTCTCCGGCCCGACCTTGGTGGTGGCATCAATCGCCAGTCGACCCCCAAGACCCAATTGCTCACTGGCGAAATCGAGGCTGTCGAACGGCGTGTCTTTGAGGGTGAACAGATCCCGCTGGGGATCCACCTGGGCTGCAATCGCCCACACCACCTGGCGGGGGTCACGCACATTGATGTGTTTGTCCACCACGACGACGAACTTGGTGTACGTGAACTGCGGAAGGGCGCTCCAGAAGGCCATCGCCGCCCGCTTGGCCTGGCCTGGGTAGGCCTTATCGATCGAGATCACCGCCAGCTTGTAGCTGAGGGCTTCCATCGGCAGGAAGAAGTCCGTGATCTCAGGGATCTGTTGCCTGAGGATTGGCGTGTAGATCCTGTTGAGGGCGATGGCGAGCATCGCTTCCTCCTTGGGTGGCCTGCCGCTGAACGTGGTCAGAAACACCGGATCCTTGCGCTGGGTGACGCAGTGAAAACGCACCAATGGTGAGTCCTCAACGCCGCCGTAGAAGCCCATGTGATCCCCAAACGGACCATCCGGCAGCACCTCTCCGGGGGTGATGGTTCCTTCCAGTACAACCTCGCTGTGACTGGGCACCTGGAGGTCGACGGTTTTGCAGGGGGTCAGTAACACCCCTTCACCGGCATAGATCCCCGCAAACAGCCATTCGCTGAGCTGCACAGGGATCGGGGTGGCAGCGGCCATCACCAGCAACGGGTGCACACCGATGGCCACCGCCACCTCCAACTTCTTGCCCATGGCTGCCGCCTTACGCAGATGACCGGCTCCGCCGCGCACACTCAACCAGTGCACGGTCATGCTGTTGATCGACTGCTGCTGCAGGCGATAGACCCCGACGTTGGGAACACCGGTTTCGGGGTCTTTGGTGATCACCAGGCCCAGGGTGATCACTCCACCGGCATCGCCTGGCCAGGGACGGATCAGGGGAAGTTTGCTGAGGTCGACGTCCTCCCCCTTCATCACCTCCTGATGACAGGGGGGCATCAGATCGCGATCGGGTCGGGCTTTGATCAGATCCCAGAACACGCGAGCAAATTGCTTGCCTTCCTTCATCCCCTTGGGAGGTCTTGGCTGCTGGAGCAACGCCAAGCGTGAGCCCAAGTCTTCGAGCTGCTCAGGCCGTTCCAGCCCCATGCTCCAAACGACCCGTTCAACCGTGCCGAGGGTGTTCACGGCCACTGGCATCGAAGAGCCGATCACGTTTTCAAACAGCAGGGCGGGCCCACCGGCGGCCAGCACGCGATCGGCGATGGCCGCCAGCTCCAGATCGGGATCCACTGGTGCGGTGATGCGCCTGAGTTGACCGCGCTCCTCCAGCAGCGTCAGGAAGCCGCGCAGATCTCGGGGGGCCGGGCCAATTCCGAACAGGGCCATGGGTCGGTTGTGGCTCAAGCAATCTCAGTACTGTGTCGCACGTCGTCGAACAGCGTGGCCATGCAGCTCTCTTACTTCCATGTGCCGGCTGAGATGGCCGCCGAGGTTCACCCCAGTGCCGCGGTGGTGATCGACGTTCTCCGCGCGACCACCACCATTGGCTGGGCTTTGAAGAACGGCGCAGAGGCGGTGCAGGCGTTTGCCGACCTTGAGGAACTGCGTGCAGCGGCAGCGGCTTGGCCGGCCGACGCCCGGTTGCTGCTTGGCGAGCGTGGCGGCGCCATGCTCGAAGGCTTTGATCTCGGCAATTCCCCTGTGGCGGTGACCCCGGACACCGTTCGAGGGAAACGCCTGTTCATGAGCACGACCAACGGAACCCGCGCGTTGGATCGCGCCCGCTCGGTGCCTCTGTTGGTGACGGCCTCGCTTCCTAACCGTCGGGCCGTTGTGGAACGGTTGTTGGACGCCCAGCCTCACAGCATCGCCATCATTGGCAGTGGCTGGGAAGGCTCCTATTCGCTGGAAGACTCTCTTGCCGCTGGTGCAGTAGCAGCCCTCCTGATCGAACGCTCCAATGGAGCCGTTCAGGTGGCCAACGATGAGATGACGGCAGCCCTGGCGTTGTGGTCGCAGTGGAAGCACGATCCCGAGGCCTGCCTTCGGACTGCCAGCCATGGCCAACGGCTGATGCGGCTCGGGAATCACGACGCAGACTTCAGCTGCTGCGCCGCCCTCGACCAGCTGGATGTCGTTCCGACACAGCATGAACCTGGCGTTCTGCGGTTGGCTTGATCCACCTAAAGTCCTGCCGTCTGACGCGTTTCTGTGAGCGATTTCCTGGCGGCGGCGATTCAGCTCACAAGCACCCAAGACACGGACGCCAATTTCGCGGCCGCCGAAGAACAGATCGACCTGGCGGTGCGCCGGGGAGTTGATCTGATCGGCTTGCCCGAAAACTTCGCCTTCATGGGCGACGACGCCCGTCGTCTGGAACTCGCCCCTGCCTTGGCGGAGCGCTGCCGGTCGTTTCTGGTGACGATGGCCCGTCGTTATCAGGTTGTGTTGCTTGGCGGTGGATATCCCGTTCCCGTCGGTGATGGCCAACACACCTACAACCGCGCTGAATTGGTGGACCGCGATGGGCAGGTGCTCGCCAGTTACGACAAGATCCACCTTTTCGATGTTGATCTGCCGGACGGCAACACCTACCGGGAGTCCGCGACGGTGACCCCTGGCGACGTCCTGCCTCCGGTGGTGGACGTTCCCGGACTTTGTCGGGTGGGACTGTCCATCTGTTACGACGTGCGCTTTCCTGAGCTGTATCGCCATCTCGTCGGCGCAGGTGCCGAACTGCTGATGATCCCCGCCGCTTTCACGGCCTTCACCGGCAAGGACCACTGGCAGGTGCTGTTGCAGGCCAGAGCTATTGAAAACACCGCCTACGTGGTGGCACCGGCACAAACCGGTTTGCATTACGGGCGCAGGCAAAGCCATGGCCACGCCTTGGTGATTGACCCCTGGGGAACGGTCCTTTCCGATGCTGGGCTGCAGCCCGGTGCTGCCATCGCTCCTGTGAATGCCTCTCACCTCGGGCATGTCCGTGAGCAGATGCCGAGTCTTCGGCATCGGCGTCCCGCTGTGATCTGACCACGATGCGTCAGGCGCGTCTCCGCCGGCTGGCCGTGCTGGTCGTGTTGCTGTTGCAGCCCCTTTGCTGTGCGGTGCCCCAGGCGAGGGCGGCCAGTGCCTTGGCGGCTTGGGCGCTCACCGAACAGGGCACCCTGCAACTACGAACCGGGCGCAACGCGCGCTTGGAGGCTTTTTTTCAAGCTCCCAGTGATGGCAAAGGGGTTCGCGTCTGGATTGACTTTCCTGGGGAGTTGAACTTTCCGCGGCGGCTGGCCGGTCGCGGTGCGGTGAAGGAAATACGGCTGGGGAAACCACGGGCCGGAGCCACTCGGCTGGTGATTGAATTTCAGCCCGGGGTTCTGTTGGACCCCAACCAGCTGAAATTGCGCGGCACCGCTGCCGATCGCTGGGAACTGAGTTTCACAGGCTTGCCCCTTCAGGGTCTTGATGACATCGGCGAGGGGGACTTAAGCGGTCGCAGCAGCTGGACCCCATCGATCCAGATCACCCCAAGTCAGGTCCCGGTCGACCCTTCCGGTCTGCCGACCGTGGCGCAGAACCGCTACTCGGTTGTGATCGATCCTGGCCACGGTGGACCCGACCCGGGAGCCGTGGGGATTCGGGGATTGCGCGAGACCGATGTGGTGCTGGATGTGTCCTTGCAGGTGGCCGCCTTGTTGCGGGCGCGGGGTGTTCGCGTTGATCTCACCCGCACCCGTGAAGTGGATGTTGACCTGCCACCACGGGTGTCCTTGGCCAACCGTTCCGGTGCCAACGCCTTCGTGAGCATCCATGCCAATGCCCTCAGCATGCGACGCCCGGATGTGAACGGGGTTGAAACGTTCTTCTTTTCTGACCCCCGTTCCGCTCGCCTTGCTGCCTACTTGCAGCAGCAGATGATGGCGGTCTCTGCAGGCAGTCCCAACCGTGGCGTGCGGAGGGGACGCTTCTTCGTGATTCGGCGCACCACGATGCCTTCTGCTTTGGTGGAAATGGGCTTTGTGACCGGTGAGATCGATGCACCGCGCTTAGCGACGGCGGCCCATCGCCGTCGTCTCGCCCTGGCGATCGCTGCCGGTGTTTTGAATTACCTGAAGCTGGAGGTGCGATGACCGCAGTTCTCGGGCTGTTTGACAGTGGAGTTGGCGGCCTCACGGTGCTGCGTCGTGTTCTGGAACGCCATCCCGAGGTTCACTGCCTGTATCTAGGAGATACCGCACGGGTGCCCTACGGCAATCGCAGTCCGGAGGAGATTCGTGTGATTGCTGCGGAGGTGGTGACTTGGCTCTGCGAGACCGGTTCCACCACAGTGGTGATGGCCTGCAACACCACCAATGCTCTGGCCAGGGATGTGGCGGAGGCCCGTGCCGGTGGTCCTGTGATCGGCTTGATCGGGGCTGCAGCCTCGATGGTGACGGAGTGCCGCGTGGGTGTGCTGGCGACGCCTGCCACTGTGCAGTCATCGGCCTATCGGGTGAGCATCGAAGCGCTCAGGCCCGGAACCCTTGTGATCGAACAGGCCTGCCCTGCCTTCGTGCCGCTGATCGAGGCCGGTGATCTGCTCAGTGATGAGTTGCGGCAGATGGCGATGGTTTACCTCGAGCCCTTGTTGGACGCGTCGGTTGAGTCGATCGTTCTCGGTTGCACGCACTACCCCCTGTTGGAACCGCTGCTGCGTCAGTTGCTTCCCCCAGAGGTTCGCTTGATCGATCCTGCCGTCGCCGTCGCACGTCAGTTGGATGCCGTCTTAGGGGCGGCATCAGCCTCCCCTGGGGAACGGATCTGCCTCGACCGCTGTCGGCTTTACGTCACAGCGGATCCCAGCGGCTTCGCGTCCCGAGCCACGCCATGGCTGGGTCAACGCCCTGCGGTGGAGCTGGTTCACCTGCAGCCAAGCGTCGGAGGCCACTAGGATCGCGGCGCCGAGGGGTTGCATGATCACCGTCACTGAATTACTGGAGCCGGTCGAACAGGACCTCGAGACCCTCCTCAGTGATCTCCGCAGCCTGATCGGCGCCGGACATCCCATCCTTCAGGCCGCTGCGGAACATCTGTTCAGTGCTGGTGGCAAGCAACTGCGGCCTGGGATCGTGCTGATGATCTCCCGTGCGCTTTCGCCGCAATCCGATCTCACACCCAGGCACCGACGTCTGGCTGAGATCACCGAGATGATCCATACGGCCTCCCTGGTTCACGACGATGTCGTCGACGAGGCTTCCACACGTCGCGGTGTTGCCACTGTTCACAGCCGTTTTGATCCCCGTGTTGCGGTTCTGGCCGGCGATTTCCTGTTTGCCCAGGCCAGTTGGCATTTGGCCAACCTTGACGATCTTGAGGTGGTCAAGCTGTTGAGCCGGGTGATCATGGATCTGGCGGATGGCGAAGTGAAGCAGGGGCTCTATCGCTTCGACACCGACCAGAGTTTTGAAACGTATCTCGAGAAGAGCTACTGCAAAACGGCATCACTGATCGCCAACAGTGCCCGGGCAGCTGGTGTGCTCAGCGGTTGCGACACCACTCAACTCGATGCGCTGTACCGCTACGGCCGTCAGCTGGGTCTGGCCTTCCAGGTGGTGGATGACATCCTCGATTTCACCGGCAGCGATCAACAGCTGGGCAAACCCGCAGCGAGTGATCTGGCCAGCGGCTATCTCACGGCACCGACGTTCTATGCGATTGAAGAGCAGCCTGAGCTCAAGGATCTGATTGCCAATCAGTTCAAGGGCGACGGTGATCTTGACCAGGCGCTATCCCTGGTGCGTTCTTCATCAGCGATCCAGCGCACCCGCGCCCTGGCTGAAACCTTTGCTCGAGAGGCGCGTGAATCAATCGCCTGGCTCGAGGATTCTCCCTGCAAGCGGGCACTGATCGAACTCCCGGATTTCGTTCTCAGCCGGCTCTACTGATCAGCTGGTTGATTGGCGTGTGGAGTGTGCTGATCCGTTTTGGGTTGCCAGCCAGCTGATCATCAGCCTCTGGTTGAAGCACCCAGACCAAACACCCAGCGGCCAGGGCGGCGGTCATTCCGGCGTCCGAGTCTTCAAAGGCCCAACAGCGATCGACAGGACAGCCCAGTCGCTGAGCTGCCAGCAGGAATGGCTGCGGATCGGGCTTGCCTCGACTGAGGTCCGGATCATCGCCATAAATCCTCGTCTCAATCAGCTGCAGCCAAGGATGTGGTTGGGTTTTGAAGGCCACAGCCTGTTCTGAACTGCTGGTGACCAAGGCCATGGACAGTCCGTTGTCGTACCCAAAACGCACCAGATCCTGGGCTCCTGGCATCGCTGGGGCCTGCGGAAGCAGCGCTCGGGCACAGGGTTGTTGGATCTCCAGCAACGCCTTGGCTCCAACGGGCTCAGACAGCCAGCGATCCACCTGTTCTGCACAATCCTGGCGGCGGCGTCCACGCAGGCTCAGCAGTTGTGCGTCGCTGAGTTCCGTGCCGAAATGCCGTGCTGCCGTGGACCAGGCCCGTCCGTGAATGGGCTCGGTATCCAGCAGCAAACCATCGAGGTCGAACAGAAAAGCAGTCGGGGCGGACTCGATCACTGAGCAGTGCGTTGGTGTTGCCGTCGGTTTGATACGGCTGAACCGTTCTGAATAGATCTGACCAGTTCGCTGACTAGCCTGGCCCAGAGCGTGTTGTGGCCGCCGCCGTGACTGAGTCCAAGACGACGATCGAGAGCGTCCTGCAAGAGCAGCGTGTCTTCGAACCGCCTGCGGAAGTATCAGCCAAAGCCCGAATCAGCAGTCTGGAGGCTTACCGCACCCTGGCCGATGCGGCCCGCCAGGACCCCGAGAGCTTCTGGGGTGATGCAGCCCGGAAGGAGCTGCATTGGTTCGAACCCTTCCACACCGTCCTGGATTGGTCCGATGCCCCTTTCGCCCGTTGGTTTGAAGGGGGCACAACCAACCTCTCCTACAACTGTCTTGATCGCCATCTCAACGGACCCACCGCTGAGAAGACGGCCCTGATCTGGGAGGGTGAACCGGGTGACGTACGCCGCTTCAGCTACCGCGAGCTTCACAGCGAGGTCTGCAAAGCCGCCAATGCGCTCAAGGCTCTGGGCATCGGCAAGGGCGACCTTGTGGCGCTTTATATGCCGATGGTGCCTGAAGCGGCCATCGCCATGTTGGCCTGCGCTCGGATCGGTGCCCCCCACTCCGTGGTGTTCGGTGGATTTTCCGCTGAGGCCCTGCGCGATCGCATCAACGATGGTGACGTCAAAGCGGTGATCACCGCTGATGGCGGCTTCCGAAAGGACAAGCCGGTCTCACTAAAACCTGCCGTCGATGCAGCCCTGGCCGATGGGGCCTGTCCCACCGTCCAGTCGGTGCTGGTTGTTCAGCGCACCAAGCAGGACACGGCCATGCAGGCCGGTCGCGATACCTGGTGGCATGACCTGGTTCCCGCTCAATCCGCGGACTGCCCAGCCGAGCGGATGGCCAGTGAAGACCGCTTGTTCGTGCTGTACACCTCCGGTTCCACCGGCAAGCCGAAAGGGGTGGTGCATTCCACCGCGGGCTACAACCTCTGGGCCCATCTCACCTTCCAGTGGATCTTCGATATCCGCGATGACGATGTGTTCTGGTGCACCGCCGACGTCGGCTGGATCACCGGCCACAGCTACATCGTTTACGGCCCGCTCTCCAACGGTGCCACCACGGTGATGTACGAAGGCGCACCGCGCCCATCAAAACCGGGAGCGTTCTGGGAGTTGATCCAGAAGCACAAGATTTCGATCTTTTACACCGCTCCAACGGCGATCCGGGCCTTCATGAAGAGCGGACGTGATGTCCCCGACCAGTTCGACATGAGCAGCTGCGTCTGCTCGGGACGGTCGGAGAGCCGATCAACCCGGAAGCCTGGATGTGGTATCGCGAGGTGATTGGTGGCAACCGTTGCCCGATTGTCGACACCTGGTGGCAAACCGAAACCGGTGGCGTGATGATCAGCCCACTGCCTGGTGCAACCCCGACCAAGCCGGGATCCGCCACCCTTCCCTTGCCCGGCATTCAGGCAGACATCATCGATGCGGAAGGCAACAGCTGCAGTGCCGATGAAGGGGGATACCTCGCCGTTCGGGCTCCTTGGCCCGGAATGATGCGCACCGTGCATGGCAATCCCCAACGCTTCCGCGAGAGCTACTGGGAACACATCCGTCCCGCCGATGGCTCTTATCTGTATTTCGCTGGCGATGGCGCCCG
This sequence comes from Synechococcus sp., assembly GCA_049619435.1. GTDB lineage: Bacteria > Cyanobacteriota > Cyanobacteriia > PCC-6307 > Cyanobiaceae > Parasynechococcus. The sequence continues at coordinate 23,117 of JBMZMY010000024.1, forward strand.
ACGGGACCAGGACGGTTACTTCTGGGTGATGGGTCGCGTCGATGACGTGATCAACGTGTCGGGTCACCGTCTCGGCACGATGGAGATCGAATCAGCTTTGGTCAGCCATCCCGCTGTGGCCGAAGCCGCTGTGGTGGGGCGCCCGGATGACCTCAAAGGCGAAGGCATCGTGGCCTTCGTCACCCTCGAGGCCGGCCGTGAGTCCTCCGATGCTCTGGTGGCTGAGCTGCGCTCCCATGTGGGTCAAGAAATCGGACCCATCGCCCGTCCTGACGAGATCCGCTGCAGTGATGCGTTGCCGAAGACCCGCAGCGGCAAGATCATGCGTCGGATTCTGCGGGCGCTTGCTGCTGGTCAGGACGTCACGGGTGACACCAGCACCCTCGAGGACCGGTCAGTGCTGGATCGCCTGCGGGGCTGATTCACTCCGTCCCGAGAGCCCAGTGCTGAATTAACTCCGCCAGCTGTCGGCTGGTGGAGTGTTGTTCTGGGCTGTCAGCCCACTCACCCACCAAAGAACGCCTCAGGCCAATGCTGGCCGGGGTGAGGTGATCGCCGCGGCAGTGGAGGGTCTCACTGCTGTCGTCGGGGCGACGGCGGAGCGTGTCGATCAGATCCTCGCTTTGATCGAGATCATCACGCCCGAAGCGCACCACCAGATTGCGTGGCTGTAAATAATGCTCTTCAACCAGGCGGAGGGTTTCCTTCGGTGAGGGACTGAATTCGGTCACGACCCCCAGCCGGGGAGCGAGATCGCCGAGAAAAGGAATCGAGCGCTCCGCGTTGAAATTATTGAAGCTCAGAGCCACCAAGGCCCTGCTGCGTCGCCCCCCATCCGGGGCCAGCAGATGAAGCTTGCAGCCCAAACTGTGGCCGAGCCGTAGCGGAACAGGACTAGGCCCGATTCTGTCGTGCAATGCCGCTCGAGCAGCTCGAAAGTCCGACCAGGCCTGGCGTGCTTGCGCCTGATGGTCAAAGCCTGGGACGTAGGCCCAGGCGTGCACTGCCAGATTGAGATCAGCCAGGTTCTCCAGCAAGCGCCGATAGCTCACCTGGGGGGTGGCTGCTAAGTAGCTGCCACCGATGAATTCAACGAGAGCCTGGGGCTGAGCGGGACACAACTGCCAGATCGAGCCCCGTTGTCGCCAGGTGCTCATGCTGCGGTGAAACGGCTGAGAACCTGCTCGGCTTCGGCAACATGGGCAGGACCATCCAGCAGGTTGCTGAAGATGTGTCGGACCACCCCCTCAGCATCAACGATGTAAGTGACCCGCCCGGGGATCAGACCCAGCGCTTTGGGGACGCCCATCTGCTGACGAAGGGCATTGCCGCGATCGCTCAGCAGGGGGAAGGGCAGGTTGTAGCGCTCAGCAAACCGCCGATGGCTGACGTTGTCATCGCCGGAGACGCCCCAGACATCAGCACCGAGCTCCTGGAAACGGGCGAAGCTGTCTCTGAATCCACAGGCTTCAGCGGTGCAGCCAGGGGTGTCGTCCTTGGGATAGAAGAACAGCACCAAGGCCCGCTTGTCCCGACCGGTGCTGCTCCGCATGGTTCCCTCCTGATCCTCAAGGCTGAAGGCAGGGAGTGCATCACCGATCGAAACCGCCATGGCTGAGGCTGAATGGATCTGGTGACGTTAAGAACACATCACTGCGATCGGGCTGGAGAATGGTGAACCGATCGAGCCCGCCGGAGTGGAGGACACAACCCAGCTGCGCCCTGCACCAACGCAACTCGATCTGCTGAATGTGGTCCCACTTGCAGCTGATCCACCGGCAGCTGAGCCACTTGCAGAGCGTTTCACTCCAGCAGTGGCCGGGCCCACGGGGCCAGCCGATCCGCTGAAGGCCGACAAGCTGTTGATCCTCGATACCGAAACAACAGGACTGGATCCTGAGCAGGATCACTGCATTGAAGTCGGCTGCATCTTGTTTGATGTGGCCTCACGCTCGGTATTGATGCAGCAATCCTTTTTGCTGCCGGTCGAGGCCAATGCTGCAGAGGTCATCAACCACATTCCGCCGGAGATCAGTCGTCTGGTCCAGCCCTGGCAACCAGCGTTGACGTTGTTTGCTCAGTTGGTTGATGCCGCTGATGTTGTTGTCGCCCACAATGCGGCCTTCGATCGACAGTGGTTCGGTCGGGGACTCCTGCC
>JBMZMY010000025.1:0-24879 GCA_049619435.1 Synechococcus sp.
TCGGACTGGCCGATCCGCAGGCAATGGTGGTGGTGGAAGCCTGCGCCGCCGCCTTCGAACGGGTGGGTCTGCCGGAGGGGCTCTATCCCCTGGCCCAGGCAGCGCTTTACCTCGCTGGTGCGGAGAAGAGCAACAGCCTGCTGGGCTTCTTCGATGCCTTGAAGACCGTCCGTGCCGCCAACAAGCAGGACGTGCCGAGCCATCTCCGCGATGCCAACCGCGACGGCGCAGCCTTCGGCGATGGGGTGGGCTACCGCTACCCCCACGCCTACGCGGAACATTGGGTCGAGCAGCAGTATCTGCCGACGGCTCTCCAGGGGGAGGTGTTCTGGCAACCCGGTGCCCTCGGCTGGGAAGGCGAGCGTCGCGAGCGCATGGCCGAGCGCCGGGCCGCCCAGCTCGCCGCAGCTGTCGAACTGGCCGCCGACCAACCTCTGCTGCTCAGCAGTGGCCCCGATGATCCAGGCCTGGACCGCTGGATTCAACGCCAGATCGGTCAGGGTGAAAATCGCCTCGACCATCTGCGGCAACGGCTCTGGGACGGGGCGCGCTGGCAGCGAAACGATCGGGTGCTGCTGATCGGCGTTCGCTCCCTGCTCTGGGCGATCGATCCGCTCAAAGCCACCCCGGAAGGAGGCGTCACCCTGCTCGTCAGCGATCAGGACGCGGTCGAACGGCTGCGCGCCCAGCTGGAGCTGCTCGATCCCAGTCAGCAACCGCAACTGCTGCAGGGGGATCTTGAGCAACTGCAGAACCTGCCGGTCCACCAGCGCTTCGAGTGGATCGGTGGACGCCTGACCAGTCGCGATTTCCCAGGCCTCAGCGGCAATTCACTGCTCCAGCGGCTGAGCGCCGTGAGCCAACCCGGGACGCAGCTGCGCTTGATGATCAGCCACGCGGACGCCGGACCGGCCACCACCCTGCTCTCCGAAGCGAAGGCGGTGACGGACGACGAGCGCGAGCAACTGACTGCTGTGCTTCAGCAGGAAGAGAGCCTGCTGGGTCGGCAATGGCAACGGCTGATGCCCCCGGCGAACAGCGGTTGGCGGATGGAGACCAGCCAGTGGCAGGAGCCGTTGTTGCTGCCGGGCGGCCAGGCCCTGGCCCAACGCTGGCTGGAGGAGGGCTCCCCCTATCGCAGCCAACTCGATGCGCTCGACGCCGACGCCCTGGCTCTCCTGCGAGCTCTGCTGAAACGCCGGGGCGATCAGCCCCTGCGTCTGCCGATGCAGCATCGGCTGTTCAGCGGCGTGATGGACAGCGGCGTGATGGATAGCGATGGACCGACTCACCACTGAGCCATCACAGGAGTCATTGCCATCAAAAAAGCCCCGGCAAAGCCGGGGCGACAGCGAATGGCACCGGTGAGGGTGCCTTCTCTGCGCTGATCACCAGAGGGGACGAGCGGGAGGGGTGTAGGTCTGACGGGGAGCAGGCTCAGGCAGCTGGGAGTTGGCCTGGACGCATGCGGGCAGGAAGACGTACCAGGACAGCAGGGAGGTGCACTGGGCGTCGCCTTCGCAACGGTCGGGGGCACAGACGTTCTGAGCACCGTCATAGGTGCCGCAGGTGTCAGCCAGACGGAAGTCAACAGGCAGCTCGGCCATGATGCCGGCGGACGAGATCGAACCGTCGGCGGCGTCGGCGATGATCGCGGAGCGCAGGGCCACCACAGCGGTGGACTTCATCTTCCAGTAGGGGAAGTAGGAGCGGGTCTGATCCTTCAGGAACTTGACGCCGTCCTCGGAGTAGAGGAAGCGGGCCACACCGACGATGTCGACGGCGTAGGACTTGGTCATGCCCTCCTGGATCTCATCAGCAGTCCAGCCGGAGTTGCTGATGCCCTCAGCGAGAGCACGGTCGGTGATTTCACCGGTTTCAAAGAACATTTGAAACTCGCTGGAGGTGGTGGTCCAGACAGCACCACCGGTGTTCCAACGCACGGGGCGGGAGGAACCAGCTTCAGCGGGGGCGGCGATGGCCGCAATGGAAGCGCCGGCGAGCAGGCCAGCGGCAAGACGTTTAAACACGGACGACAACGGATAAAAGGCGTCAAAATCAAATTAGTCAGTCAATGAAAAATCGCCAACCGCGCGCACGTCATCAGCGCTACGGCGTAAAACGTGCAATCCAACGCAGTCACTGGCCTCGCCCCCATTGCGGACAAGCGTGAGACGCATTATTCACATCCGATTCGGACCACCGGATCGGGACTGACGCTCAAAACGACCAGCTGGACCAGCCCTCGGGGCAAGGCCCATTGAACGGGCGACCGAGTTGCGCTGGATCACCCTTACAGCGTTGGGACGTCAACCGGGCACCGCCACGTTTAACGATCGCCACGTAAGCCTCGGTCGCCTGTGGTGACGAGAGCCAGAGGCGCGTCTCCCGCGGATCGGACTCCACCCGTGCATCGAGCAGGTCGCCTGAAGACAGCCCGAGATCCACCAGGGAGCTCGCAAATTGGCCCCAGTAGTGGCTGGTCATCTGCGCTCGAATGAACTGTTGAATCAGCGCTTCCGATTCACGGCGGAGATCCAGGGTCAACTCTCGCCGGGCCAAATGCGTCGATAGCGCCTCCTCTGTACTGCGCTGCTGGACGGCCGCCGACGCCAACAGATGGTCCGTGGACCTACGGCCTGACGCTTGCTGCCAGCCGACGAGGCCAACAAGGGCAAGCACGGCTGCCGTGCCACCGCTCAGCAGACCCGGAATCGAGAGCGAAACCATGACGCTGGAACTGACGTTTCAAACTAGGCAGATCGGGCCGGTTTGTCCGGCCAACGGTCCAACCACGGCCAGGCACCAAGGCCCCGACTCACGACGCTGAACCGGGACCCGACAGCCACGCAAGCGATGGACCGCCACATCGGCGGTGGCCGGGCAGGACCAAGCGCCGAGATCCTGCGCCAGGCTGCCGCGGTCCCACTTGATCGCCGCTTCCTTGGCCACCCATTGACGCAGCACTGCCCGCTGCAGAGAGCCCCCCGCCAACCCGGACAGGTCCTGTTGGTCTGCAGCGCAGAAAAAACGTTGGGCCAACGCCGACGCCGGAATGCGACGGTCGAGCCGCTCCAGATCAACGCCGATCGGTTGATCCGACCAGGCAATCGCCAGCGCATCGGGACAGTGGCTGAAGCTGACAAAACCCCAGCCGGGGTCCAGGGAAGGCGGACGACCAGGGGGAGCGTGCAATGGCACCTGCGGCGGCGCCATCGCGAAGTGATTGGCCAAACACTGCCGCAGCCAACCCCGGCTCCAACGCACCTGCTCGGCGCGCTGGCCCCGCAGACCCGACCAACCCTCCAGCTCCTCTGCAGTGGGAACAATATCGATCGGGCGCGGGCGCTCCGCTGGCACCAGCCAGAGCGTCGTTACGCTTGCGCCTCCCTTTGCTGATGACGACTGTGGCTCTTCAGGTCGGTGATCCCGCACCGGATTTCACTCTCCCCAATCAGGATGGCGACCCCGTTCAGCTGTCCGATCTGAAGGGTCAGCGCGTTGTTCTGTATTTCTATCCGAAGGACGCCACACCGGGGTGCACCAAAGAGGCCTGCAATTTCCGCGACCGCTGGGATCGCTTCACTGAGAACAACATCCTGGTGTTCGGCATCAGCAAGGACAACGCGGCCTCCCACACCCGCTTCATCAGCAAGCAGGAGCTGCCCTTCACGCTGCTGACCGACGCGGAACCGTGTCCTGTCGCCGCCAGTTACGACAGCTATGGCCTGAAGAAATTCATGGGGCGGGAATACATGGGAATGATGCGTCACACCTTCGTCATCGCCGCCGACGGGACGATCGAACGCATCTACACCAAAGTGAAGTCGGCCACCATGGCCGACGATCTGCTGAGCGATCTGGGGCTGGCCTGAGCAGAGGTCTCAAGCGCCGGTCACCAATCCCTTGAGCACCAGGTCAGGATCCCACTGAAACGGAACCGACTGCTGCTCCAGCCCCTGTGCCAGCACAGGGGCGTCCCCTCCACTGATCCAGAGAGTTGCACCGGACTCCTGCACGGCTTGCCGGACGACACCGACCAGTGCCGACACCACCCCCCGTTGCATCGCCGCGGCCGTTGCCGTCGGAAAGCAGTCGCTCAGGTCGCCATCGGTCCCGGTCAGGGTGGACGCCGTGATAGCGGGAAGCGCGACGGTGCCTTGCCCCATCGCCGCGAGCTGAAGCTGCAGGCCCGGCACCAGTTGCCCGCCGACAAACTGCCCGGAACCGTCCAGCAGGGTGAGGCTCAACACCGTGCCGGCATCAGCGACGAGGACACCACCGTCGCGGTCCAATGCCATCGCCGCGCTCAACCGCCAGGCCGCCATGGCCGCCAGAGCCCGGTCGATCCCCAGCCACGGAGGGGCCTGAGCCAAGGCCACATCCGCCAGGGTCAGCCGCCGATGCGGTCCCCCAGACAACTGTGGTGGCACAGCGCCGACCGCGGCCCAGAGCAGGGGAGCCCCAGCGATCCGCTCGGGCTGCGGCGCCGTGTGGTCCATGCGCCAGTCCGGGCCCTCCCGTTCAGCCCAATGCCAGCGGGTGTTGCCGATCAGCAACGCCCGAGTGAACGCCGTCACACTCAGATGCCCTCACCCAGCATCCCCTCACCGGAGTCCTGCGGGACATGGATGCCACACTCCTGCTTCAGGCCACCGAAACGGGTGCTGCGGCCGCTGAGTTCAGCCCCATCCGGACCACTGGAGTGCCAATCGCCAACGGTGGAATATCCCTGGTCGAACAGCGGGTGCTGGGGCAGATCATGCTCCTGCATGTAATAGAAAACGTCCCGCGGCGTCCAGGTGAGCAGAGGTCGCAGAGACCAACGCTGGCGGATGGGATCCAGCCAGGTCATGCTCCGCCGATGGTCGGTCTGTCCGCGCCGCACACCACTGGCCCAGCACTGCACCTGCAGGTCGGCGAGCATCTGCTCGAGCGGGTCGACTTTGCGGATCTGAAGGTAGGTCTCAAGATCACTGACGTCTCCGGTTTCCCAGAGGCGACCATGCAACGCCTCCATCCGGGCCGGCGACATGCCGCTCTGGGCAACCACCAGGCGCGTCTGCAAACGCTGCTGCAGCGTTTCGGCGTATTGATAAGTCTCCGGGGGGAGATAGCCGGTATCCACCCAGATCACAGGAACGGTCTTCCCCTCCGGCAACTCCGAGAGCATGTGCAGCAGCACGGACGACTGAATCCCGAAGCTGGTGGTGAGTGCAAAACGATCACCGAAATGCTCGATCGCCCAGGCCAAGCGCTCCTGCGGTGACAGTCCATCCAAGCGACTGCGCGCGTCGTTGAGCGCCTCGGACGACAGCGTGATCTCCGGGACTGAACCAGTCGTCACGGCCGTGCCAACCATTCCACCTGGCGTCCCTGTCATTCCCCCATCTTCCCCTGTCGCCATCCTCAACACCGTTCCTATGGTTTCAGAAATGGAATCCAATTGAATGACGAGTGCCCCAGCGTCGACCGAGGCCACGGTTGTCATCGGCGGCGGTTTCGGCGGCATGAGCGCCATCCAGACCCTGCGTCATCGCCACCCCGACATTCCGGTGGTGCTGATCGAGCCGAGGCAGCGCTTCGTCTTCCAACCCCTGCTGTACGAACTGCTGAGCGGAGAGCTGCAGCCCTGGGAGGTGGCACCGGACCTCAACCAGCTCACCGCAGCCTTAGGCGTCAGCTGGTTGCAGGACCGGGTCGTCCGGATCGACACCCGCCAGCGCACACTGAGCCTGGCCTCAGGCCGCACACTGTCCTGGCGACAGCTGCTGATCACCGCTGGATCGCAGCGCAATGACTACGGCACCCCTGGAGTCGGTGAGCACAGCCTGAGCTTTCGCGACGACCACGACGTCCAGCTGCTGCGCCAACGGATCACAGCGCTGAACCAACGCAGCAGCGATGCCGCCCTGGTGATCGTCGGTGCCGGAGCCACCGGAGTGGAACTGGCCTGCAAACTGGCCGACCTGCTCGACGGTGCCGCCGCCCTGCACCTGATCGAAATGGGCAACACGATTCTTCCCAGCAGCACGGCCTTCAACCGGGAACGGGCCAGCGTTGCCCTCGAACGACGCAACATCACGGTGCACCTCAACACCGCCGTCACGGCCGTGGAGAAGGATCAGGTGAGGTTGCAACCCGGTGGCGCCCTGCGCCATCAAGGACTGATCTGGACCGCCGGCAGCCAGGCGGTTTCCATCCCGATCCAACCCGCCCCTGCTCTTCACCGGGGCCGTCTCAGCGTTGAGGCCAACCTGCGGATGGAAGGCCAGGAGGCCATGTTCGCCATTGGCGACATCAGCAGCTGCCCCGACGAACGCTGGCCAGCCACCGCTCAGGTGGCGATGCAACAAGGTGCCGCCGCCGCTGACAACCTTGCCGCTGAACGCCTCGGCGATCCACTCCAGCCCTTTCAATTCGTCGACCGCGGCGAAATGCTGAGCCTTGGCGTTGGGGATGCCGCCTTGACGGGAATGGGCGTCACCCTGGCCGGGCCGATCGCCTTCCAGATTCGCCGCGCCACCTATCTGACCCGTCTACCGGGCGCCACCCTGGGGCTGCGGTCGGCAGGGGCCTGGTTGCTGGGACGTTGAAGCAAGCGCACCTCGGCGGACGCACCCGTGGCCTGCGTCCAGGTCAGCAACGTCAACTTGAACGCCTCAGCCATCGCCGCCATCCGGAACGCTGCGGGGCTGACCTGCTCACCTTGGAACGCCTGGCCGAGCTGAGCCTCGAACTCAAGGAACACCTTCACCTGGTGCTCGACGGCCGCGGCCTCTGCCGCCTGCTGTGGATCGGGCCGCTCACCAGTTCAGCGGCTCTTCTGGAGCACTTGCCCCAGGCACCACGCCGGCAGGCTGGAGGCTGGCGGCTGATCAGCTGTCCGATCGGCCGACAACGCCTTCAACCGGACCCCCATGCTGCGGTCGTTGCCCTTGACCTGAATCCGACGCACTGGCTGCGGCTGGCCCAGAACCGTTCCGCCGACGGCCAACGCCCAGCTGTGCTGCTGCTGCCGGATCGACGCCAGGCGATCGGGTGGCACTGCGCCGCCGAAGACGATCTGCGCGACCTTTGCGACCTCGAGATCGAGGGTCTGGCAGCCGAGCGACCCGCACCTCCGGTGGGTCAAACCGGTGAGGAACGGGTTCTGCTGCTGACCCTCAGCGACGACGGCAGCACCCGGGGTGAGCGGGAACTGGCGGAACTGGAAGGCCTGGTGCGCAGCGCCGGGGCCCTGCCGGTGGCGGTGGTCCGCCAACGGCCCGGGCTCAAAAATCCCCAAACGCTTTGGGGCACCGGAAAGCTCGAGGAGGCGGCCGTGGAAGCCCGCCGCAACCATGCCTCGCTGGTGATCACCGATCGCGAGCTCACCCCCGTTCAGGCCCGCAACCTTGAACGGCTGCTGGATTGTCCGGTGATGGACCGCAGTGAGCTCATCCTGGATATCTTCGCCCAGCGGGCCGGCAGTGCCGCCGGGCGCCTGCAGGTGGAACTCGCCCAGCTGCGCTACCGCCTGCCCCGCCTGCTCGGTCGCGGACGCAGCCTGTCGCGCCAAGGCGGCGGCATCGGAACGCGAGGCCCCGGTGAAACCCAGCTGGAGAAGGATCGCCGCGCCATCGCCCGGCGGATCGACCGACTGATGCAGGATCTCAAGCAGCTACGCCAGCACCGTCAACGGCTGCGCGATCGACGGGAGACGTTCGCCCGGGTCGCCCTGGTGGGCTACACCAACGCCGGCAAATCCAGCCTGATGAACGCGCTCTGTGGGCGACGGCCCAGCGACCGTGTTGTCGCGGAGGACAAGTTATTCGCCACGCTGGACCCCACCACCCGCCGGCTGGAATTCCCCCGGGAGGGTGCAGCACCGGACACGGTGCTGATCACCGACACGGTGGGCTTCATCCGAGCCTTGCCGGACCCCCTGGTGGAAGCCTTTCGCGCCACCCTCGAAGAAACCCTTGCGGCGGACATCCTGTTATTGGTTGTTGATCTCGGTGACCCGGACTGGGCCGCGCATCTGGCGACGGTGCACAAGCTGCTCGACGCGCTGGACAGCACCGCGTTGCGGCGCGTGGTAGCCAACCAGATCGACCGCTGCCCCCTTGAGGCCATCGAGGCAATCCGCGCGCAGGAGCCGGATACGCTTTTCCTTTCAGCGGTCCGGGGCGATGGGTTGCGGGGACTGCGCGACTGGCTGGACAGTCAGATCTGGCAGAACGGGCAGAATCAAGCGCCCGTGTGATCGCACAGCCACCTGAATGGTCGAGTTGATCAGCGCAATTCAGGACCCGATGGCCCAGGTCACCCTCGCGGTGCTGCTGCTGGCGGTGGTGCTGTTCATCACCGGTGCGATTGCACCGGAGCTGACCGGCCTGCTGAGCGTTGGGCTGCTGATGGCCACCGGCGTGCTCCGCCCGGATGAAGCCCTGATCGGTTTCGGCAGCCCGGCCCTGATCACCCTGCTCGGACTGTTTCCGGTGTCGGCGGCCCTGTTTAAAAGTGGAGCGCTCGATCGCCTGCGGGGGCTGATCGCGTCCGAACGGATTCGCAGTCCACGGCGGCTGATCGCCCTGATGGCTTTTGTGATCGCCCCGGTGTCGGGCGTGGTGCCCAACACCCCTGTCGTGGCCTCCCTGCTGCCCGTGGTGGAAACCTGGTGCCACCGCCGCGGCATCTCGCCTTCACGGGTGCTGCTGCCGCTGTCGTTTTCAACCGTGCTGGGCGGAACTCTGACCCTGCTGGGCAGTTCGGTGAACCTGCTGGTGAGCGACATCAGCCAGCAGCTCTACAACGCACCCTTCGAGCTGTTCAGCTTCACCGTGATCAGCATCCCGATCTGGCTGGCGGGGGCCCTGTATCTGATCCTGGCCCCGGCCGCCCTCCTGCCGGATCGCCGCGACGACAGCGGTGAGAGTGCCCTCAACCTCGAACGCAGCAGTTATTGCACCGAGGTCACGATCCCCAATGATTCGGAGCTGGTGGGTCGCTCCCTGCTGCACAGCCGCCTGCAGCGCCGCTTCGACGTTGACGTACTCGAAATCCAGCGCGGCCGGGAACGGCTGTTCCCCCCGCTGGCCGATCGACGGCTCCAGGCTGGGGATCGACTGCTGCTGCGCGTCACCCGTCAGGACCTGCTTCGCCTCCAGCAGGACCACACCATTCAGCTCACCACCCAGGAGAATGTCAGCCCGGTCACCGCGGACCAGAGCACGGTGAGCGGCCAGAAAACCGTGGAGGTGCTGCTTCCCGCTGGGTCGACCCTGGCCGGTGCGAGCCTGCGCGAACTGCGCTTCCGCCAACGCCACAACGCCACCGTTCTCGCCCTGCGCCGCGGCCAGGACACCGTGCAGGAACGCCTGGGACAGGTGGTGCTGCGCGAGGGCGATGTGCTGCTGCTCCAGGCACCGCTTGATTCGATCCGTGGCCTGCAATCCAGCAATGATCTGCTGGTGTTGGACCGGCTGGAGGATGACCTGCCGACCGTGCGACGCAAGCCCGTGGCCGTGGGCATCGCGATCACGATGCTGGTGCTGCCCACCGTCACTGCCATGCCGCTGGTGGCCTCGGTGCTTCTCGCCACGGTGGCGGTGGTGGCGACGGGCTGCCTACGCCTCGGAGAACTGCAGCGCTCGATCCGCCTGGACGTGATCCTGTTGCTGGGCTCCCTAACCAGTTTCAGTGTGGCCCTGCAGCGCACGGGACTGGCCGATGGTCTGGCCAGCGCACTTCAGCACTGGTTGGTCGGCTGGCCGGCCTATGGATCGCTAGTGGTGGTCTTCATCGGCACCACCCTGTTGACCCAGGTGATCAGCAACGCCGCATCGGTCGCCCTGCTGGCCCCGGTGGCCGCCCAGCTCGCCCCCAGCCTGGGCCTGGAACCGATGGCCCTGCTGATCACCGTGCTGTTCGGGGCCAGTCAGTCCTTCCTCACCCCCGTCGGCTATCAAACCAATCTGATGGTGTTCGGCCCCGGGCGGTACCGATTCCTGGATGTGACCCGCTACGGAGCAGGCCTAACGCTGATGATGACGATCCTGGTGCCAGCATTGATTCTCTGGCGTTACGGCCAGTCCTGATCAACACTGGTCGAATTCGCCACTCAACACCCGCAGGTTCTTGCCGATCCGTCAGGCACTGGAAGGTCGCCCAAGCTGGCATCGCCGGCTGACCGTTCCTCAATTCACGGTCGTGACAGGCCTTCTGGTCATCCTGATCGGGACCCTGCTGCTGGCGACGCCGCTGTGTTCCCGCGACAGCGTCGGGCTCTGGGAGGCGCTGTTCACAGCCACCTCGGCGATCACGGTGACCGGGCTGTCGATTATCGACATCGGTGAGGACCTGACCGGCTTCGGCCAGGTGGTGCTCGCAGGAATGATCCTGGCGGGCGGTTTGGGCCTGATGGCGATCACCACCTTTCTGCAGGGTTTTGTGGTGCGCGGCACCGGGCTGCGCCGGCGGCTGGACCGGGGCCAGACCCTCGATGAATTCGGCGTCGGCGGGGTGGGGTCCACCTTCCGGGGCATCGCCCTGACGGCTGCGGTGGTGATCCTGGTGGGAGCCGGAATCCTCTACAGCTTCGGATTCACCGACATCAGCGATCCGGGCGAACGGCTGTGGGCAGCGGTGTTCCACAGCATTTCCGCCTACAACAACGCCGGTTTCGGGCTCTGGGCCGACAGCCTTGAGCGCTACCAGGCCAACCTCACCGTCAACGGCGTAGTGATGGTGCTGATCGTGATGGGGGGCTTGGGCTGGCGGGTCACCAGTGACCTGGCCAGCCAAGGGTTTCGTTGGCCCCAGCGCCGCCGACGGCTGAGCCTGCACACCCGTCTTGTCCTGCGCACCAGTGCCCTGCTGGTCTGTTTCGGTGCCATTGGCCTCGCCCTCACCGAATGGCTGAACCACGGCGAACTCTTCCTCAACCTGAGCTGGCCGCGTCGGCTGATGATCGCGCTGTTCGAGTCGGTGACAGCCCGCACCGCTGGGTTCACCACCGTTCCCCTCTCGCTGAACACCATCACCGAATCAGGCACCCTGCTGCTGATGACGCTGATGTTCATCGGCGCCAGTCCGGGTGGAACCGGCGGCGGAATCAAAACAACCACCGTGGCCGCCTTGATGGCAGCCACCCGCTCCACCCTGCGTGGCCGCGACTGCATCGTGATCCGCAACCGGGAGATCTCGGACAAGGTGGTGCTGCGGGCCCTGGGGATCACGGTCGCCTCGCTGTTGTTCGTGTTGGCGATGGCCCTGCTGCTGAGCATCGCCAGCAACCTCAACGGCAAGGACGATTTCACCTTTCTCGAGATGCTGTTCACCTGCATCTCCGCCTTCGCCACCGTCGGACTCGACCTGGGGGTGACCGCTGAACTGGGGCGGTTCGGCCAACTCGTCCTGCTGGTGGGCATGTTCGTTGGACGTCTCGGCGTCTGGCTGCTGCTCAGCGCCATCTGGGACATGATGATCTGGGACCAACGGCACATTCACCGTCAGAATCAGGTTGGTTATCCGCGCGAAGACCTCTATGTATGAGCGCAGCCACTGGGTAGGAGCCCCATGAGTGAGTGGTGGCAGTGGGGCCCGCAGCGGGACAGTGAACGGCTTGGCTTCGCGATCATCGGAGTCGGACGCTTCGGCATCGCCGTTTGCCGGGAGCTGCTCCAGAACGGCGCTGATGTGCTGGCGGTGGACCGGGAGGCCAAAGCCATCGATGAATTGCGCCAGGTGGAACCCACCGTGGAAGCACGCGTGGTGGATTGCACCGACGAGGAATCGCTGCGCGAAGCCGGCGTGCTGGAGATGGGAACGGTGGTGGTGGCGATCAGTGAGCCGATCGAAGCCAGCATCACCGCCACCTTGATCGCCAAGGACAGCGACGGCAGCCAGGTGCGCCAAGTGATTGCAAGGGCCACCAGCGACCTGCACGAAAAGATGCTGAAGCGGGTCGGTGCCGACCGGGTGATCTTCCCCTCTCGGATGCAGGGGGAACGCCTGGGGCTGGAACTGGTGCGGCCGAACCTGATGGAACGCTTGGCCCTCGATGACCAGCACTGCATCGACGAGATCAAGGTGCCGGAACTGTTCGTGGGCCGCTCCCTGCGGGATCTGAACCTGCGCAAGAACTTCCGGGTGAATGTTCTGGCCGCCGGACCGTCGAAAACCCTGACCGTCAATCCCCCGGCATCCCACGTCCTGGAGGAAGGCCACCTCCTGGTGGTGATGGGCTTAATCGACGACCTCCAGCGACTTCCCAAAGTCTGATTGGATGCGCTGTCTTGGATTGATGAGCGGCACCAGCGCCGATGGCGTCGATGCAGTGCTGGTCGACTTCCATGGCCGCTGCCAACGGCCACGGTGGCGGCTGATTCAGCACCACCACCACCCCTATCCCGCCGACCTGCGCGACCGTCTGATCGCAGCGGGACAGGGCGCAGCGATGGCCGCAGCCGAGTGGCTGGCGCTCGGCGAGGCCACCACCGAAGCCCAGGCCACCGCTGCCTTGGGATGTGACCCCCAGGGCAGCGCCGTCCTGGTGGGCTGTCACGGTCAGACGGTCTGGCACCGTCCCCCCGACGGAGAACAGCGGGGCGCCAGCTGGCAACTGCTCCACGGTCCACTGCTGGCGGAGCGCCTGAAGCGTCCGGTGGTGCACGACTTTCGCGCCGCCGATCTGGCCCTCGGCGGCCAGGGCGCGCCGCTGGTGCCGGCGGCCGATGCAGCGTTGCTGGGACGAACCGGAGGCTGGCGAGCCCTGCTCAACCTCGGAGGAATCGCCAACATCACCCTGATCCCCCCCGCCGTTGGCCCCGATCGCCATGCCTCGGTGCAGGGATGGGACTGCGGCCCCGCCAACAGCCTGATCGATCTGGCGATGACTGATCTCAGCCATGGCCAATGCAGCGTGGATCGCGATGGAGCCATGGCCGCGGCCGGCCGCAGTGATGAAGCCCTGATTCGACAGTGGCTGCAAGAGAGCTATCTGCTCAAGGATCCACCGAAGTCCACCGGTCGGGAACTGTTTGGCCGCGGAGATCTCGAGCGCCGGCGAGCGGCCATGGCCTCACACACAGCACAGGATCAGATCGCGACGCTGACCGGATTCACCGCCGCGCTGGTGGCCCAGGACCTCGATCGCCTCCAGCAGCGCACGGGGATTCGCCCCCTGGAACTGATCGTGGCAGGCGGGGGCCGTCGCAATCGCACCTTGATGCGAGAGCTGCGTTGCCGTTGCCATGGCGTTGCGCTCCGCGACAGCGATGCGCTGAAGATCCCGGCAGAAGCCCGCGAAGCCCTGGTGTTCGCCCTGTTGGCCTGGTGGCACCATCACCGCCACCCAGGCAATGCGCCAGCCATCACCGGGGCCAGCCGGCCGGCGGTTCTCGGCGTGACGGCTCAACCCAGCTGATCCGAAGCCGCTCAGCCCGGGCGGTACAG
This sequence comes from Synechococcus sp., assembly GCA_049619435.1. GTDB lineage: Bacteria > Cyanobacteriota > Cyanobacteriia > PCC-6307 > Cyanobiaceae > Parasynechococcus. The sequence goes on from JBMZMY010000025.1 coordinate 13,441, forward strand.
CTTGAGTCGACGCGGTGCCCCGCGCAGGCGGCGGGGCTGCTCCCGTTCAAAGCTGCTGGGGCGGTAGCGCTCCTCGGCCCGAGGCGCCGACCGGCGCTCACCCTGCTCGTGGCGGTCAACACCCTGCTGAATCAGCACGCGCGCCATGTTGCTGACGGTGCGCGACTCCTGCTCCGCCAACGTCGTCAACCTGGCGCACAACTCCTCAGGAAGCACCACCTGAATCCGGGGCGACTTCGGCTTGCCACTGGATGAGGTTTGACGGGTGGGCACGACCCGACTCCATGGTGGGACCAGCTACTGAAAAGTGTACAGAGATGGTCAAGGATAGTATCCATGACTATGGTGGGGGCATCGGTCCTCCTCGGAGCGCCCAATGAGCCAGTCCGCTTCCCAGGCCAAAGGCGCCGATTCCCGGCGCAATCCACCCCGTCGGTCATCGGCGCAGCGCCGCAGCCCTCGGCGCTCTCCTGAGAACAGCGAGGTTCTGGTGTCTGCCGTGATCAGCACCTATCTGCTGACACACCTTCACCACGTGCTGCAACGGGCAGAATTCGGGGCCGTTCAAGACGGACGTCCATCGCAGGCGGCCAATTACGCCCAGTTGCGCAAGGTGCTCTGCCTCGATGCACGCAGCATGAATGACGCCACGGCGCTGGGCCAACGCGATGACACATTCGACCAAGCGGCCTGACGCACCCAGCGAGCTGACATAGCGTTAGCCCAACAGCAGTTCAGAGATGGCCAGCAACGCCGCCGCGCTGTACGCCCGCATCAGCAGCAATCCAGAACAAACCCAGGCGCTGTTTCGTCAGGCACTGCAGGATCCGTCAGGCGCCATGGACACCATTTGCGCCATCGGCGACAGCCTCGGCCTGCCGGTGACCGCTGACGACGTGAAAGCCCATCTCAACAGCCTCGACGACAGCGAAACCAACCAATGGCTGATCAAGGCCCGGGGTGGACTCTGATCGCAAGGCCTGGTCGTCGGGCCGTGCGCGCCGCTCATACCCCCCGCCTCCGGCCCAACTGAAAAACAGCCAATAACTCACCAACGCCAATCCCGCCGCGACCACCAACGCTGCCAGCTGCTCCAGTTTCAGCATCGCCGGGATCCGATCGCAGCACTCAGTCTGCAGGGCTCCTCCCCCCTGAGAACCAGTCGACAGGGATGATGGGGTTTCCTGCCCTGCACCGGTGCTGCGACTCGAGCGCGTCAGCAAGATCTATCCCACCGGTGAGGTGCTGCGCGATGTCACCTGGGAGGTCAAACCCGGTGATCGCATCGGCCTGGTGGGCGTCAACGGCGCCGGTAAATCCACCCAGCTGCGTCTCATCGCCGGCCAGGAAGAACCCACCAGTGGCCAGGTGGTCCGCCAGGGCGATCCCCGGATCGCCTATCTCCAACAGGAATTCGACGTCGACCCGCAACGCAGCGTGCGGGAGGAACTGTTTCAGGCCTTCGGGGAAGCCGCCACCGTTCTCAACGAACAGCGCGCCGTCGAGGAGGCCATGGCGTCGGAGCAAGCCGCGGCCGATCCCGACCATCTCGACACGCTGATCCAGGAGCTCGGGCGCCTGCAGAGCCGCTTCGAGGCGCTGCATGGCTACGAGCTCGATGCCCGCATTGACAAGCTGCTGCCCACCATCGGCTTCAGCCCCGAAGGCGCCGAGCGCAAGGTCAGCGACTACTCCGGCGGCTGGCAGATGCGCATTGCCCTGGGAAAGATCCTGCTCCAGGACCCCGACCTGCTGCTGCTCGACGAACCAACCAACCATCTGGATGTGGAGACGATCCAATGGCTGGAGGGCTATCTGCTCGAGCAAAGCGCGGCCCTGGTGGTGATCAGTCACGACCGCACGTTCTTGGATCGCGTTTGCAACCAGATCGTCGCCACCGAACGGGGGATCTCCCGTAGCTACCTGGGCAACTACACCGCCCACCTCGAGCAGAAGGCGATGGAACGGGAAGCCACCCAGGCGGCCTTCGAACGCCAACAGAAAGAAATTGCGACGCAGCAGGCCTACATCGACCGCTTCCGGGCCAGTGCCACCCGAAGCACCCAGGCCAAAAGCCGCGAGAAACAGCTGGACAAGGTCGAGCGCGTCGAAGCGCCGATCGAAACCGTCTCCGGACCAAGCTTCCGCTTCCCAGCGGCCCCGCGATCGGGCGCCCAGGTGGCGCTGTTTGAGAACCTCACCCACAGCTACGGCGACAAGATCCTCTTTCTTGGCGCCGAACTGGAGGTGGAGCGCGGCGACCGCATCGCCTTTGTGGGACCGAATGGAGCGGGCAAATCAACCCTGCTGCGCCTGGTCATGGGGAGCGAACAACCGGATGAGGGCACCGCACGCCTCGGTGACCACAACGTGCTGGCCGGCTACTTCGAGCAGAACCAGGCCGAAGCCCTGGACCTGAGCAAAACCGTGATCGACACGATGTACGAAGCGGTACCGGACTGGACCCAGACCCAGGTGCGATCGCTGCTCGGCAGCTTCTGCTTCAGCAACGACACCGTGTTCAAAGAGGTGGGCAAGCTCAGTGGCGGAGAGAAAGCACGGCTGGCCTTGGCCTTGATGCTGCTCACCCCCTGCAACCTGCTGGTGCTGGACGAACCCACCAATCACCTGGATATTCCGGCCAAACAGATGCTGGAGGACGCCCTCCGCGATTACGAGGGGGCCGCATTGCTCGTCTCCCACGACCGCTACTTCATCTCCCGCGTTGCCAATCGGATCGTCGAACTCCGCGACGGCGAACTGGTGTTGTACCGCGGGGATTACGCCTATTACCTCGAGAAGAAAGACGAGGAAAGGGCTGCCGCCGCAGAACGCGAACTGGCTGCCGCCAAGGATGCCAAGCGCAAAGCCAACCGGGAGAAGCAAAAAGCGCGGGATGCACGGCGCAAAAAGGCCGCCTGAGCTGGCGTCTGCCCGTCAGGACGAGAAACTTCACATCCGCTTAGGCAGGAAAACTCAATTCCCTTTACCCACCGAAAACATGTGCATAAGCTGACAAAACCGATCTTGACACCTACCGCAAATGACCTCCCATTTCGGTTCCAGTGGCCCCAACGGGCACACCAGTGAGCAGCCAGACCAGACGTGGGATGCGGTGGAGACCTATTTCGAATGCATCACCACCTGCTCCCTTGATGACGGCGAATGCATCACCCGCTGCGTGGAACAGCTCAAGGATTCCGACGAGTGATCGTGCCGAGGGTCAGGACTGCACCAACGCCGTCACGTCCACAGGCGTGACAGACAGGGTCAGCTGACGCTCTCCGCGTCGGACAGTCATCCGCAACGGCTCTCCGACGCCATGCCGTTCCACGGCACTGACCACCTCCGCGGGTGAACGCATCGTTGTCCCGTTGATGGCCACGATGACGTCCTCGACCCGCACCCCCGCCCGCTGGGCCGGCCCTGAAGGCTGAACCGAACGCACCACGGCGCCTGCACGGGGAGCTGAACCCGGAGAAGCCGCAGGCACCGGCGACAGGCTGATGCCGACCATGGGGTGACTGGCGCGCCCCCGGCTCACGAGCTGCGAGGCAATGGAACGGGCGCGGTTGATCGGAATCGCAAATCCCAGACCAGCCCCGGGGCCCGAACGCACCAAGGTGTTGATGCCCACCACCTCACCATCGGCATTGAGCAGCGGCCCTCCGGAATTGCCGGGATTGATCGCGGCATCGGTCTGAATCAGATCGAGACGTTTGCCCGAAATCCCGAGCTGGGACACGTTGCGATTGAGATTGCTGATGATCCCCAAGGTGACTGTGCGCTCCAAGCCATAGGGATTGCCTACCGCAATGGCCCAGTCCCCGACCTGGAGTTGATCCGAATCACCAAGGGTCGCCGTTGGCCAAGGGCCGGAACCGCTCAGGCGAACCACAGCAAGATCGGTCAGGGCGTCTTTTCCAATCACCTGTCCCTGCACCCGGCGGCCATCGGAGAGTCCGACGGTGAGCTGATCGGCTCCTTCCACCACGTGGGCGTTGGTCAAGAGCAGTCCGTCGGAGGAGAACAGCACCCCACTGCCCTGGCCCCGTTGCACCCGCTGGCGAGGAGCCGATCCCCGCAGATCCCCGAAGAAATGGCGAAACAGGGGATCCATCAGCAATCCCGACGGCAAGCCGGCGCTCTTCACGGTCCGCGCGGTTTCCAAGGTGACCACAGCCGGGCCGGAACGGGCCAGCGCCGTTGTCACGAACGATTGCCGCGACAAAGCGGCCGCAGGGGCCGCCTGGGCCGCAGGGACCAAGGGCGTCAGGGCAGCCCAGGAGGCCGTGCCGGCCAGCATCACCACAGAGCTGGTCCAACCCAGACGACGGAAGATGACGTTCAGCGACACCGCGCAACGGCCGAGGACGGTCCAAACCGTAGGCAGCCCAGGCACTTCTCGATACTCCCCGCGGAGGATCAAGCCATGACTAGATGCAACTGGCCCCGATGGAGCGCAAAGATGGAGAGGCGGCCGGGCCCGATCCCCCATGCTCAGCTCCTTGTTTCCACTGCTCTACGGCGCGATCTTCGTCGCCCTGCTCTGGCAGGCCTTTCGCGTGATGAGCAAGGGATTCCGTGCCGCCAGTGGACCCATCGAAACGTCGGCAACGAACGACCGCACCGGTCGGATCACCGTGCACCCGGAACTGCTCGACAGCGAGGGCCGCATCACAGAGGAAGACCTGTTGACCGTGCGGTTCAGCGACGACTCCGGCGAGATGGATGGCCCCCGAGGGGACGGCGCTGAATAAATTGGTGAATCAGGTGTCGTGAACCGGCACCGCTTCGGAACCGTAGAGGGCTGGATCGAGTGGATCAGAGAACACGAATCGTCGCGGCGGTGATCAAGGCGGTGAAGCTTCCTCCGCGCTTTCGTCTGCGCATGGTCAAGGAGGATCCCGTCCGCCTGGAATTGAGCCTGACCCCCTCCTACGGCAAAGATCCGATTCAAGTGGGTCTGGTGGAATCTCTCGATCTGGTCGCCCGCCGTGATCGGGAAGGCCGGATTCCCCGCGACCTGCAAGGGACCTGGGACTGGACCGTGCGGCACGGCCAGGTGAGCACCGGCGGCTGGAACCCGTACCTCAAGGAGGCACTACAAACGATGTTCGAAACCGGACTCCCAGCGATCGTCTTCGAAGAACTCACCGGCGAGGAGTACCACCCGGTGGACGGCACGCGCCACGTGCGCTGAGCAGAAAAGATCACGCTGGATCTCAATCTGTAAAACCGTGCAAACAACGACAGCGCACCGCAAGTGGCCGGGTTAAAACGGAAAGGTTCCGGCCTTTAAGGATTTCTTTATGGCCAGCCTTGTTGTCTCCCTCGGCCCGCTGGTGCGTCTGCTGGCCGCCATCGGCGCGATCAGCAGCCTGATGCTGGTTGGCTTGCTCAACCTGATTCATTGAGCCGCGCCTCGCTTGAGCGCATTCCCCATTGATGCCTTGCTGCCGGAGATCCGTGCAGCCATCACTCCGGGCAGCACCACCCTGCTGCAAGCGCCGCCCGGAGCAGGCAAAACCACCCGTGTCCCACTGGCCCTGATCGGGGCACTGGGCGATCAGTCCGGCGAGCACACGCAACCCGTTGGCCGGATCTGGATGCTGGAACCGCGTCGTCTGGCCGCCCGGGCAGCAGCAACACGGTTGGCAGCCACGCTTGCGGAGACGGTCGGCAACCGCATCGGCTACGCCGTGAGAGGCGAATCCCGGCGCTCCGCCAGCACCCAGGTGGAGGTGATCACCGATGGGTTATTTCTGAGACGGCTGCAGGCCGACCCATCGCTCAGTGGGGTGGGCTGCATCCTCTTCGACGAATTTCACGAACGGCGCCGCGATGCGGACCTGGCCTTCGCCTTGCTGGAGGAAGCACGCCCCCTGCTCAACCCCGAGCTGGCCGTGATGCTGATGTCGGCCACCTTGGACCTCTCGGACCTGCGCGAGCGACTGCCCCACGCCGCCGTGCTGGAAAGCGACGGTCGCGCCTTCCCCGTCGACACCCACCACCAACCGCCCCGCAGCGATGAATCGCTGCCCCGTCAGGTGCTGCGAGCCCTCGAAGAGCACGCCCTCGACCTGCCCCAGGGCAGCGGGGTCCTGGTGTTTCTGCCGGGTCTTGCGGAGATTCGCCGGTGCCAGGAGCTGCTGGAGCAGAGCGCAACCCTCCGCTCCTGGTCGATTCAACCGCTGCATGGCCAGATGACCCTGGCCGATCAGTCCAAAGCTCTGCAGCGCTGCCGCTCGGACCAGGCGGGGAGCGTGATTCTTGCCAGCGCCATCGCCGAAAGCTCCGTCACGGTGGAGGGAGTGGTGCTGGTGATCGACAGCGGCCTCAGCCGGCAGCTGCGCTACGACCCCAACACCGGAATGGAAGGGCTGGAAACGGTGCCGGCCAGCCTGGCCAGCGCCGACCAGCGGCGGGGGCGGGCCGGACGGCTGGGACCCGGGATTTGCGTTCGGCTGTGGTCACCGGCCGAACAGCAACGACGCCCGGCGTTCAGCCCACCAGAGCTGCAGCTCGCCGATCCGCTGCCCCTGGTGATGGAGTTGGCCCAATGGGGGGCCGGGAGGGGCGAGAACCTGCCCTGGTTGGATCCACCGTCCGCGGCGTCGCTGGCGGAGGGTCAGCAGCAGCTGAAAGCCATGGGGGTCGTCACCGACAGCGGAGGCCTGAGCGAGCTGGGCAAGCGCCTGAGTCAGCTGAGTGTTCATCCGCGGCTTGGGCTGTTGATGCTGGAGGCGCAACACCAGGGCTGCGCAGAGCTGGGCTGCGACCTGGCCGCTCTGTTGAGTGATCGGGACCTCCTGGCTGGGCGCTACGCCGGCGCGGATCTGCATCGTCGTCTGGATGTCCTGCACCGCGGCTCAAGCTGCCGCCAACAACAGCAGCTGAGTCGTCAGTTGCGGCAACAGCTGGCGGCACTGCAGCCGAAAGGCGCGGCGGCGACGAGCAAGCCCACCTCGCCAGCCATCGCGGCACAGGCTGCGGCGTCAGAGCTTCTGCTGCGGGCCTTCCCCGACTGGCTGGCCCTGCAACGGGACGGTCAACCCGGCCGCTACCAACTGCGCCAAGGCCGAGGGGCGGTGCTGATGGCCGACGACCCGCTGATGGGAACACCCGCTCTGGCGGTGGCCCGCCTGGACATGGGGCAACGGGACTGCCGCATTCAGCTGGCCCTGCCGCTGTCAGACGCCAGCCTCAGCGCGCTGGCAGCAGCGGAGGGCCAATGGCACGACAAGCTGCGCTGGGATCCGGATCAAGAGCGCATCCAAGCCAGGCGACAGCTGCGCCTCGGCGAGCTGGTGCTGCGCGACGAAGCCCAACCGGCGCCCTCCGGCCGGCGCTGCCGAACCCTGTTGATCCAACGATTGGAACAGGAGGGATCCCTGCGAGAGCTGCCGTGGACCGAGCAGAGCGAGCAGTTGCGCTGCCGCCTGACCTTGATCCATCGCAGCATGGGCGACCCCTGGCCGGATCGCAGTGTTCCCGCATTGCTGCAGAGCCTCGATCAATGGCTCGGCCCCAGCCTGGAGAACTGCCAGAGCTGGCGCGATCTGCAGAGCGGAGCCCTCGACGAGGCGCTATGGGCAGGCCTGCCCTGGAGCCAGCGCCAGGACCTGGATCGCCTGCTGCCACAACGGTTGACCATTCCCAGCGGGCGCGAGGCCGCGCTCTACTACAGCGACGATGCCGTGGTGCTGGCGGTGAAGCTTCAGGAGATGTTTGGCTGCAGCACCGGGCCAACGGTGCTCAATGGCCAACTTCCCGTCACGCTGGAGCTGCTGTCTCCGGCGGGGCGCTCCCTCCAAAGAACCCGGGATCTGAAGGGGTTCTGGGCGGGGAGCTACCGCGAGGTGCGCCGGGAGATGCGCGGCCGATACCCCAAACATCCCTGGCCGGAGAACCCGGCTGACGCCGTCGCCACCGCCAAGACCAAACGATGGCTCAACAACGCTGGCGCCTGAGCCCGATCAGCGCCCCCTGACAAGCCCGACAAAAGAAGCAACATTTCTCCAAGGTTTGTTACATTGCTTCCAACGCAATCCGCGCACACCCAATGTCCGACAACACCCGCTTCGGTTTCGTCAACTTCGCTGAGACCTGGAATGGCCGTCTCGCCATGATGGGCTTTGTCATCGGCCTCGGCACCGAGCTGCTGACCGGCCAGGGCATCCTCAGCCAGATCGGCCTCGGCTGATTCGCATCTTGATCAACAGAACCCCGCCTCCAGGCGGGGTTTTTTTGTGTCAACGCCCATCGCAACAGCCGATGGTTCACAGTGGACTCCCGTGATGAAGGTTCCCTTGGCACCGCTTTACGTCCGCAACCGTCGCGATGGCTCCAGGTTGCTCAGCAGTGCCGTTGTGGCCTTCAGCATCTCCACCACCCAGCTCCAGCATGCCGCCGGTGGGTGGCTGGCTTTGGTCAGCGGAGTGGTCTGCATCTATTGGGGACTCGCCTACCGCCGCCTTCGTGTTGAACGCTGATCCGATCCCGACCTATTCAGTTGGTGAGCTGAATAACGCCATCGGAAGCCTGCTGGAACGGGGATTCGCGCCCCGTTTTCTTGTGGACGCCAGCGTCTCCCGGCCGCAACTGAAAAAAGGTCATCTCTGGATGACCCTGACCGATGGAGACGCCAGCATCTCGGCTGTGGTCTGGGCGTCCAGGCTGAAGCAACTGAGCTATGAGCCCAAGGATGGTGACGGCGTCACCGTGGTGGGCAAGCTCAATTTCTGGGCCGCCCGAGCCTCACTCACCGTTCAAGCCCTGGACATCCGTCCCAGCTTGACCACAGTGCTGCGGCTGTTTGAGCAGACCAAAAACCGGCTGCTGGAAGACGGGGTGATCGACCCCAGCCGCAGCCGCCCCCTGCCGCAGTCCCCCAGCACGGTGGCGATTCTGACCAGTGCCCCCAGTTCGGCACTGGCTGACATCCTCCGCACGGCAAGGGAACGCTGGCCTGCGACCCGGCTGCTGGTGATCCCGATCCCGGTGCAAGGAGCCGTGGCGGAACGCATCCGCACAGTGCTGAATCATCTGGCCAGCAAGATCGACGCGCTGGGGGTGGACGCGCTGGTGCTGGCCCGTGGGGGAGGCAGCCGCGAGGACCTCGCGGTGTTCGACGACGAAGAGCTCTGCCGCGATCTCGCTCGGTTTCCCGTTGCCGTCGTGACAGGACTCGGCCATGACGACGACCTGACCGTGGCCGATCTGGTGGCGGATCACCGTGCCGCGACCCCAACCGCTGCAATCGTCGCGCTGCTGCCGGATCGCCACGATCGCCTCAGAGCTCTCCAGCTGCGGCGAGAACGGCTGCTCGACCACAAGCGCTGGTGGATTAGCCGAGAACAGCAACGGCTGAAGCAACGCGCAGAACAGCTGGAACAACTGCATCCCGCCTTGATCCTTCAGCGCGCCCGTTTAGGGCTGGAGCAAAAACGCGCGCTGCTGGACGCACTCTCACCGCAACGCTGGCTACGGCGCGGACTGGTGATAGTGCAGGACGCGTCTGGCCGTCATGTGGACAGCAGCCACGCACTCCAGCAGGGTGACAGGCTGTCCCTGCAGTTCGCTGACGGTGCTGTGCAGGCCCTCGTTGAGACCACCACCCCTCCATCCGAACGCTGATGGCTGAGCCCACATTGAAGAAACAACTGCAGTCCTGGAAAAAAGCCGCTGCCGCCCTCAGCTACGAGGAGTCGCTGCAGGCCCTGGATCTCCTGCTGAGCCAGTTGCAAAACGATGCCGTGCCGATGAAGGACCTGCAGCGCCACTACCTGCAAGGTCAGGTGTACCTGCAGCGCTGCGAAGCCTTGCTGGAAGCCGCAGAACAGACCGTGATCCAGCTGGATCCCGACAGCCTTGAACCCAACAGCTCTAAACCCAATAGCCCTGAACCCGAGTCCGATGCGTAAAGCACTGCCCTGGATTTATCTGCTGCTCGCTGTGGTCGGCGCGGTGCTCACCTGGCAAGCCAACCTGGCCTTCATCGCTGAAAGCAGCGGCGCCGGCTTCGAACTGCAGCGCTTCATCAGTGATTCGTCGAGCAATCCAGCCTCACAGTCACTGAGTCGTGACCTGCTGGTTGGCGCCACCGCCGTGAGTCTGTGGATCAGCGTCGAAGGACCAAGGCTGAAGATCCGCTTTTGGTGGCTCGGCATCGTGCTGAGTTTCTCTGTGGCCTTTGCCTGCGGCGCTCCCTTTTTCCTCTTTCTGCGCGAACGCCACCTCATCGCCCTGGAGGAGCAAAACGCTCAGGACTCCGCATCCACGTCCTGAGCGGTGACGTCAATCGTGCACTCGCTGGCCGGCACACCGGGGTCCTTAGGCCTCGATGAGGCCTGGCTGGAGGGTTCTGCAAACGGCGTTCCACAAACTGTGCACTGAGGGCTCGCTGCCATCGAGACCGCACCACAGGCCGTACAGGTGCGCGCCCGTGATTGCAGCACCTTCCAGCCGATCCAGCCCAAACCGGTGAGCACGAGAGGGATGGCCACCACGGCCAACATCAACCCTCCGATCAAATCGAGCAGCACCCGCCCCGCCGCCGTCGGTAGCAGCACCAGCAGCAACAGACCCAGCCAGAGCAGAGGGGACGGTCGATTCATGGCGAGCAACACCTCTGAGACAGCCGGAACCAAACAATCATCTCCGGTTCGCCGCGAAGATCAAACCAAGGTTCGGTTCGGATCTCCAACGCTGCCGGGAGCCATGCGCGCCGCCGCGAGCCCGACACTCCAACATTGGCCGAAATAAACAATCACACCGATCAACCAAACCCACAACGACAACAACAACACACCACCAATGACCCCATAAGCCTGATAACGACTACCGAGGGAAATAATGCTCAAGCTCAACACCTCATTGAGGAACGTCAAGCCGATACCGATCAAGACGGATCCAGGCAGCAAGGCCAACAAAGGGACACGGCGATCTGCCAGCACACGCTGCAACAACAGAGCCAATAGCGATATCCAGATCATTGGGCCCAAAAAACGGCTGGCACTGAACAATGGTGTTCTCAGCAGAAAATCAACCAGGCGTGGAGCAACTTCTCGCAACGAGAGCAACAAACCGGCCGGCAAATGCCCCAAACCAGACAAAATCTGCGCAATCAAAATCAACACGGAAACAAACAAAACACTGACAAAGGCTTCCAAACGATTTTGCAGAAAACGCCAAGCTTGAATGGAGAGCGGCGGCGAAGAAACCGGTGGTGGGATGAGATCTTGCCACAGACGATCGGAGCCGCGTTGAAGGGCGAGATAGGCATTACTCGCCGTCAACAACAACACCACAACGCCCAACAATCCCGCACCAAATCCTTGAGCGACAAGCCCCTCCAATGTGGATCCGACCAACTCAACAACAGAGGGCGGCAATAACGGAGATACACCCACCAAGATGTCATCAATCCCTGGACCG
>JBMZMY010000026.1:0-24600 GCA_049619435.1 Synechococcus sp.
GGCTGGATGTGGAGATCGCCGCCACCGAAGCCAACTGCCGGCTGGGGCGCGTCCCCCAGGAGGCCCTGGACACGATCAAGGCCAAGGCCAGCTTCGAGGTGGAGCGCATCCTCGAGATCGAAGCCGAGGTGCGCCACGACGTGATCGCCTTCCTCACCAACGTCAATGAACACGTCGGCGATGCCGGCCGCCACATCCACGTGGGCATGACCAGCTCGGATGTATTGGACACCGGTGTGGCCCTGCAGATGAAGCGCTCCGTCGCCCTGCTGCGTGGCGAACTGGATCTGCTCGCGGAGGCCCTGAGGGAGCTGGCCCGGGCCCACAAGGGCACCGAGATGATCGGCCGTTCCCACGCCATCCACGGCGAACCGATCACCTTCGGCTTCAAGGTGGCGGGCTGGCTGGCCGAAACCGAACGCAACCGCCTGCGCCTGGAACGCCTGGAACAGGACGTCTCCGTCGGCCAGATCAGCGGGGCCATGGGCACCTATGCCAACACCGACCCCCAGGTGGAAGCGATCACCTGCGAGATCCTCGGCCTGGTGCCCGACACCGCCAGCACCCAGGTGATCTCCCGCGATCGCCACGCCGACTACATCCAGACCCTGGCCCTGGTGGGCGCGTCCCTGGAGCGCTTCTCCACCGAAATCCGCAACCTCCAGCGCACCGATGTGCTCGAGGTGGAGGAGAACTTCGCCAAGGGCCAGAAGGGCAGCTCCGCCATGCCCCACAAGCGCAATCCGATCCGCAGCGAACGCATCAGCGGCCTGGCGCGGGTGCTGCGTAGCTACACCATTGCGGCGCTGGAGAACGTGGCCCTCTGGCACGAGCGCGACATCAGCCACAGCTCCACCGAGCGGATGATGCTGCCCGACTGCTCGGTCACCCTGCACTTCATGCTGCGGGAGATGACCAGCGTCGTCAAAGGCCTGGGGGTCTACCCGGACAACATGCGCCGCAACATGAACGTCTACGGCGGGGTGGTGTTCAGTCAGCGGGTGCTGCTGGCCCTGGTGGGCAGCGGCATGAGCCGGGAGGAGGCCTACCGGGTGGTGCAGCGCAATGCTCACACCGCCTGGAACACCGATGGTGGGAACTTCCGCACCAACCTCGAGGCCGATGCCGATGTCAGTGCACGCCTCTCAGCCGAACAGCTCGCCGACTGCTTCAGCACCGAGCTGCATCAGGCCAACCTCGGTGTGATCTGGGAGCGGCTGGGCATCTGAGCCCAGCCCGGCGGCACCCTCAGCGCTGGCTGCCCAACCCGGTGGGCAGCCCCAGAATCCGGAAGATCGATGCCGCATTCACGATCGGGCTCAGCGGTTGCAGCGCATCGTTCATGCCATCGGTCACCTTGGTGAGGTTGTTGCGATCCACCACCACCACATCCCCCTGTCGCAGCGGCGGGTTGGCTGGACTGCTCAGCACCGCACTGGGGTTGTAGGCCAGCTGTTGGATCGTCGTCCGCCCGTCGCGATCCATGCGGATCAAATCAACGCGGGCCGTGCTGCCGCGACGGGTGACGCCACCGGAGGCCAGGATCGCCTGAGACAGCGGCGCGTTGGAGCGAATCTCCACCACACCAGGCTTGATCACCTCTCCCACCACATTCACCTGAATCGTGGAAGGCGCGAAGTTGGACGACGCCGTGGTGATCAGGTCGGTGTTGAGGGGTGCCGTGGCCCGATGCACCCGAATGCTGTCGCCGTCATAGATCAACGGATTGGGGGCTTGGCCGCCCTCTTTGAGCACCGTGAGGTAATCGAAGACATACCGCTGCGGTTGGCCGCCCCGCTGGGCGGAAGAACGCAACAGCTCCAGTTGCGAGAGATCACCGAGGGCCGAGACGCCACCGGCCTGCTGAATCACATCCACCAGCGTGGGCCAGCCACCACCACTGACGAAATCAGCATCCTTCGAGGAGGAGCCACTGGAATTCACCTGCAGGGTGAACACCCCCGGGCGCGTGACTTCACCGGTCACCGTGACCCGGATCGGGCGCTGTTCCACCAGGTCGAGATAGACCAACGGCCTGCGCAGGATCTGGCTGTAGCCGGCCGTGATCCGCGCCCGGGCGTCCTCGAGGGTCAACCCCCAGACGTCGATCGTCCCCAGACGCGGCAAATTGATCGTGCCATCGCTGAGCACCTGCACCGAGGCCTCGTAGCCCTCGATCTTGAACACCGACATCGTCAGCTTGTCGCCGGGGCCGAGCCGGTAGCGATAGGGCGCTGGGGCACGGTTGACCTGAGTGCCAGTGCTGCGCAGGGGCGGCAGCGGCGGGGCGACACGTGCTGGGGGCTTCAGCCAATTGCGCGGGGCCTCCGTTTCAGCAGCCGTGGCCGGAGCTGAGGCCATCAGTCCACCCAAGGGAACCAGGAGCAGCCAGGCGGCAACACCACCGAGACAACGCACTGAACCTGAACGGGCGGAAAAGACCATGTCTGGGGAAGTGAAGGGCTGACCTAGACGCTCGGCGTAATCTTCCCGCAGAAAGCGACGAGACGGGATATCCATGACGCTGCCTCCACCGTCCAATGCAGCGGATGTGGTGTTGCCTGCGGATTGGCATCCGTCCGATCCAGCCGACAGCGTGCTGTTCTCCGTGGAAGAGCTGGACCTGCACCTAATCAGCGGAGAGGCCTTCGCCCCCGTCGCCGATGCGGTTGGGATCCTGCGGGAGGCCACCTACCGGCAGCAATTGTCGGGATCCGGCGACCAGCGGGATCTCGACGGCCGCGATCCCTCCTACGACCACCTGCTGCTGGTGGAACGCAACAGTGGCGTGCTGGCAGGGGCGGCACGGCTGCAGTTCATCCCCCAGGGCACCGATTCAGCCCAGCTGCCCGGCAGCCAGCAGTCGTACCTGGAACATGTGTATCCCGGGATCAAGGCTGATCTCGCCAGCCGGGAAAACCACCTGGAAATCGGCCGCGTGGCCCTTGCCGCTCGGTTTCAACGCCAACCGGCCTCCCTCATGGCGCTGTTCCGCGGTGGCCTGCTGATCGCCCAGCACTCCGGATACGCCACCCTGCATGGCCTGGTCTCCTACAACCATTTCGCCTACTCCGACGCGGTCAACAGCCGCTTCCTCAGTGCCTTGATGCAACCGCCGTACCGGCGGCTGACCCCGGTCTTGCCGGCACCACGCCATCCGCTCACCAGCGTGTCCGCCAGCACGACACCGCACCCAATTACGACGATTCAGGCCCTCGAAGTCCAGCTGCGCGACGAGATTGACGACAGCTTTCGGCTTCCGGTGTTGCTGCGCCAGTATTTCAACCTGATGGAAGCGCAGGTCTGCGATCTCTCCCTGGCCAAGGATTTCAACCAGATCACGGAGATCCTGATGGCCGCTGATCTACGCCGCATCCCCGCCGAGCGCCTGGCATATTTCATCGACCTCGCCCACCAACCGATCTACCAGCAGTTCAGCTGGTACCGAGGTGATCGTTAATTCAACAGTCACTGGTAACTTAAACAAACGATTCAGGAGCCGTGATTTGGGTGAGGTGTGCCCTGAACAGCACGATCTGCAGGGACGTCTGATCGAAATCCTGCATCGGATTTCCGGTGCAGATCCCAGCGTGATCACCCCTGACGCCCGGCTGATGGAAGACGTTGGTATTGATTCACTGGGCTTCTACGAAATTTTGATCGAAGCCGACACCAGTTTCGGGATCCGCATCAAAGAAGAAGACCTCTTGAAATTCCGCACGGTCGGGGATATTCAGCGTCATCTGGAATCGCTGGAGATTCAGCCATCCCATGCCGAATCCGCCTGAACGCACGGCCGTGATCGGCTGGGGTTCGGTCTCTCCCCTCGGCGACGATCCCCACCAAGCCTGGACGCGATGCCTCGCCGGCCAGTCGGGCATCTCCGCGATTACCGAGCCTTGGGCCGACGATCTTGCTGTTCAAATTGCCGGCCAGGTCTCTGCGTCAGCGCTGGACAGCCTGGAGCCGCTGCTGCGCCGCCGCTCCGACCGCTGCGCCCAGCTCGCCCTGCTCGCCGCCCGCCAGGCCTGGGCGATGGCACAGCCAGTGCTGGCTGGCATTGATCCCAGCCGCATCGCCGTGGTGGTTGGCACGGGCATCGGCGGACTGTCCACCATGCACGAGCAGCACAGCCAACTCACCGCCGGCGGGCCGACGCGGGTGAATCCTCTGACGGTGCCGATGTTGATCCCCGATGCCGCCGCTGGCCAGGTGGCGATCGATCTCGGTGCCCAAGGCGGTGCCCATACCCCCGTGTCCGCCTGTGCCTCCAGCGCCGAAGCGCTGATGCTGGCCCAGATGCTGCTGAACGACGACCGGGCCGACCTGGTGCTGGCCGGCGGTAGCGAGGCCCCCGTCAACCGCCTGGGGCTGGTGGGCTTCAGTGCGATGCGCGCCCTGTCCCCGGGCAATGACGGTCCCAGCCGGGCCTCGCGGCCCTACAGCCGCGATCGCGATGGTTTTGTCCTCTCGGAAGGTGCCGGCATGCTGGCCTTGATGCGCGCCAGTGAGGCCCCGAAGGAGGCCACGCAAGGCTGGTTGCTGGCCTGCGGCAGCAGCAGTGATGCCCACCACATCGTGGCCCCAGAACCCCAGGGGCAACAGGCCAGCCGGGCCATCGACGATGCCCTGCGCCGCGCTGGGGTCAGCCCGAAGGATCTCTGCGCCGTCCAGGCCCATGCCACCGGCACCAGCCTCGGTGACCTCGCCGAAGCCAGGGCCCTGCGTCGCAGCCTCGGATCGGCCGCAGACCATCTCCCGGTCTGTGCCCCCAAAGGCCAGCTTGGCCATCTGCTCGGAGCCGCCGGGGCCGTCGAGACGATCCTGGCGCTGCAGGCGCTGCAAAAGGGCGTGCTGCCCGGCAGCCTCAATGCCGATCCCCTCGACCCAGAGGTGGACCTGGCCGTCACCGCCTGCGGCCCGGTGACCTTGCCGGATCAACCCGAACGGCTGTTGCTCAAGAACGCCTTCGGCTTCGGGGGCCACAACATCAGCCTTGTGCTGGCGGCACCATCTGGCCGTAATACGCCTGCACCGCACGGCTGAAGCCCTCACGGTCCCGGGGATCACTGGGCAACTGCAGATCACTGGAGCGCCCCCGCTGGCAATGGATCGTCCCCAGCGGCGCCATCAGCCGTCGCAGCAACAAGCGCAGTGGTTTGTACTGGGCACCGAGGGCATCGTCCATGCCGCGATAGCGGAACACCCAAGGCACCACGCGGCCGTTGTAATGACGGGCCAACATCCAGGCACTGGGGGAGACCCGCTGTTCGATTGGCGTCACCAACGAACCATTGGGGGCCAGCATGATCTGGCCGTGCTCACGCAGCAACGCCGAGGCCTGCAGCATCCCTTCCATCCGCGATGCGGTCTGGCGGTGGTCCAGCACCACGGCTCCGGCATTGCGGGCCGCCCCGGCGTAGCCAGGCAGCACCCACTTCAGATGCAGCTGGGCCGTGGTCATCCCTGGCAGCCGCAGGACGCCCTGAATCAGCAGGCCATCACAGGGGCTGCGGTGGTTAAAGATATGCACCAACGGCACGCCAGCGTCCTCACTGCGGTGGCTGTCGTCCACCACCACCTGAACCCCCAGGGCGCGCAGAGCCACCGCTGAGGCCAACGTCATCAGCGATGCCGCCCAATCCGGCCGGCGCAGCAGCAGCGCCGGCAGTTGCAGGCCGTAGAGCGCAAATCCGAGCCCAGCCCAGAGCACGCGCGCCGCGATCCGGAAGGGCAGCACCAGTGGGTTGATCGAGCGCTGGGGCTTGAGCGATGGCAGCTCGGGCCGTGGAGCCAACTGACGCGCCTCCGGCCCGATCGGGAAGGTGGTGCGGAACGGGAAATCCCCATCGAAGTTGCCGTTCACCTGGGTGGTGGTGACCAGGTGGTTGTAGAAGCGATAAAACAGCGGCCGCTCACTGGGCTGAGGATCCCGCCAGAAGTCATCGAGCGGCTTCTGATCCGTCAGTCCATCCAGGTTGTAGAAGGTGCTGCCCATCGTCTTGGTGGGCACCGCATGGAACAGCGCCTGCAACCCCACGGTGCTGTTCACGGTGATCACACCACGGCAGGTGCGCAGGTAGCGACTCAGGGGACCGTCATGGAAGTAATGCACCCGGCCCTGCACGCCATAACGACCCGCCAGCAGGGCGATCAAGGTGGCGTAGTTGTTGTACCCCCGGTCGCGGGGGTGGTGCTTGAAGGCGAGATGATCCGACGCATGGGCGTGGGCCGCGAAGGAGCGGATCACGTCTTCGATGAAGTCGTGCATGCCCCGATAGGGCGATCCCAGCTGAATCTGGGAATCGCTGGACACCTGCAGCACCGCCAGGAAATAGGAGAGGTGCTCCAGCAGGCGCTGCTTCACCGCGCGTTCCTGCCAGCGGTAGAGCCAGTAACGCCAACTACCCCGCACCTGACACCAGAGGAAACCAGGGGACGGCTGCAGCTTGTGCTCCCCTTCGATGATCGGGTAGCGGGTGAAGGCGTGCTGGATGAAGGTGGGGGCTTTCCAGGCCTTGCGCCAGCGCCAACCCGGGTCGAGAACGATGTTCTGGGGCAGCTGATCAACGGCCGGCAGCTGCCGATAGAAGGCGGATGGCTGGTTGAGATTGGAGCGGGCGTTGACCCGGTCGCGTTCCAGGGTCACGTAATTGGGCCGTAGGTAGCCCAGCTCAAACACCCAGGCCTCCACCCCCAGGGCGCGGGCCTCCTCGATGGCAATCCGATGGGGAATGATGAAATCCCCATACATAAAGATGTGGCGGATACCGCGGTCCTGGATCAGCTGCCGCAGGAACGGCCGCCAGGCCTCCATGTCGCCGCCGTAGTCGACCGTCACCTCCCGGGGGAAACCGAATTCACGCAGCGGGAAGGCCACCTTGGTGACGGGGATGCCACAGCCGCGCAGATAGCGGCAGAAGCGCGAGAAAAACAGCCCGATCGGACCCATCAAGAGCAGGACAGGCCCTTCGATGCGCACCTGCACCAACGCCGGCGCCCGTCCTCTGCTCAAACCCAGTCCATCCCAGAATCAGCCTTGAATCCTGGCATGGCTCAGCGGCGCCGCAGCCGTCCCCAGTGGCGGAACAGGGCCTGCACCCAGGTGCGGCGCGGGACCGGTCCGGTGCGCCACGCCAGCAGCTCATCGATGGCCTGCTCCGGCTCAATGAACCAGCCACTGAAACGACTCACATAGCGGGGGTAATCGATCAGCGCGGCATGCACCAGAGCATCCAGCGACAAGGTCCGGCCGCGCCGTGGATTGCTGAGTTGATCGTGGGTCAGCCCCCAGCCGGCATAGAAGGGCATCCCCCAGCAGTGCACCTCCACGCCCCGCAGCAAGGCTTCGAAGCCCGCCAGCGACGTGAGCACATGCAGGGCATCCACCTGCTCAAACAGCTGCTGGATCGAGCCCGTGGTGAGCAGCTCATCACAGCACTCCGCCACCCGTTCTTCCCCCTCGCCGGAGCGACACAGCCCCGCCAGCACATCCGGATGGGGCTTGTAGACCACATAGGCCTCCGGCTCCGCCGCCCGCACCGCCTGAAGCAGGCCGAGATTGCTGCGCAACGCACCCGCGCCATAGCGGATCGACGCATCGCTCTCCACCTGTCCGATCACCAGCACGACCCGGCGCTGGCCGTCGGGTCGTTGCCAGGGCCGGGCCTCCAGGTTGTATTTGGTGATCGCCTCCCGCACCAAGCGATCCCGCAGACGCGCGGCGCGATGGAGCTGCGGGGAGGTCCACTGGCCAGTGCTCAGCCGTTGCTCCAGGGCACTCGCTGCCGTGGCGTCGTAGTAGACCCCGACCGGATCCACCACCCAGGAGATCGGAGCAATCAAGTCGGCGCCGAGACCCACCGAGCGCAGGAAGCCGTCTTCCACATGCAGCACGGGCAAGCGACGCCGTTCCGCAGCCGCCAACAGCCGCGGCCGACCCCGCCGGCCCCACACAGCAATGGCATCGAGCCGGCGACCGGGCAAGGAACGCGCCCAGCGAAACCGGATATGGCTGCCGGCCAGAAAGCGCCTGAGGTGGGGCTGCTTCCACGGGGTAAAGCCGAAGGCCTCCAGCTGGGCGAACGCCTCTGCCTGACGCCGCCGCTGCAGGCCAATCGCCTCCATCAACGTTTCGATCGCACAGGGCTCGAGGCTGTGCGGGTCGAGGCAGCGGGGATAACGGATCAGACAGGCATGGACCAGCTGCTCCAACGAGGGCCGAACCCCCTGGCGTCGCTGCGGTGCCGGCAGACAATCGTTGGTGAGCCCCCAACCGCCGTAAAACGGCATGCCAAAGCAATGGACCGGCCGGCCCCAGAGCAGGGCTTCAAAGCCCATCTGTGAGGTGACGACATACACCGCCTCGGCACGCTCCAGCAGGGCCGCGGGATGCAGACCATCACTGCACAGGCGGATCCGCGGATGCTCCAGATCACTGGGCGCGAAATGCCCTGTCGCCCCACCACGGATCACATCGGGATGCAGCTTCACCACCACCGTGCTGGTGGGATGGGCATCGAGCGCCGCCCGCAGCATGCGGCGGAAGCTGCCGGGATCGGCGAAGCCAAGCGCAATCGAGCGATCCCCCGGCGATTGATCCACCACCAGCACAAAGGGCTCCGCCGGGGCCGGCGACTCCTGGGCGGGGTTGAGCTTGCTGAGCCGCTGCGCGCACCACAGCCGACGCACGGACGCCGCCCGGCGCGCCTCAACCGCCGTGATCGGTGCGGCAATCAACTGTTCCAGACGGCTGGGGGCGGTCGCATCGAAATGGACCCCGATGTCGTCCACCAACAGGCACAGGGGCGGATGGTCCGGGCCCTTCGCCAACGAGCGCAGGAAGCCATCCTCGAGATGCCAGACCGGCAACTGAAGGTGCTGGGCCAACCGCTCCACCCGGCGAGCGCTGGGGCGGCGTCCCCAGGCCAGCAAAGCGTCCACATCCCGTCCACGCCCAGGCACGAGCATCGCCGGGGCCAAGTGCTGGGCGATCGTGCGGTGCACCAACAGTCCCCGCTCAGGAACGCCCAGACGCATGGCTTCCAGCCTGGACATTCGGGTAGGACGGGGGCGATGGAATCTTCCCCGATGACGCCATTTCCTGCAGCACTGGCGCTGATTCCCGCCCGCGGCGGCTCCAAGGGGATTCCGGGCAAGAACCTGCAGGCGGTGGGCGGACGACCGCTGGTGGTGCGCAGCATCGACGCCGCGCAGGCCAGTGAAGGCGTGGAGCGCGTGGTGGTCAGCACCGATGACGCCGCCATCCGCGCCGCGGCCCTCGCGGCCGGCGCCGAGGTGGTGAACCGTCCCCCGGCGATCGCCGGGGACACCGCCAGCTCCGAGTCCGCCCTGCTCCATGCGCTCACGGCATTGGAACAGAACGGTCCTCTCCCCGAACGCCTGGTGTTTTTGCAGTGCACCTCACCGTTTACCAGCGCGGGCCAGATCGACCGTGTTCTGGGTGCCCTGGACGATCCGACGATCAACAGCAGCTTTGCCGTGCAGCCCTGGCATGGCTTCCTCTGGCGGGAGGACGGCAGGGGCATCAACCACGACCCGACACGCCCGCGCCAACGCCGGCAGGATCTCGAGCCGGCGTATCTGGAAACCGGAGCGATCTATGCCATGCGCACCGCCGCCTTCCGGCAGAGCGGCAGCCGCTTCTGTGCCCCCTGGAAACCGGTGGTGCTCAACGACAGCGGGCCTGAAATCGATACACCCGCGGATCTGGCCCTCTGCCGCAGCCTTGAGGCGGTCAACAGCCCTGAGGCCGAGTAATTTTGCCTGGATCTGAGTCGAGGACGATGGCGCCCGGAGACGACAAGCGCCTGGCCGGACGCAAGGTGGCAGCGGTGGCCTGCTTCGACTCCTTCGGAAAGATGGCAATGACGCTGCTGGGGGCCTGCCGCCGCCAGGGCGCTGAAACCACCCTGCATCTGCTCGAACTCAACAACAGAGCCCTGTCCAGACGCCAGCGGCTGGAAATTCGCCGCATCGATCCCCGCACCCGCATCGAAAAGCACGCCTGGGGCGATCTGCGCAGCCTCTGCCAGGGCATGCCTGGGGAGGTCGATGCCCTGATCCTGGGCCTGGATGGCCAGCGCAGTCGGGACTCCCTGCTGCAGCTGCAACAGGCCTGGGCCCAGGCCTCCACGCGACCGCGGTTGGTGAGCGCTTACCCCGGCATCCTCTTTCGCTTCGCCCTCGAGGGGATGCTCGATCGCTCCGGAGCCGACCTGCTCTGCCTGAACAGCCCCCACGATCTGGACACCTACGCCCGCGGACGGCGGGCCCTGGGCCTGGAGAGCAGCAATGCGGTCGTCACCGGCCTGCCCATCCTCTGGCGCACGCGGGCGCGGGTGGAGGTTCCAGACAAGCCGTCGATCGTGTTCTTCGAACAGCCCTCGATTCCGGTGCACCCGCTGCAACGCCGCTTCCTCTGCGATCAGCTGCGGGAGCTGGCCCAAGCCTGGCCGGATCATCCGGTGATCTTCAAGCCACGCACCTCCAGCATCGAGAGCACACTGCATCGCCGCCACGGCGAGATGGCCAGTGTGATCGACCAGATGGCCAGGGAGCAGCCCAATCTGCGGCTGAGCTTCAAGCCCGCCACCCAGCTGCTGAGCCGTTGCGGCTGCGCGATCACCGTGTCCTCCACCGCTGCCCTCGAAGCGATGGCGATGGGCATCAGCACGCGAATCGTTGGCGACCTGGGGGTGACCGAAACCCTGGGCAACCATTTCTTTGCGGACTCCGGCGCTGTAGCGATGTTCGCGGCCATCCGGGACAACCCCTTCGAGCCCAAGCACGACATGGCCTGGCTGGAACAACAAGGGATGGTGCGCGATGGCGAGCGGCGCTTCATCGAGGCGCTGCGTGAGCGCATCAACTGCGAAGCCAGCCCCTTGGGCCAAGGCAGCATCGGGCCGGGGAGCTGGGGCAGTCAGGCCTGGCAGACCACCGCCCTGAACAACGGGGGGCGGCGGATGCTGAGCACGGGGGGCGCGCGCTCCAGTCAGCGCAAGCGCCATCGCACCCGCCGGCTGCTGCGCACCGTTCGTGATGGCGTGGTCGGCTTCGGCTGGCTCTCGCAATGGCTGCGCCGCTGAGGGGCGCAGCGACATGACGATCGTCCTGATCAGCGACGGTGGCCTCGAGCAGTACGCCTGCCAGCAGCTGGCGCTGCAGCTGCGACGCCTGGGCCGGCGCTGTCTGACCGTGGCTCCGGCACTCACGGGTCCGCAACCGCTGCCGCCCTGCCCGGCGGATCTGCGCATCGACACGCCAATGCAACTGCTGGGGCAGTCCTGGCTGAACGAGGCCAGCGCCATCGGGGTGTTCCTGCGTGATCCCAGCGAACGACAGGCCTGGATCGAGGGCTACCGGGCCTTAGGCCAGCACAGCCAACACCCACCGGCCACGCTGTTCAGTGGGCCTTTGCTGCCCCTGGTGGGCGATGCCCTGATCCAGGACATCAGCCAACGCCTGAGCTGTGATCTGCTGCTGCTGAGCGGTCCGCAACAGCTCGCGCAACTTGCGGCCATGAGCTTCAACTGGCCATCAGACCTCCAACCACCCCCGGCGCTGGCCACCGGCTTCTGGTTTCCGCCCACACCAGCGCCGAGCGCCCCCGCCCCATCACCGCTGCTGGTGGCCCTGATCCAGGAGCGAATCCCCACCCATCTCGGTGCCCGGGAGCAGCTGATCGGCCAGCTGCAGCGCTGGGCCCGGCAGCATCCGGATTGGACGATCGTGCTGCAGCGCGACCACGGCTGGTGCGCCAACCAACCCTTGCTGCCCATCGCAACGCGTCGACCCATCAACCTGATCGAGGCCGCCCCGGGGCAGATGCTCAACCTGCTGGCCCGCTGCACGGCCTGCCTCTCGGTGAGCTCGCCCTGGAGCCTGACGGCGATGAGCTGGGGAGCCAAAGCAGTGATAGCGGGTGATTACGGCATCCAGGCCGAACAGAACACCGTGGCCTGGTTCGGTTGCGGGGCGATGCACCGGCTGCGGGACATTCCGGACCTCGAGGCCCTGCACGCGCTGCCTGCGGTCAACGTGCACTGGTTGGAGGGGATGGGGGGTGCCATCACGGACGGCGCAGCGCGACTGCTAGCGGCCCTGGATCGCCACGGGGCGGTGGCGCCATGAGCCAACCGATGCGGCTGCTGCTGATTGCCGACAGCGACAGTCAGTTGCTGGCCTGTGAGGCGCTCTGCCGCTTCTCCAGCGATCAGGCGGTCGAGCTCACGATCAACGTGATCCCCCGAGACGGCACCCCCAACGCGCTGCTGGAGCGGATGGTGACGCTGGGAACGCTCTGGCACCAGCACCTCGCTCCGCTACTGCGGGATCCACGCCTGCTCGGCTTCGATGCCATCGGCATTTTCCTCACAGGAAGCAAGCTCAACGACATCCGCCTGGCGCTGGATCGCCTGGGGCAACGCCCACCGCTGTTCTGCGGCTTCAACGGTGTGGTGCTGGAGCACTTCATCGAAGGGATCAGCTGGAGGCTGGGCTACGACCTGATCTGCCTCAGCGGACCCCGGGATCATCAGCGCCTGGAGCAACTGCTGGCCCACACCCCTTACCGCAGGCAACGCACGGTGCTCACTGGTCTGCGCCGCAACAGTGCCCACGGGCAAGCCCTGACACCCCGGGAGCAACGGCCCAAACGGTTGGTGTTTGCCGAGCAGGTGATCATGCCGGCCACTACCGCGGAGCGGGCACAGATGGTGCGGATCCTGGCCGATCTGGCCGAACGATCCCCCGACTGGGAGCTGCTGATCAAACCCCGCATCGCCCCCGGCGACGCCACGTTCCATGACGTCGACACCCACATCAGCGCCACGGTGCGCAGCACGCTTGGGGTGCCACCGACGAATCTGCGCCTGGACTACCGGCCGCTACCGGAGCTGCTGCAGAAGGCCCGGTGGATGGCCACGCTCTCCTCCACCGCATTCTTCGATGCCCTGGACTTCGGCTGTAGCCCCGTGGTGATGGCCGATCTCGGCATGAACCCCCGCTACGGCGGCCATGTGTTCGCCGGCAGCGGCGTCTGGCGTGCCTTGGCCAACATCAGCGATCTGGATGCCCTCGAGCAAGAACAACCCTGCCCCGATCCGGAATGGCTGGCTTGGATGGGCTACGGCGATCCGGGAGGGCCCGATGCCCTGCTGGAGGCGATCCGTCAGTTACCACCGACTTCAGTGGAGCCAAGCGTTCCCGGCTATCTGGCCAACGCCAAATCCAGCTTCAACCAACTCCGCCTCGGCGCCGAAGCCGCGATCGCGATCGCCGATTGGCAGGAGGCCCGGGAGCTGCTGAAGCAAGCGGCGCAGATGCGCCCGCAGCATCGCGGTGTCGCCCAACGGCGCCTGGCCGTCGCCCGCTCCAATCCATTGCTGCGAGCGATCTTGCTGCGAATCACCTACAGAGATCTGGGGTAGGGTCAGCAACTGACTCAACCACGGGCGGCCGGACGAGCAACGGTGACAGGCATCCTGATTGAGCGGAATTTCACCCAGTTCGTTGTCTTCGCGGAAGACAGCATTCTTTCGGCGCTGAGCAAAATCACCGCCAACCAATCACGCCTGATCTTCGTGGTGTCCGAGAGCGGCATCCTTCAGGGCGTCCTCACCGATGGTGATTTCAGGCGCTGGATCGCCAGCTGCGGCGAGATCGATCTCAACCGCCCGGTCACCGCAGCGATGAATCCCAACTGCCGCTCCGCGGCAGAGCACACGGCACCGGCGGATCTGGCAGCACTGCTGACCTCCCGGATCATTGCCCTGCCGTTGCTGGACAGCCATGGCCGGATCGTCGCGGTGGCCAGGCAGGCCACCGAATCCCTGCAGCTGGGCGGGCGCGCCATCGCCGACGGCGAACCCTGCTTTGTGATCGCCGAAATCGGCAACAACCACAACGGCGACGTCAACATCGCCCTGCAACTGATCGACGCCGCCCATGCGGCCGGCGCCGACTGCGCCAAGTTCCAGATGCGCGATATGAGCAAGCTCTATCGCAATGCTGGCGACAGCAATGACATGGCGTCGGATCTGGGGACGCAGTACACCCTGGATCTGCTGGAGCGCTTCCAACTCAGCGACGAGGAGCTGTTTCGCTGCTTTGACCACGCCGCCTCCCTCGGCCTGGTGCCGCTATGCACCCCCTGGGATGACACCAGCCTCGACAAACTCAACGGCTGGGGCATGGAGGGCTTCAAGGTGGCCTCCGCGGATTTCACCAACCACACCCTGCTCAGCCAGCTGGCCGCCACGGGCAAACCGCTGATCTGCTCCACGGGCATGGCCTCAGAACTGGAGATCCGCTCCGGCATCCGCCATCTGCAACGGGAGGGCGCCCAGTACGTGCTGCTGCATTGCAATTCCACCTATCCCACGCCATTCAAGGACGTCAACCTGCGTTATCTCGAACGCCTGCGCGAGCTGGCCGAGGCGCCGGTGGGCTACTCGGGCCATGAACGCGGCATCGAAGTGCCGATTGCAGCAGCGGCGCTGGGAGCCGTGGTGATTGAGAAACACATCACCCTGGACCGTGGCATGGAGGGCAACGACCACAAGGTGAGCCTGCTGCCGGATGAATTTCGCCAGATGATTCAGGGCATCCGCCGCGTGGAGGAATCCATGGGACAAGGCGGTGAGCGCAGCATCAGCCAAGGCGAAATGATGAACCGCGAAGTGCTGGCCAAAAGCCTGGTCGCCAGCTGCAGCATTCCCGCCGGCACTGAAATCACGGCCGCAATGGTTCAGATCCAGAGCCCCGGCCAGGGCCTGCAGCCCAATCGTCTCAACGAGCTGATCGGACGCACACTGCCGATCGACAAGGCCAAGGGGGATGTGTTCTTCCCCTCCGATCTGGAGACGCCGTCCGCGGAGCCCAAGCCGTACACCTTCCCGCTGCGCTTCGGGCTACCGGTCCGTTATCACGACATCAGCGTGTTCTCTCAGGTCAGCAATCTCGACCTGGTGGAGATCCACCTCAGCTACAAGGATCTGGAGGTGGATCTCGATGACGTGCTGCCGGAGCGGCAAGGCATCGGCCTGGTCATTCATGCCCCGGAGCTGTTTGCCGGCGACCACACCCTCGATCTCTGCACCGAGGACGAGGCCTACCGGCAGCATTCGATTGCTGAACTGCAGCGAGTGGTGGATATCTCCAGGGATCTGCGCCAGCGCTTCCAGTGTCCGGAGCCGGTGCTGCTGGTCACCAACGTGGGCGGCTTTTCCGAACACCGCCACCTCGATGCCCAGGAAAAACAACCCCTGCGCCAACGCCTGCTGGATGGGCTGAAGCAGATCAACACCGCCGGCGAGGTGGAGATCATTCCGCAGACGATGCCCCCCTACCCCTGGCATTTCGGAGGCCAGCGCTACCACAACCTGTTTGTCGATCCCGAGTTCATCCAGCAGTTCTGCCAGGACACTGGCATGCGGATCTGCCTGGATGTGTCCCACTCCAAGCTGGCCTGCAATCACCTCCAGGGCTCGTTCAGTGCGTTCCTGAGCACGATCCTTCCCTACACAGCCCATCTGCACCTGGCCGATGCGGCTGGTGTGGATGGAGAGGGTCTGCAAATCCTCGATGGAGAGATCGACTGGGCGCAGCTGTTCGCCTTGATTCGGCAGCACTGCCCCGAGGCCTCCTTCATCCCCGAGATTTGGCAAGGGCACAAGAACCGAGGCGAAGGGGCCTGGCTGGCCCTGGAGCGGCTGGAGCGACTGGCCGCGTGAGTGGGCTTCAACCTGCCCGCATCGTTCTGCACTGCGGACTGCACAAAACCGGCAGCACCTATCTGCAGCGCAACCTGCAGAGCAACCGCAGCCTGCTGCTGAAGCACGGCGTTCTGTATCTAGGCCCCAACACCCTCAAAAAGCAGTGCCGAGAGCTGTGGTCTTTCCTGCAGTGGGGGGTGTGGAGCGAGCCCCCCAGCGCCAAATTGCGTGGTCAAACCCAAGGCACCCTGCTCGAGTTGGCCGGCGCGCAACCCGCCACCATTCACACGATTCTGATCTCGTTCGAGTCGATCTTCGGCACCCTGCGCACAGGACTGATCAAAGCGGAGAAGAGGCGCAAAAGACCGGCCAACAAAGAAGGCAAGCAGGGGCTGTATCGCTACGCCAGGGCGCGCACCAAACGTTTGATGATCGGCCTGGAACAGGCCCTTTCGGTTGAGGCCATCCAGTGGCGCATTGTGTTCGCCAGCCGTGAACCGACCAGCTTTGCCCGCTCCTGCCACACCCAATTGATCAAGGAAGGACACGATCTGAGCGGCATCCCGATCGATGGCTTTGCTGAGAGCGGAGCGTTCAGCAGTAGTTCGCCCGACGCCCTCAAAAGCAGCTTGAGCAAACTGGGGAACAAGCGCCAGCTGGAGATCGTCGACTTCCGCTACGAGGACCACATCAGCGCCAGTGATCCCACACGGCTGCTCTGGGCGGTGCTGGAACGGGCGCTCCCAGAGCAGGCCCAGGCCCTACGCGGGGCCCTGGAGGCCAATCACGACAACACCAACCTGCAACAGCAGCCGAACCCTGGTCTGAGCGAACGGGGCCTTGAGCTGGCAGCCCAGGCTCGGCCCTTGTTCAACAAACAAGAGTGGAAATTGTTCCGCAAATTCCTCGAAAAGAATTTCACCAAGCCCACCTGATTCCCATGGCACAACCCCATCACTTCATCCGCATGAAAGAGCACCGCTTGCTCTACGGGCGCGTGCCCAAAGCGGCCAACTCCTCGATCAAAGCCGCCCTGTGCCGGCTGCTGAGCGAGATGCCGCCCAAGGGAACAAAAACCACCTCAGACAAGTTCTGGCAAACGGAAACCAACAACGAAACCGAACTCATCACCCTGCGAAAGGCCAGGAAATACAGGCACAGCCATTTCAGCTTCAGCTTTGTCCGCAATCCGTTTGACCGCCTGATTGCGGCCTACAACAACAAAGTCATCGAAATCGAAGAGCCCCCCTTACCGATGCAGCGGATGGGAGTCAGCCACGGGATGAGCTTCGGAGACTTCCTGGATGTCTTGATCGCCACCCCCTTCCATCGCTACGACGTCCATGTCTTGCCCCAGAGCCAATTGCTCTGCATCGGTCGCCAGATTGTGCCGAAATTTGTCGGTCGTGTGGAACAGATCAACGACCACTGGAGTGCACTGCGCACGATCTTGGCGCGCCAGGGCATCGAGGTAATGGAATCGCTTCCGCAGAAAAATGTGCGCCGTGCGGAACGCAACAGCCTGCGCTCCTACTTCCACAACGACCAGCTCATCGACAAAGCCGTTCAGCTGTATGGCGACGACCTTCAACTCTTTTACAGCGACTGCAGTCTCAATCAACTGATTGACAACGCCCCCCTGGCTGCAACTGAGCCTCTCCAGAGTCGCTCCCTGAAGCTGTCGTCCTGGTTGCGACGGTGGCGTGGCTAAGGCTGACGCTGATCTAGGACTTGCAACGGTTGGTCCAGGCGTTGTCGGCCAAGGCACTGCAGCAGGGCCATGCCATCACAGGGCACCTGCCCACGCTGAAGCAGACCCTCAAGGTCCTGGGCACGCTGCAACACCGACTGGTAGGCCAGGCCGTGATCAGCCGGATCCAGCGGTCCGACATAGGCCTGCGCTCGCCCGCCGGGCAACAACTCGCCCTCAGGGCTGAGCCCTAACCCCTGACGGAAGAGATCCGCATCAAAGCGGCCCAGGGCCGCCAGCATGCCGACAGCATCTGCGATGAGCTCGTCGTAGAGATTGATGCGCATCTCGCCAAACAGACGCTGGCAGGCCAGATGCGTCAGTTCATGGGCAAGGCGCCAGCGCCGTGAGGCTTCCAGCCAGCGCGCCTGGTCCATCTCAACCGGCAAACATGCCGCGGAAAGGGAGCTATAGGGAGCTTGGTGGAGGATCAGCACCTGGCAACGGGTGTCGCGATTGACGTCGCGAATCAGGCCCCAATGGATCAACCCATCAATGGCCTGGGCATGCACGCTGGGCGGCAACGCCACTGGTTCACAGCGATGGGCCAGGCAATGGATCAGCAGTGTGAAGTCGCTGCGATCGGCAACATCCAGGACCGGCACGGGGCCGCTGGGGTGCTCGGCAATGGAGAGCCGCAAACCCTCCGGATCGGCCAGGCACGGTGCACGCTGCAGGTCGTCCTCCGTCGGTCTGCGGCCGCGCAACACCAAACGGCGGTAGGTCTCGCTGAGGTGAGCATCCGCGTGGGGGGTAATCAGCAACTGGGGGCAGTGCTGCCGCAATGGCATCCACAGATCAGCAGGGGCGAGCTCTGCGGCCCAGCGCCTCCACCACAAGTCCCGCTCCGTCGGAGGAGGTGGGAGATCAGGCCAGGGGGCATCGGCGCCAACAAAACGGCGCGCGTAGCGGTCAAAGCGTTGCAGCGGTTCCACGAGAGCACTGTGAACCAACTGGACTCAATGGCGCACGGCCAGATCCATGCGCGCCGCCAAGGTGAGGCGATGGCGTGGCACCTGGCGCAAGAGCTGGCGTTCGTCCTCTGCCGAAAGCAGTGCGTACGTCGGACGCCCCTGGCGATCGTCGAAACAGCAGAACTCGAAGGACACATCAGAGGGCTTCAAGGGCAGTTCCACGGTCTGTCCATCACGACACAGATAACGAGCCAAGGCGCGAGAAAAGTCAACTGCAACACACGCCACCGGCGCAACGCGACAGCCGTCTGAATATCGGGACACACAACATTGACGCGGGAGCAGGCCGAGGTCAGCATCGATTCATGACCGTTCGACAACAGCTCCGACGCATCGCCGTTTATCTCCTCGGCGTTGTTGATCAGTACTGGGCTCTACGAGAACCCAGTCAATACGGGGAGCAGCCACCCCAGTGCGGGCTCAATTGTGAAGGAGACTCCTGTGATCGCATCGAACTCCCCTGAGCCAGCCATCGATGAACAACCAGGATCAACTCACCAAGCTGAAACAGGCGCTCGCCATTGCTCAAAACAACGGCAATCAACTGTTCATCAACAACATCGAACGCGACATTGCAGCCCTTGAGGCCGGCGAAGCCTCACCGATCATTGCTGAATACCTCACCGCAGACGAACAAGCGGCTGACAATGCGCCTTAACACGGATTGTCTGACCAACCAACCTCGCCAACACTGGTCTCACACCAGAGGAGGGCGCTGTCATGGGGTTCAAAAGCCGGATCTTCGCCACGTCCAAGGGATCCACGATTGATGCCGTCGGCGACGGCTGCTATTTGGTCTGCAACAAAACCAGCTGCGTCACCGTCAAAGGTCTGAGCAGTGCCCACGCCACCCTGAAAAAACAGGATGGCGTGGGCGCATAGGCGACAAAATGGAGGAGGATCTGAGCCTTCCCGACGCCTCGGCATGGCACTCGATCAACTCAAGGCCTTCCTCACCACGATGCAGAACGATCCTGCGCTGAAGGATTCGGTGCTGGCCGCCTCCACAGCCGACGACGTCGCCAAGATCGGCCATCGCCTCGGCTACGAGTTTTCCGGCGACGAACTGCTGCGCTTATCGGGCCAGAAGGTTGGCCGGGTCACGGTGACCAAGCAGGAGACTCCAGGCGAATACAACTGAACCACCAGCCATGCCGCGTTATCAGATCACTGCCGAGGGATTCGAAAGCCGTGAGCTGGACTGCCCGGGGTGCAGCGGGGATGCTCTCACCATGGCCCTCCAAAATGAGGTGGTCGATCAGTGGAAAGTGAACCGGCGCAGTGCTGACGGCCTCGATTGGTTTTTTGATGTCACCATCGCCGGGTCGAGCCGCCCCTTCAGGGTGCATCGCCTGAGCTGAACATCCAGCCCATCCGTGTTGACAGCATCAGCGTTGACGCTGACGGCGGTTGGCTTTCCGAGTCCCGCCGTATTGATAGTCCGGTTGATCGGCCTGGGACGGCCAGCAGACGGGACAGGCAAAGCGCCACCCCTGGGACGTGGCGTGACGAATTCGATACTGCAGGGGGCTCTCTTCAGCGCAGAAATCGCAGCGCATCGTCACGGCCAGAGCGGCTCAAGCGTCCGCGTCGTTGCCGTCGTCTTCTGCCAAGGAACGCAGGTAGCGGCGGCGCTGAGCTGACTCGGTGCCGGTGAGCTGTTGATGCTGCGTATGGGGACGCGGGGTCCTCCACTCCCGATGGGGAGCAGCGTTTCTTGTGGTCATGGTTCGAGCGTGTTATCGGTTCGCGCGCATTGGGTCCTATCTCGAGGACTCTTCGGCGTCCTGCCACCTTTGCACATGAACCAGGGTCTGGGAAGGGGGAGAACCGTCCGTTCGGTCAGGCCTGGCCAGAACCATCCCCATCGCGGAGGTCGAGATTGGCATAGGCGTGCTCAAGGTCCTCCCAGGTGAGCTCAACCCAAGGCAGCCCCTCATCGATCTCGGCCTTCAACAGGGCTGCTTCGTCGTGGAGACCCTGATCAACAAGCTTGAGGTACTCCCGGTATTGCGCTGTCCAGGCAATGAGCGAAGGAGTGCTGTTCGTCATGGATTGATCATGCCAGCAGATTCACTGCTCATTGGTGAGCGTGGAACCAGCGCAACAACCTGCATGAGCACGCCGCGTTCAATTTGAACGATCTCTGCACCAGAGGCAATGAGCATGAAGGCTGATTGCTTTGTGCGTGTCCAACGACGAGATTGTGTGCATCGAGATCGGAGGCGCCAATGACGGCCGACACTCCACCTGAGTCCTCACCAGAAGCAACCTGACTTTTCTGGCCCCTGCTCCAACAGTTTCCACCCATCCGTGAGGCTGGTCCTTTGGTCGGCATCCCTTGAGCGCCACACCAATCGACACTCCATCTGCACCGTCTCAGGTGCCCTAAGGAGCTTCATCAGCCACACCCCTGGACGTCATGGCCCCAGGTGCCTTTAGCCAGATGCTTCGGCCCTTCCTGTCAGTTCCTCTGATGTCGGGTTGAACCATGCACGAACGAGCGAGATAGGCCGTCTCTTCCATCCGGAAGGGGCGGCCTTCGCCTTTGCTGCCGCGCGGCCGTCGCTAGCGTCACCCCAACAACGAACAATCGGGTCCCCAATGGCACCAGAGGACTTCGACTACTCCGCCTCCATCTCCTTTATGGATGTGAGGGACGTCCTTCCCTTCGTCGACCCTGAGGATCTCTCACCGCAGGATGTGCTGGAGGTCTTGCTCCATCTGTTCCGGCAGAAACCCGGCTTTATCGACCGTGGCCACGAAGCCAACAATCGAGAAACAGCCTGGATTAATGCCGTCCTGTTCAGGCTGAAGCCCGGACTTGATGCCGATGGCATGGAGTGTTTTGTCGTCGAAACCATCGGATCCAGCGTGGACAAGATGGCGGAGCTCGCTGATCCCATTTAGGGGTAGCGGCAGCGCCGGGGGACGACGAGATTGCTCCCATCGCAAGAGAAGACAGATGCACACGTCCACGGAACCCCGCGCTATTGGACCAGACGAGCACCATCCAGACGACAGCCGTCCAGACGACAGCCGTGCCTTGATCGAACAACTGCGCGAGTCGATCACCCAGACGTCGCGGTCCGAGCGGTTGGGTGTATGGCCTCGGCGGGAACATGGAACCTGCCCCATGGATTCGCCCCAGAGTCGTCGGGCGGCACAACTTCAGCCCTGACAAGCTCGACATCACCTTGAAAGGATCCAGTCGTGACGCACTCGTTCGCTTGCTGAACGATCGGCCCAATGATCCAAGTGTGGAGCAAGGGATTCGCACCGTTGAAGCGGAATACCCCGCAAACCTCAGCCAAGACGGATCGTTGTTGGCGGGGGTGTGGGAGCTGCGCTGGAGTAGCGCCAGCCAACCTTGGCTCAGACAAAGCCCCTGGCTCAACAACCTGCAAATCCTGGATCCATCCAATCGGCGTGCTTGCAATCTGTTGATGCTGCGCGGCCCCTTAGGGGCTTTGGGTGGGATCAGTGTGGAGGCTGAACTCGACGCGATCGACGCGACCCGGGTTGCGGTTCGCTTTCTGCGGGGTGGCTGGCTTGGCCCTCAGCGGCCAGGGGAGCAGGCGTTCAAGCTGATGCGGGACGTGAAGCAGAGCTTTCCAGCCTGGCTGGATATCACTGTGCTCGATCAACAGTTGCGCATCTGCCGAGGAAATGCGGGCACAACGTTTGCGCTCTTGCGCCGAGAGGACAAATGCATCGCTGATTTTTTGGCGAATTGAGCAGAACAAGCCAAGCGACACGTCGGTCTCAATCCTTGGACTCGATCACAATCGACGCCAGAATCCGATCCAATTCCTTTTGAAACGCTGTCGCGCTCAATGGCTCAGCGCCCAGTCGTCGCCGATTGCGCACAACAAGCGTTCGAATCCACCACACCTGCACGAAGGCAATCAACACGCCAACGGAGACGATGGAGCTGTTGGGTTCAGTCCAATCCATCCATCCCATCAATGCCAACCAGCCATCATCCGCGCATCAACAACCAAACGATGGCAGCACCAACCCCGACACCTTTGAAGAACTGAGCCCATGTCAATCCGTAGGTATCCAACTGGAGTGTCCGCATCATCCAGTTCAGGATTTGCTTGTGCTGTCGAATCAGAGGAGAACAATCCGCCGTATTGAGCTGTTGAATCTGTTTGAGCTTGATCTCCCCGAGCTTGGCCACTGAACACCTCAAGTTGGCGCGATCTTAAATCGCCTGATCAGATCAGCATGACGCTGGGAGACGCTCAATCCCGTCGCAACCACGGCGAGGCATTGCCGAACCACTCGCCCAGATCATCCTCGGGATGGTGACGATCACCCGCATCGGATGAGCCGAGGTCCATGTCGGCCAACAACCGATCCAAGCCCGTCACCACTCCTTGGCGCTGCTGGCGCTGAGCGCGATTCACCCAAGACAGCACAGA
Organism: Synechococcus sp.; assembly: GCA_049619435.1. Taxonomy (GTDB): domain Bacteria; phylum Cyanobacteriota; class Cyanobacteriia; order PCC-6307; family Cyanobiaceae; genus Parasynechococcus. Next base: position 22,895 of record JBMZMY010000026.1, read on the forward strand.
CCGATCGCGATCTGCAAATTTCTGCAGATACACCCGATCAGACAGAGACACACGATCGCCTCGGGCGATCCGTGCACAGATTCCCTGAAGACGGAGCCGAGTTGCGGTGGTGAGCATGACGACAGCTGCTTTTGGACGTCTTAGGCAGCAACAGAAGAGCGCCACGTAACGATGCCTACCGGAGCATTCAAGATCAGGACATCCGAGAAATCAGAATGGCGAAAGCCCGTGATGCCATTCAGAAACCATGAAACGAATCGCGATCTTGTTTTGCATGCTCACAGCATGGCCGGCGAGCGCTTGGAGCGAAACAACACGCGAGCAGCAAGCCACCATCGCCAGATGGACAGCTGAAAATATCTGCAAAATGGGAATTGAGACGTTCTACTCGATGAGCGAAGAAAGCATGCAAACGCTGTTTGAGCAGCAAACGACGATGAACTATGAGGACATTCCGATCGCGCCGACAGAGGCAGAGCGAAATAAAATCACATCTCAACTGACGGGATACATCACATCGGTGTGCCCTGATGAACTCGACAATTACAAGAACTACAAAAAACGATAAGTCCAGGTCTCAAGACGATCTGTGATCAAGATCACAACCAAACCTGATTGAGATCATCACCTCAACCATGGAGTCCGGAGATGGTGGGAGCAACGGAGAACAACTCCACACACCCTCCTCTCAAAGCCATGACCAGCCAACCCGACTCCATGGACACCGAGCTGAGCCTCGATGAACTGAAAGGCCTCGCCGGCGGCCTCAACAAACAACCTCAGGCCTCAGCGCAAGCCAAGAGCCCTGGCACCCACAACGCCAGCAACGATGGCTTTACCGGCTTTCCCGATCTCTACGACCTTTAATGACCGAGACGTACCGCGATGGCAATGATTCGCACCAGACTGACCGCTGCCGCCCTTGCCATCGGATCTCTGGGGTCTCCAGCCATGGCTGACACGGCAGAGGTCTGGTGCTTCACCCAGCAAACCGGGCACGCACCAACCTCCGTCAAAGCATGTGGCTTCAGCCAACGCCAGGGCAACGTCAGAGTGCATCGCGACACCATCACCTACGTCTTCCTTGCGGAGCAACAGGGCATCCGCTACGAACGTGTGAACGATCAAGGCGGGATCGTCTTTCGATCACCCAATGGTCTGCTGCGCGTGTTCTGGGAAAGGCCCTGCTCGGAATGGACCGGCTGCGCTGGTGGTGGCTGAAACCACAGCTATCGCAAGGGCGACAGCCGCACTCGTATCGAATGAAGGATAAATCTCGAACGCACTGCTCTCGATCGAGCCAGCTTCGAGGAGAAACAATCAGCCCCACTGCTTGAGCTACCGCTCAAGGATGTGACGGAATGCCAACTCCATCAAAACAACTCGAATCAAATTAAATCAACATTTGGGAACCCAACACTATAAAAAGCAGTCCCCTGATCCAGCCAGCCCTGATCAATCCAATCAGCTCTCTCCTGTTCGGAAGAAGCAAGAACGTGGGCTCCGGCAGGTGACGTCAACTGGTCAATCGGGTCAAGGCCCTCCATCGGCTCGGCATACGCCTGAAAAACCGCCCCATTATTGACATAACCTTGACCAACAAACTCCTCAATTTGAGACTCGTCAGTCAAACCAAGGAAGTCATGATGCCCCGCTCTATTCTTTTTTAGCTCGAAAACATCGACGACATAGCTATCAGACGGATT
>JBMZMY010000027.1:0-24318 GCA_049619435.1 Synechococcus sp.
GCTGTTCCCGCGTCAGCATCAGACGCCGTAGCAACAGAGCGGGCTAATACCAGATGTTGCTGCCAGGAGAAATGCATCACACGGAGTCAGCCCGGCCTTTGTAGGCCAGGGACTGCAGAAGCCGACTGTCCTTTCAGCGGATCTGACACCAACCGTCATCGACCGAGTGTGCGATGCCCCTCACAGGCGGCAATGACGGTTTCGGTTGCTACGGCATCACCGAACCACAGCGATAAGGTCCGTGCACCTGATCTGTGATCCCGTGAAACCTCTGTCCATGTCCCTTGGACAACAATTCGAACTCGAACGTCAAACCCGTGAGCTCGATGGCATGGAGGATATTCAAGAGCTTCAGCTGATTGCCAAGCAGCTGCTCCTGGCATGGCAGCAGGAAATCGCCCGCTCGCGCTCTGCCGTTCGCCATGCCACCGGAACCGATGGCAACGCTTGCTCGTTCAAACAAGCTTGAGCCACACCTCAGGGTGACTGCTTCCAGATCGATTCCAACCGGCGGCGCTGGTCTTCGGTACTTAACGCTGGATCGTCATGACCCAGGCGAGCGCGATATCCCCGCGTCAGCCGCCAAAACTTCGATGCTGCCGCCAACGCTGCCACGCCCCAAGCCAGGAGGATCCAACTCGGATGGAACAAAGCTGAGATGCGGATCAGACCATCATGGCGTCGAGCCACGATCAAATCTTGGCACGACGAAAGTTTCTTAGATCTTTGACGAATTCCATGACACCCGCGGTAAAGCCAATGACCGCGAGCAGTGAAATTCCAGCGATGATGAATGTATCGAGAAAAGTCATCGGATCAGACAAGCCTCTGATCCTGTCTTAGCCACGCTCTTCATCCCTGCAGCGCCTCGTCTTGTATGCCCTCGTCACCACGCAACAGGATCGGCAACCAGTACGGACAACTGACGGTGGTCCGCGCGTCTGAACGTCGTACCAAAGCAGGCAACGCCTACTGGTGGTGCCGCTGCAGCTGTGGCAACGAACGAGAAGTCCCAAGCGACAAACTCTCTTACAACACCCAGCGCAAGAAACCCGTCGTGACCGCCTGCGACGCCTGTGCCAGAGAACTGCAGATCGAAGGTGTTTATTCCAAAAATGACCGGGAGGAAAAACAGCGTCGCCAGGATGCCGACCAACGACGCCGGGCTCTCCAGGGGACGGTTCCTGACCGCTGGCTCAAGTTGCCGCTCAGCGATGCTCACGCTCGAGAACTGACGATGACGCTCTACTTCCATGGCAAGCGCTGCAAACATGGCCACCTTGCGCCGTATCGCATCAACGGAGGATGTCTGGCCTGTGCCGGTCAAAGTCCGTCGGCCTGATGTAGCCAAGGCACCAGGTCTTGCCCAGACTGGTGTGAGACGACTCTGTCATTGATGAAGGACGACACCGCGTCCCAGTTGTTGGAATCGATCGAGCAGATGACTCCCGGGGTCACCTTGGAGGGTGCCGCACAAACGGTGATGGCCGAGGCACTCAAGGCGTGCACGAGTGTGGAGCAGATGACCCAACTGCCCGTCACTCCCAAAACCTTGGATCGTTTGCGGGACAGGGGTTTTCTTGCTGATCAAGACTGGAGCAGACTGATGAACCTCCTGGACCCCCAATCAGCGTGTTAACGACCAATCAGGATTACAAGGAACGCTGGGCGACCGATGGGAGGCCCAATGCCCCGGACGAAGACACCACACAACGGCAATCCAAATTCAAGGAAGCCGGTGTGGACCGATTTAATGACTATTACGACAACGTCGAAGACGATGATCGGCCCTACTAATCCGAGGATCAGTCAAGTCTTGAAATCATCACGGGATTGAAGAGCGCGAAGCAGATCTGCGCTGCCGAGGATGATGCGACGCAACCCGTCTGATCCCATATACGTCAGGCGGCCATCCCGATCGACAATGATGGCCGTGAGCGGAATGACTAGGTCGTCGTCGGGTTCCATCACCCTCTCAGGATGGTCGATGAGGCGGCTGACCTTGGTCTTGGTTCGCCATGTTGGACACCAGCCAAGCCCAAAGGGTCATCACTGAGGCACCAAATGCCATCATCGCCAACAACTTAGATTCCATCAGAGAAAATCGAAGTCATCGTCGCTGTCGCCAGAGAAAGCATTCATAACGAGGGCCGAAAACGGCACGAATACTGCAGCGATCGCCAAGAGTTCCATGAAACCTTTCCGACTTCGCCCAGTGTGCTTCACACTAGTTTACGAAACGTAGCCTGGATTACCAAAGCCGAAGACTGAGTGTTTGTACTCATCCTTTCGTCGCAAGTTGTGCGCGACGTTCAAAGTTCCAGCACTGTGCCGAGCAGCATGGCGGGATGCGTTGTTGTCGCCGCATTGGCGCGCTCCAGTTGATAGGCCATCACGGCATGAGCCATGAAGCGAACGGCTGAAAGCAAAGCGAGTCCGATGCAGATCGGGCAGTGTGTGATTCCCATGGAGAGAGCATCATCGGTTTTACGCAGCACAACGGCACTCCGCACCATTTCTTGACTTTGAGCAGGGATCGACGCCTTCGATCCGATAAAGCTTGAAAGACCCTTAACCACCGCGACCTGCCTCAATGCCCTGCATAGGCTTTGACGGTGGGTCTGGCAGCACTCCTCACACATGCGGCCGCCACGTTGGGGGAGGACTGAGAGCGCCTCCCTCACCCCAACTCCCCTCCAGCAGATGGCGACTCAGCTCCTGTTAGAGTTGTTTTTTGCTCTGTTTCGGAGAACGGATGAGCCAGGTCACTGTCGGCGAAAATGAGGGTATTGAATCAGCGCTGCGTCGCTTTAAGCGTTCTGTAGCCAAAGCCGGCATTTTCTCAGATCTGCGTCGCATCCGCCATCACGAGACCCCTGTTGAGAAGTACAAGCGCAAGCTGAAGCAGCGCTCCCGTAACCGCCGCCGCTGAGGCTTCAATCGCAGACTGTTCCAAGCCCCCTCACTCGAGGGGGCTTTTTGTTGGAACCATCTCCGTTTTGAAGAGCACTCAGCCAGACTGATGGCCCCCGACGCTCTGGTGTGCTGCTTCTTCCTGGAGCCTGTGTGCTCAACAGCGCCAAGATGGCCGGCCTGAAAGCAACCGTTGTTCTGTTGCTGATTCTGCTGATGAAATCCAAGCTTCTGAGACTCAAAATGTCGCTGCTTGGATCCATCCTGTTTCTCACACTGCTGACAGGAGCCCTGATCAGCTCCGGCGTACTGGCCGTCGTGGCAGGTGGATCCCTGGCCTACGCGGCTTCACGTCCTCAGCCGTGAACCATCGTCCTCTGCCACAGACGGGAGCCACCAGCGGATTGTTGGAGGCATTGTCGTTTTTCCGCGATCCAGATTTTGCTTTGGTCCGGTTTGAACGCTACGGCGATGTCTTTGAAACTCGTCTGATTGGCCAACAAATGGTCTTCATTCGTGGCGACGAAGCCATTGAAGACCTCTTGAAGCAAGCGGACTCTGTGGAGGGTTGGTGGCCTGAAAGCGTTCGTCAATTACTGGGGATGAAGTCCCTGGCAAACCGAAATGGTGCTGACCACAAAGCACGTCGACGGGTCGTGGGACAACTGTTCTCACGCGCGGCACTCCGCGACTACACCCCAGCCATCGTGGAGATGGTGAATGATCTCGTTGAGGAGCTGACCACAAGTCAAGAACCGGTTGCGTTGGCTCAACGCATGCGCAGCTTTGCCTTTGCTGTGATCGCCAAAACGGTGCTTGGACTGGATGATCACAGTCGGGACGTTCTCTTTCAGGATTTTGAAATCTGGACCCAGGCCCTGTTCTCCATCCCCATCGCCATTCCAGGGACGCCGTTTGCCAAAGCACTGGCAGCCCGGGAACGTCTACTTCGCCGTCTACGTCAGCACCTGAAGTCGATCGCCACAAGCGATGTTGGGCAGAGGCCAAGTTGTGGAGTCTCGCGGTTGCGCGGTGGCCTCGACGAAAACCGTCAACCACTGGACGACGACGACCTGGCAGAACAGCTTCTGCTGCTCCTTTTCGCTGGATATGAAACAACCGCATCCACCCTGTCCTGCCTGATGCGAGCGCTGTTGATTGAACCAGAGGTAGGCGAATGGTTGCAGCCTGAACTGCACTCCATGCCATGGCCACCGGCTGATGATGAGCTCACGGCCTTCGACCCTGATGCAGCACCGCGATTGAATGCCGTGATCAGTGAGGTGATGCGTCTGACTCCTCCGGTGGGAGGGTTTTTCCGTCGCGCCCGCGTCGCCATCACACTCGCTGGTATCCACATCCCCGCAGGGCGGGTCATTCAAGTCGCGCTTGCCGCATCCAACCGCCATGGTCCCGGAGACGATCTCGGTCAGTTCCTCCCCCAACGCCACCTGGACGGGAGCCTTCAACAGACGTTGCGTCCCTTCGGAGGTGGCGAGCGCGTCTGCTTAGGTCAAGCCCTCGCTGAACTGGAAATCAGACTGATGTGTGTCGGCGTCCTGAAGCAACTCACGCTGCGGTTGCTCCCCGATCAGGACTGTTCGCTGCGGATGGTTCCCAGCCCTGTGCCGCGCAGTGGTCTGCTCGTTCTCGCCGAACCGTAACGATCGAGCTTTTTTGCCAGAAGCGAAGCAGTCGCCCAGACTGAGTTGACCCTGAACATGACATGGCCCTCCTTCCACGCTGGCGTTATATGACGCCGGAAGCCAAAGCAATGGTGCGACAAACAGCCGTCTCCGTTGGCCTGGTGGTGATTGGCTTGATCCTGCTACGCGCTCTCATCCCATGGATCGTTCTCGGCCTGATCGCTTGGTGGATCTGGTGCCTGTTCCAGCGCCAGTAAAAAGACCCCGCCGAAGGCAGGGTCCGGTCGGTCTCAGGGGTGTGGCCTTGTTTCCACCCTCAGGAGCCCTCCTCACATATTCAAACTGCCAACAGGTCAACGATGAGGGAAGTTGGTTCGTGAAAGCGAGCCAACTGTCACACAGCCGTCACGGAATATTGACCCGGCATCGTGCATTCAGACACTGGATGCGGCTTGCTCAGCCAAAACTCACTGACATCGCAACGTTCCTGGCAAATCTGACCACCGTGAGCAAGACCCCATAGCTCAACACGAGCCTCAGTTGGGGCGATGAATGAGCAAATCTCCATGGGCATCACCACCCTCTCGAGATAAAAACTGTCAGTACCAATACATTTCAGTACAACCATCGACGACGTTGAATTCCGATAGGAACACTCCTGCATTAGATGAGTTATTTCTGACGGCATCTTTGACTTGATGCCCTCAAAAAGATGTCAAAACAGCCACGGAAACGAGGCTCTTCAGCTTTGCTTTAACTCTGCCACAGACGCTGCAGACACCCATGCACGGACTCAACGGCCATCTCCAGATTCATCACTTCAGTTCGGCCGGATGACCGCCGCGGTTTGTAACTGTGGTCGCCATCTGGAACCCACTCAACCTCGATCGATGGGGACAGCTTGAGACCTTCAACGAGATCACGTCGACCCATCGGATCCCTCTCTCCCTGGAGGATCAGCGTCGGTGTGCGCATCTGCTCAAGGTGAGCAACACGCAGCTGTTGTGGTTTTCCCAGAGGGTGGAACGGATAGCCCAAGCAGATGCACCCCACGATCTGCTGCTGATCGAGCCATTGATCAGCCATCACACTGGCGATTCGGCCGCCCATGGACTTGCCACCCACCACTACAGGGCCGGCATCGCAAAACGCTTCGAGCTGATCACTCCAGTGGCTGACCAGACGCTCGGCGCGATCGGGGGGCGATTGCCGGCCCGTCAGACGTCGTTTGACCATGTAAGGAAATTCGAAGCGAACCACCCGCCAACCGTGGTTCGCAAGGCCAACGGCCATGAACTCCATGAATGGTGAATCCATTCCCGCACCTGCGCCATGGGCGAGGACAAGGGTGAGAGGGGCCTGACTCACCCCGTTGATTAAGAGTTCTCCTTTCGCCAATCACATTCAGCGGAACCACATCGTCATGATTGCGTTGGGACCGTCACTTCGGCCAGTTCAGACGCGTGGCTGGGCATGAGCGAATCCGACAGTCGTGCCCGGTCGGTCCAACGACAAATCAGCTCATCGATTGAAAACAAACCTGGGCCCATGGCAAGAACCGCGGTCGCTGCAGCGAAATAAAGGCCAAGCAGTTCCAACAAATAAATGTTGAAGCCTGCGGTAACGATGGCGTGATAGATCGCCACTGAGATCGTTCCAGCAATGGCCATGGCCCCAACGCGGGTCAGCAAGCCGGTGATCAGCAACCAACTTCCAATCACCTCAGAGAATGCCGCGACGTACGACAGGACGATGGGGAAAGGCAGATGCAATGGACGGACAAAAGCCTCGGCAAAATTTTCAATATTGGCGAGCTTCTCGTAACCGTGATGAATCAGGAGCACGCCAGTGAACACCCTCAGCACTAACAAGCCAAGGTCGCCAACGAACGGGCGCGCCAGAACGGTACGAAGCATGACCCAACAGATACTTCATAGAAGTTAAAAAAGTTTCATGAAGCCTGTGGACGGAGTCGTCCCAGCCCACCCCTAATGAGTCTTTTTACCTAATACATCCAGTCTCTGTCTTAAAGAGGTCACGGGATGCTCAGCACCACTGGTCACTTCGAGGATGCGACCAATCGACTCCGGCGTCTCAAGCGCCTCCACACAGCATCGAGCCACCAAACGCCGCGGAATGGAAGCGCTGTCCTGCTGATCAGGACCTGTCCAGAGCACCCCTTCTTGATCCAATTCACTCTCCCGTTCACTGAGGCCGCCGGGCCGGATCACAGTCCAATCCAGACCACTGCGCTCAAGCGCCTGTTCACCAACCCGCTTCCAGAGCAGGATCAAGCCGAACAAATTGAGCGGATGACGAAGGCGCCCAGCGCACAACGAACTCACCAGAATCACCCGGGACACGCCCATACGCTGACAAGCAATGACCTGACGTTTCACTCCCCAGGCATCCACACGCATCGGCCCTGAGAGATCAACGGAGGGGCGTGCACCCGTGGCGATCACAAGAGCATCGATGCCCTGCAACGACGCCTCCAAACCAGCCTGATCCGACAGCTGGACTCGACGGTGGTCCACTCCAATAAGAGAAGAAGGAATGATCGAGCTCGGTTGAAGGAGCAGCCGTGGCTCCAACTGGCGTTGCAGCAGTTCTTCCACAATCCGAAACCCTGTCTTCCCCGACGCGCCGCTCACAGCCACTTTGGTCGCCATTCCGTTGGATCCGTCTGCGGCTGGACCCTACCGATCCCAGAACGCAAACAACATCTTTTTGCAAGCTTGATCCGAGGCCGAACAACCCCGATGATTTCAGTTCAGACTCGCGGATGAAGCACAACGGGCGGACCAGATGCTGACAGCCATTGCCTTCGCCATCGGCCTGGTGTTTGGCGTCGCCATCGGAGCAACAACCAGCATCTCAGCGCTAACCCAAGGAGCGCCAGACATCCTGCAGAACTGGTCTGGTGTTGTTGCCTTGCCCTGAGTCTCCAGAACGCGCCACCGTTTCAGTTAATTCAATTGAAGGGGCACCTGAACCGACAAGGACTGCAATCCGTGGTCGTTGATGTTGGTATCAGCCAATTCCAGATTGAAAAACAACGCTGATGCCTGTTCAAAAAATGGACCCGCATGCCATGTGCCCCGATGCAACTTGAGCCCTTGCCCGGGCTCCATGCGGATCAAAAGCAAATCCTGAGGCGTGAGATCAGCCGCTAACCGCTCCGGTGGAGCCACAACAATCCACCAGGGTTGGGCATCAGCCGAAGCCAGACATTGTGTGGCGCGCTGATGGCGTGTCATGGCGCCCACAACAGGCGGCCGATGCTTTACACGCATCAGGTAGTAGCGCAGAGGAGTCTCGGCCTCAAACGACAGCACTGGATCCAGGGCAGAGGGAGGGGTCATGTCCTCCACGGCCAAGATCGCCTGGGCGCAAGCGGCGACCCGTCGATCGGTCACCGGAATGGAAGCGAGGGGCTTCAACGGGACCCAACGCTGATCGAGCCTGCCCGAATCAGAGTCTCCAGACGGGCAGACAATTTCATCTCAGTGGCATCGAACTGATCATGATGACCAGCCAGGTAGCCCAGTTCCTCACGGGTGATCACCTGATGGGTGACGGCATCGAGGTAGATCTGGATCAGTGACATCAATCGATCATTGCCAGGCCTCAATCCTGCCAAGGACACGAGGCCAACCGCGACACCCCACCCCAGGAGAACAACCATGGATCTCCAACTGGTTCAGACCCTTGTCCAAAAATGCGCCATGGGCCTCTTTGATCTGGCCTGCAACGTCAGCGGCCATCCCCAGTGGGATCTGAGTCTTCCCGTGGGAGTGATCGATGCCAGGAAGCAACCGCCGAAGCTGCTGGTGACTCCGGTCGGCACGATCAATTCGATCGTCAAAGCCTCATCCACCCTTGGGCATCCACTGATTCAGCGGGTGTATCAACGTGCCTCGGTGATTGGGTTTCACCACGCCTTGACCGAGTCGATCAGCGGACCCGACTCCAATGCCTTTGCCGAAATCTGGCAGACCTACAAGGAGGAACGATGCCAGAGCGGACAAGCGCTCTGGAGCATCGAGGACGCCACCAGTTTTGTATTGGAGTCGAAAGCCGCCCATGCCCGACGGGACGTGGCCCTGGTCGCCATCCTGGCCGGTGAGCCTCTGGACATCGTGACGTTGAGTGTCCCGATCGCCTTTCTGACTCAGGCTTGAGCTGATGTCCGCCGCGCAGCTCCTGGACGCCGCCTTTCAACTCGGACTGGGCGTGATTGCTCTCGTCGCCAATGCCCTCTCGGCCTTTGCTGGCGGAGGTGCTGGGCTCGTGCAGCTTCCTGCTCTGATCCTGCTCGGCCTGCCCTTTGCCATGGCCCTGGCCACCCACAAACTGGCCAGCGTGGCCCTCGGCATCGGCGCCGCCAGTCGTCACTGGCGTGAAGGGAGTTTGGACCCACGCCTGACGCTGGTGATGATCGTTGCCGGGGTCCCGGGTGTCTGGCTGGGAGCCAATCTTGTGCTTGCCATCCCCGATCGTTGGGCCACCGCTGCACTCGGACTGCTCACCCTGGGGCTTGGCCTCTATTCCAATCGACGCCCGGAGCTGGGACAGGAGGATCGCAGCTCACCACTCTCCCCAGGGCAACAGCTCGTGGGGGCACTGGGCTTGTTCGTCATTGGTGTGCTGAACGGATCCTTGACGTCAGGAACAGGACTGTTCGTCACCCTGTGGTTGGTGAGCTGGTTTGGTCTGAGCTACACCCGAGCCGTTGCTCACACCTTGATTCTGGTTGGGCTGCTCTGGAATGGAACCGGAGCCTTGGTTCTGGGGGTTCTCGGCGAAATCCGCTGGGACTGGATCCCGATGTTGGTGCTCGGATCCTTGCTCGGTGGATACCTCGGTGCCCACCTTTCCCTTCAACGTGGCAGTCGAGTCGTCAAGAGAGGGTTCGAAGTGCTGGCCCTGGTGATGGGCCTCTCGCTATTGATCCGCAGTCTTTGAGTCGTCGCTGGACTCCACCAGGAAGCGCGGAGCAAACCGAACAGCCATGACCACGGAGGCGGCCCCATAGGCAATGAAGGTCAAGGCCTGACCACTGGTTCCCGTCTCATAAACCTCACCGGTCAGCAGCATCCAGTCCATGAGTGAGGCGACGGTGCCCCAGATCACAACCCAGACAGAGACGTAAGAAATGCCGCGCAGGGTTTGATTCACGGGGGACTCAAGCGTTCCGGGAACCTTAGTCAGGATGTGGTGCTGCCCAGCGCCGAGACCAACGTGAGGGCATCCCGTAGTCTCGACTCCTGCAAAAACGGTCGATGCCGAAGAAACGCCGCAAGCTGAGCAAAGAGATGGAGGCAGATATGGCCGCCTCCAAGCGGAAGATCGAATTGATCACAGCCCTGATCAACGACATCCGTGAAGAAGACATTCAGGCGGAGTACCTGGAAGCCTTCGGCAAGGTGAGGGCAACGGTCGTGAATTTGATTGCGAAATACACCACGGATGGGTTCTGCGAAGAAACTGAAGAGTTGCTCAGCCAATACCGTGAGTTGATCACCTCATTCGAAGAGGAATACGAGCTGTAATCAGCGGGTGTACGTCACGCCTCGATAGCAGAATTCACCGCGCGGTTTGGTCGGTGCCTCGCTGTCGACGACATAATTAAGACCGCGATAGGTGAGGTCCTGTGCGGGCTTGGCCTCTCGACGCCTTGACTCGAAGGAGCTTCGGTCATAGGTCAGCTGCTCGGGCTGGGCCTCGCTACGGGCGTAGGACTGCCCGCGATAGTGAAGGGTGATCATGAAACGCGTCCGATAAGACCGACGTCCCCGTTCCCTGGCGTCAGTCGACATGCGCTTCGCCGAAGCGAAGTGAACGATGCGTAGCAACGGCTACAAAAACGTTATAGCGATGGCAATGAATGCTCTGATGTTCAGGTGAGCACACTTTCATCCCTCTCCCTGGCCGTGGTGGGACATCTGGAATGGATGTCGTTTTTGCAGGTGGATCAGCTGCCCCAAGCAGGGCGAATCGCCCATGCCCCATGCAGCCTCAACGACGTCGGTGGTGCTGGAGCCATTGTTGCCGTGCAGATGGCTCGGGTCAGCGGAACGCGCGTGAAATTTTTCACCGCCCTGGGACGCGATGCGATCGGTGAGCGCAGCGTGCAGCGCCTCCAAGAGCTCAATGTGGAGGCGCATGTCGCTTGGAGAGATGCGCCGACACGCCACGGCTTCAGCATGGTGGACGGGGATGGAGAGCGTGCGATCACCGTGGTCGGTGAGCGGTTGCAGCCCCAGGCCGACGATCCCCTTCCCTGGGATCAACTCAGGGCCTGTGATGGGGTCTTCGCGTCGGCTGCCGATGCCCAAGCGCTGGTCGTCGCGCGGCAGGCCAAGGTCCTGACGGCCACCCCCCGCCTGCGTCAGGCCACGCTGCAGGATGCCGCCATCCATCTGGATGCGCTGATCGGCAGCGGCCTGGATCCGGACGAACAGCTGTGCGAACCACTCGGATTCCCCTCCCCCCGAGTGCAGATCGCCACCGAGGGAGACAACGGTGGGCGGCTCACGCCCGGAGGTCGCTACATAGCGGCCCACCCCCCTGGTCCGATGATCGACAGTTATGGCTGTGGCGACAGTTTCGCTGCGGGAGTGACCGTCGGACTGGCGGCGGGCTGGACCGTGCAGGAGGCAGTTGCTCTTGGGGCAGACATCGGTGCACGCTGCACAACCTGGCAAGGTCCTTATCCGCGCTGATCGATCCGTGCGGGGACGATTGCATCTGCATCAACACACATGCGCAGAAATCGGTTGCATTCACAACGGCACCGACGTGCTGTCCACGGGATAACTCCCCCAGTGTCTGGATGCCCGTGGACCGACCTGCAGAACTCTCGATCACACAACGCTTCGAGGTCGAGCGGATGAACCGCGCCATCGAGGCCACCGCTGACCGAGAGCAGCTCCAGACCATCGCGAAACAATTGCTTCAGGCCTGGCAAAGCCAAAGGGCAGCAACAGCCTGGGTCATGCAAAACCAGGAGCACACCCCTTAAGGTCACATCCCATCCCAACGTTCCATGGCACTGAGGCAGAAGGACGCCCAGGTTTCACCCCTACGCCTGAAAATCACTCTCCTGGTGGCGGGAGTCGGCCCCCTTCTGGCCATCGGCCTCTGGCTGCAATCTCAAGGATTTTTCAGCTAGGTGACCACCATGCTTCGTTCCATCAGCCTCGGACTTGCCAGCTGTTCACTTCTGGCCAGCCCATGCATCGCCTTAGCCGCGGAACCGACTGTCACGGTCGTCCTACGCAACGGCGACACGATCACGGGCGTCCCAGTCCCTGAGGAGTCCACCGAGGACACACAGGTACTGATCCACCCCCAGCTTGGACGACTGGAGCTTTCCAGCGATGCCATTCAGCCAGCAGCAGCCAAGAAACGCTGGTCCAGCTCCATTGCCGCTGGCCTCAATGCCACTGGTAAAGACGGAGACAGCACCCTGAGCGGGAACCTCAAGCTGAATTCAACTTATAAAGACGAGATCCATCAATTAGATTTCAAAGCTGGAGCTAATTACAGCCGAAGCCAAGACAAAGGGGAACCGGCAGAAATTAAGACCAAAAAAGGTGAGTTCAGTCTTCGGTATGACCGAGCCCTCCAACGTGGCCTTGGTTTCTTCGCTCTGAGTAACTACCACCGCAACGCATTAAATGACGTTGGCACTGATGATGTGCTTGCCTCAATCGGCCTGAGCGTCCCCATTGTTAAAACAGAAACCACTCAGCTGACTCTCTCTGCTGGCCCGTCCTTGCAATGGAGCGGGGGTGGTTCTGATTGTGCAACCAACGAGTACTGCGATAACACCTATGGCGGTGGCACCGTCACGGCGTCGTTGAGCTGGGCTCCTTGGCGCGCACTGGAAGTCAACCTGAGCAACCGATTGTCGGCAGCCTTTGCCTCAGAGATCAAACCCTCCAATACGTTTTCAGCTCAACTGAAACTCTTTCCCGTCCAGGAGAGTCGTTTATTCACCAGCCTTGAATTCCAGTCGATTTACCAAAGCATGACAACTCCAACAAACAACAACACCGTTACGGCACAGGTGGGTCTAGACCTCTAACCAGGCTTCCGCTGAGGCATGGCTCTGCCGCTGTTTCCCATCCGAGGACGCGTCGTCCTGATCAGTTTCGTTGGAGCCACAGCGGCACTGACCTACTCGATCACGCTGTCGCTGCTGAAGCCGGAAAAAATTGATCTGCGCACGGTGCAACCCCCCAAGGACTCACGGGTTGCACCCGCCGGATCCATCCTGCCGAATCGGTGGAGCATTCCAGAGGAGTCCAAGTCCAACACCACCACAGCAGCGTCCCAAACCGCTCAGGTCAAGCCAAAGCCCGCTGAGGCCAAAGACGCCAACAGTGGCGACACCGAAGAGGACACCGCTGAGACAGCGCAGACAGCGCCACTACCAGCAGGCTGCTTCATTCCCGCGGGTGGAGGACCTCCAATTAATGCTTCTTTTGAACCATGTTGATTCCACCACTATCGGATGAGAGCTTGCGTGCGTTGTTCACCAAGCCCTACGGCTCACCAGGACCAACAGTGGAGCAATGGAAGGCGGTCTATGCGGAGAACGTCGTTTTTGTTGATCCCACGCAAACTCAAGCGGGAATTGATGCCTACATCAAGGCACAGGACAACCTGTTGCGACGCTGCGATGACACATTCCTAGAACCACTGAGCATCTCTCAAACGGGGAATATCGCCTTCGTGGAATGGACAATGGGACTGAAGATCAAGGGCATTGAATTTATCTATCCAGGGACAACCAGACTGCAATTCGATGCGTCAGGTCTCATTATCAACCACCGCGACTACTTTGATTTCATTCTTCCAACCTTCGGCCCAGTCCCCCTCCTCGGTGGATTCACCCGCTGGTTGTACGGGCGATTCATTGCCTGATTAACCCCGTGTTCCGCTTTCTTCACACCGCTGACTGGCAGGTCGGCAAGCCCTACAGGCGGATCCAAGACGACAGCAAGCGCGCCATCTTGCAGCGGGAGCGCATCGCGGTGATTGCACGAATCGCCTCCCATGCCCGCGACCACCAGGTGGATGCGGTGCTGGTGGCCGGTGACCTCTTTGATTCACCAACACCCACCAGCGGTGTTCTGCTGGAGGTGCTGGAAGCGATCGGCCGGATGACGGTGCCGGTGCTGGTGATTCCCGGAAACCATGACCATGGGGGGGCTGGGTCCGTCTGGCATCGCGACGATTTCCGCCGGCATCAACCCGAATTGGCCGGCAATCTCCAGGTGCTTCTCACCCGGAAACCCCTGGAGCTCGACCAGGCGATTGTGTTGCCGTGTCCGCTGCTGCGCCAACAGGACAGCCGTGATCCGACCTTCTGGCTGCGTGATCGCAACTGGGATGGACTCACCGCAGAGAAGCCGCGCATCCTGCTCGCCCACGGCGGTGTCCAAGGGTTTGCAGCACGGGATTACGACCGAGATGACGAGGATCAGGGGCAAACACTGAATTGCCTGGACCTCAACGCCTTACCCACTGGCGCCATCGACTACACCGCCCTGGGTGACTGGCATGGCTTGATGGAGGTCACCCCATCCACCTGGTATCCGGGGACCCCGGAACCCGATCGTTTTGATCGCGGGAACGCCAACCAGCGCAGCCAGGTTCTCTTGGTTGAGCTGGAACGAGGGGAACGTCCTCAGGTGAAACCGCTACCAACGGGAGGGCTGCACTGGCACACACTGGCCGTCAGCCTGAATGGGCCGGCCGACCTGGATCGGCTGGATCGTGATCTCAAGCACCATCTCAACGGCCGGGTGGCTCGCGACCTGTTGCGACTCGAGGTGTCGGGATCGCTCAACCTGAGAGACCAACAACGCTGGGACCAACTCTGCAGCGACCTCAGCGACCGATTGCTGCGTCTGAGGGTGAAGGGCAGCATTCGACAAGCGCCAGACAGCCTTGAACTTCAGGAGCTGATCGATCAGCAGGACAACCCGTTGATGGCGCGCGTTGCCGCTCAACTGCGGGCAACGATGAACACCGAGCAAACCGGAGATCTGGCCCATCTGGCCCTGGTGGAATTGCACCGCCTGATCCATCAGATCCCCAACACCTGAGCCCATGCGTCTGCTGCACTGCACGCTTCAGAACATTCGGGTCCACAAGACGCTGGAGCTCGCTTTTTCCCCACGGCTCACCGTGATCGGTGGTGCGAACGAGAGCGGCAAAAGCACTCTTGTGGAGGCCTTGCACAGGACGCTGTTCCTGAAGGCTTCCGCCACAGGCGCCACAGTCGAAGCCCTGCAATCGCGTCACCACCTCGGACTCCCCACGGTGGACTTGGGCTTCGAAGCCCGAGGAACCGAGTGGCTTCTGCGCAAGCGCTTCAGCGGACATTCAGGTCAGGTGAGTCTTCAGGACCGCTCAGGACGGAGTGGACTGCTCAAAGGGCCGGCGGCGGAAGACCATCTGGCGACACTGCTCGGCGTGGATGCCATCCTCAGCAGCCGCCAGGCCAACAAAGTCTTGCCGGGGCGATGGGCCCATCTTTGGGTGATGCAGGGACTGGCGGGGGACGACCCACTGGCCGAGAACCGCTACGACCTCGACGGTCTGCTCGAGCAGCTGGAACGCCATGGTGGAGCGGTTGTCCAGCAGTCCCGGCTCGATCAGCAGCTATCCCAAGCCCTGGATCAGGCTCTCGCTGAACAATTCACCAGCCGTGGCGTCAAACGTCACTCACCGCTGTGGCAGCTCGAGCAAGCCGCTCACGCTGCGGACACCAAGCTTGAACAGGCTCAACAGCAACTGAGCGACTTTGACGAAGCCACCACAGAGCTCACCAAGCTCAGCCAGGAATTCCATCACCTGGACACAACCCTGATCCCTGATCTCAGCCGACAGCGCCAGGACCAGCAACAACAGCTGGAGCGGATCAGCACCTTGAAGAGCCAACACGACCTCGCCATCAAGGCGCTGGAACCCATCCGCCTGCGTCACCAACGCACCAGCGAACGCCTCCAGCGCCAGGTCGCACTACACAAAGAGATCGAACAACGCCAATCGCGCCTGGATCAGCTCAAAACCCGTCTGGCGTCTGCCGCACCCAAGCAGCGCCATCTGGAGACCAACGTGGCTGAGCTCAGCGAACAACGCCGGCAGGGAGACGAGGCGCTCCAGGCTTTGGAACAAGCCAGCGTGGAGCTTCAGCAGCGGATCCAACGGCTGCAACTCGATCACGATGCTGATCGCAACCGCAGGGATCTCTCGCAGCTCAAGGAGCTTGCACAACACCATCAGCGCTTGTGTCAGACACGCGACGCTTTACCAAAGATCGAGTCTGCCCAGCTCGATGCGCTGCGCAAGCTGAATCGAGACATTCAAGAGGCGACGATCCGGTGTAGTGCCATGGCCGCCGGCCTCACGGTTGTGACCAGCGACCAGACCATCAGCCTGAATGGCCAACCGCTGGCCGTCGGTGAGGAGCGGATCATCGATGAACCAGCCGAGCTCCAGGTCGGCGCCAACGTTCAGCTCAGCATCAAACCCAATGGTGGAGAAGCCCTGAGCAGCCTGAAACAAAGCATCCAGTCCAAGACGGCGCTCCTTCTCTCCAACCTGAAGGCTCTGGACCTTGATGATTTGGAGGCTGCTGAACGGGTCGTGAGCGAACGCCAGCGCTTGGAGCAGAGCCTTCAGGCGATCAGCCCACCCTCAGCAACCCAGATTCAGACACTGGAACAACGGGACCAGACCCTGCAAGCGCAGATCGCCCTGCTGCCGCCATTCCAGCCTTCGGATCGCCCAGCCCCGGCTGCGACGGACCCGGCGATGCTGCGCGTCGAGTTCGACAAACGTCAGCGCGACCTCCAGGCCACGCGAACCAAACAACGCTCACTCGAGCGCCATCTGGAAACAACGCAACGGGAGCTGCAGCAGCATCGGCGCGAACAGGATGATGCCGAAACGGAATCGAACCTGCTGCAGAAGGATCTGACCGAGCGACAGCACATCCTGTCCGACCTTGTGAACGAGCATGGTGATCTGGCCTGTCAACGCACTGAGCAAAGCGAGCAACAAGCGGCCCTACGCCAGGCTGAGCAGGTTGCGAGCCAGTTCAGCGAACAGCTGAACGCCCTCGATGCCGACCGTTTGCTGGCACAAACCACTGCCATCGCACGCCAACTGGAGGCCCTGCAACAGCGACGGGAAGACCTCATCGATCGTCGTGGACGCGCCAAGGAACGCTGTGACCAAATCAGCGCCAGTGACCCGTACGACCGATTGGCTGAAGCTGAGGCCCAGGCAATCAACGCCAGGGACGAACTGACGCAGTTCAGACAGCGCATCAAGGCCCAAAAACTGCTGCAGGACTTGTTTCGATCGGCCCAGAACGATCTATCCCAGCGTTACAGCCAACCGCTGGGCGACGCTGTCAATGACCTCTTGGCCACCGTGGTTGGTGAAGGCTCGACAAGCCGACTGACCTTTCAGCAGAGCAGCGGGTTTCAGGGTCTCCAGCTCTGCCGAGGAACCGGGGTCTACGACTTCGGCGAACTCAGCGGAGGCATGCGCGAACAGCTGACGGCTGCGGTGCGGTTGGCCATGGCCGATGTGCTGCGCCCTGGCCATGACGGTTGCTTGCCTCTGGTGTTCGATGATGCCTTTACGAACAGTGACCCAGGCCGGATCCAGCGACTCACGGCAATGCTCAGCCAAGCTGCGGACCGTGGTCTGCAAATCATTGTGCTGAGCTGTGACCCCACGCCCTACACCGCCATTGCCGACGTGGTCTACCAACTTCCCGCCCAGACGGGGATGGTTGAGCCGTAACGAAAGATGAGGGAGCGCTGCAGAGTTGCCAGTGACTCCCCACTGTGCAGGGACTCGACGGCAGGCTGATGATCCTCGGCGAACTCTTTCTGGAAGCTGTGTCCACCGGTGTGATCACCAACAGTGAACTGAACTGGGTGACCGACCACCAGAATCAATTCTCGCGAACGGAAGAGGCCGTAGCCCAACGCCTCGGACGCCTTCTGGACGAAGGGTCGATCCAACTGGGCTGCCGGGTTGCCCCCAACTGACGAGCCACGGGCCATCCTCAGTTTCTGGTTTGAACAGTGCAAACCCGTTCAGTGGTTTCGACGGGACCCGGCCCTGGATGCCCTGATCGCTGCACGCTTTGGCCAGCGGGTTGAGCAGGCCGTTCAGGGCCGGCTGAGCCATTGGGAGCCACAGGCCGAATCAGCACTTGCCCTGGTGTTGCTGCTCGATCAATTCACGCGGCAGATCTGGCGGGATCAGCCCAAAGCATTCAGTGGAGATCCCCTGGCACTCCAGATCAGTCTTCAGGCGGAACGAAGCGGTTGGATCGCCGCCGAACCCAGCCGCCCACGTCGACAGTTCTGGTTGATGCCCCGACTTCACAGTGAAGATCTCAGCATCCAAACGGCCGCCCTCCCTTTATTTGAACGCTGGACCGACCCCAAAACAGCCGCCCTGGCCCAGCGATACCGATCCATCATTGCCACCCACGGACGGTTCCCGCACCGGGATGGGATTCGTTTGACTTGAACGCTTTGATGATGTCCCAAGCTTCGCCAACAGAATCAGTCATCTGAAACAGATCCAGATGTTCATCGGCGATCAGCCCTGAATCGGATAGGAAGTCAAAATCAATCAGACGAGACCAATAGTCTCGGCCAAACAGCACGACAGGCATCGGCCCCTTCATACCGGTCTGACGCAAGGTCAAAACCTCAAACAACTCATCCAGGGTTCCGAAGCCACCGGGGAACAACACAGCCCCAGCAGAACGCATCACAAAGTGAAATTTACGCAGGGCAAAGTAATTAAATAGAAAGCATAAGTCTGGCGTGATGTAAGGGTTGGGACATTGCTCACCAGGAAGCGTGATATTCAACCCAATGGAACGTCCACCAACATCAAAAGCACCACGATTCGCAGCCTCCATGATGCCTGGGCCACCACCGGTCACGATCACATGTCGGCGACCATCAGCCGCCGCCTCCGAACTCACCAATCTGGCAAATTGACGAGCATCATCATAAAAATGAGACAACGCCTTCAAACGCTCCGCTCGAGAACAGGCACGACGAAGCGACGTCGAATCAGGGTCGGATTCCAGTGCCTTCATGGCCTGGTCCAGCCGACGCTGGGATGCATCTTCTGAGGCAACATGCACACCACCAAACACAATCACGGTGGAGTCGATGTTGTGGTCATTCAAGACCGACTGAGGCTTGGTAATCTCCAACAGCATGCGCACACCACGCATGGCATCAGACTCCAACAACGCAGCATCTTGATGGGCTTTTTGATAAGTCTCCGATTGAAGAATTGCAGCCAAATTCTCTTCAACCCTCTTCGAATCATCACTGAAGAACTCAGTGACGGTGGACGGTGATGACACCACCATGTTTCCCCTCTCTCGTGTACGGATGAAAGGCCGAGGGAGCCCTTCTGGCCCTGAAAACAAGCGGAAACTTAACCAACAATTTCCAACACAGTGTTCCCGAAGCAACGGTTCCGACGAAGCTGAGCACAGTCAGGAGCGATGAGGGAGGCAAGGTCATGCGACTCCACTTCATTCCGATTCACATCTTCAGAGAAACACCCTCTGTCACCTTTTTCGATGCTGGCGTCCCCGGAAGCAATGGCACCGATGTGGTGGCCCATCATGGTGCCGCCATTTCACCACCCGATGTCGATGGCAGTGAGCAGTACTACGTGCACCATCACCAGGTGGACCACAATTTGGTGTTGGAAGGGAAACGACTCTTCACCCTGCTCAATCCCAGTTGGGATCAGCCCCATCATGTGATCAAACTGGTGCGTGCCATGGGTGCATTGCAGATTCCAACTGGGACGTACCACCGCTCTGTCTCAGGCGAGGAGGGCAGCATGGTTCTCAATCAATCAACACGGGACGCGGAGTTCAATTTCCGAACGGAATTTATACCCGTGCGATTAGGCGACCGTGCCGATCTTCAGCAAGCCAAGGCGATCGACCCTTGGATCTGGAGCTGGAAGGACGGGCATATCTGTAGGGAACATCAGCATTAATGCAGGTGTTTGCGTCGTTTGGACTGACGCCGTAAGCGTTTCACCAGACGCTGGCCCGTGTTGGCCAGACGACTCTGTTCAACCTGCGTCCATCGCCATCCCAACCAGGACAGCAACACAAGGCCGAGACCAGCAATCAGCCAACCCATCGACGGCCCTCCACGGCACTGCCCTGGTTGTAGCGACCCCCCGCAGATGTTGAGGCAGCGCGTTCAACGCTGTTTTCTGGCATGGAGCCGAACGACCGCACTGCGTCCCTGATGCGCCGGGCCGTCCTCGAGCAGTGTCGTCACCTCCTCCAGCACAAGACAATCAAGGTCGGCAAAGTCTTGACGGAGCTGCGCGGGTTCAACCAACCACGACGCCATCGACGGACCCCCGGTCTGATGCAGCAACTGTCTGGGGGTGAACGCCACCAGAATCAAATCTCCTCCAGGCTTCAGAGCGATGGAAGCGCGCCGATGCACGGTGTTCCGCAACGTCGGGGGGAGATGCATCCAGATGGCAACAACCAGATCGACGCTGGCTGCAGGCGGGACAAATTCCGCCAGATCCATCTGAACACAGGTCAGCTCTACACCCCGCCGCTTGGCGAGATCCTGGGCAAGACGCAAGCCCTGCGGACTGAAATCCTGCGCAGTGACCTGGAAGCCCTGCTTTGCGAGATAGACGGCATTGCGGCCTCCACCCTCTGCGAGGCAAAGCGCACGTCCCGGGGTGAGTTGACACACCCTTGAGACCAGGAAGCGATCGGGTGCTTGCCCATAGGCATAACCATCACTTGCAAAGCGCTGGTCCCAGAATCCCTGCTCCGATCGCCTGGACTGATCGCGATATGGGACCGGTTCAGCCACCGCTACCGCTCACCGTCGCGCTCGAACGAGCACTCCAGCAAGGCCGCCGTCAGCAGGGTTTTCATCCGTTGCAAGGACTCCTGTTCCCGCGGATCAGGGCCCCCAGGCCATTTCTCCAGATAAAAGGACACCGATCGGTGCAACAACCGAATGGCGCCGCAATCAAGCTCAAACTGAATCCTGGGGCTGGCATCACTCATGACTCCATTGTCACGCCTGTCGTCGATCAGGCCACTTGAGCCGGGGTTCGCAGCAGCACGGGACTGACAGGACGGGGTTTGAGCGAACGAGCACGGTCGGCGGAACCGGCTTCGGCCAGATCAGCCTGCAACGTGGCAGAACAACTGCTTAACCGCGACCAACTGGGCAGCTGATGGGCAATCGGTGCGTCCATCAGTTTGTTCAGTCCGGAGCGCAGCAGTCCGGAGAAACTTTGCACCGCCAACTCTTCGGTGTGTCGGTCGTAGGGGAGGCCGTTAACGGCCGAATCAAGGCCGAACTGGCGCACGCGGTCTTCACCAACACGCCGATACAACACTTCCAGCGTCGGCAATTGATCCTTCGACACGATGGAACCTTCATGCTCCATCAACCCCCGCAGAACCGTCCCGAAAATTTCACTGGCCATCCGCTGCAATCCCTCGGATGGTTGAGTCCCCAGCGATTTGTGTTTGTGATCAAACAGGCCGAGATCAACTTGAGCAATTCGACTGGAGGCCACATGGCGGTAGACCTCGGACAGCAGACCGATCTCCAATCCCCAATCGGAGGGAATTCTCAGATTCATCGCTAAATCAGTCGTGAAAGCAAATTCACCGGCCAATGGATAGCGAAACGATTGCAAATAGCGCAAATAAGGCAACGAACCAAACATCTGTTCGAGGCTGCTGAGCAGGGGCCCCACAAACAAACGAGTCGCCCGACCCTGGAGTGCATTCGTTTCCAGGGACAAGCGGCTGTAGAAGGCCTTCACATAGGCAATGCCATGGGAGGGATCGAGCAAGGGGCGCAACATCCGTTCCGGGTAAGACGGCGCAAAGGTGCGGATGTCAGCATCAAACAACCCCACCACCTCGGCGTTCTGGCAAGCAACGCCAAGGCCTTGCCACACAGCCCAGCCTTTGCCAGGAGGTCCCATCACATCGAGGCCGAGTTCCTTCACCGATAACAACAGCTCGCGAACCGCTGGCCCATTGGTCCAGTGCACATGCACGGGAAAGGGCATCTCAGCAAAGAACTGCTCAGCAACAGCTACGTCGTCCGCTGAATCAGCGGCTAACGCGATCACAAGCGATTGCAGTCCCTTCTGATCAGATAAAGCCTCACGGATCAGTTTGAGAGCAGGTCGGCTGAATTCCTCCATCAGGCATGGAATCAGCAGAGCTGTTGGCCGTCGCGAAAGCTCTTGACCAAAGGCAATCGGATCGAGATTGCCAAGGCCGTAATCGTGAACGGTTGTGATCAGTCCCTGCTGAAAATCCATGCAGTGTCCCTTGAAACAACAAAAAGCAGAGAGCTGACCCATACCTTTGGCATTGACCGCAGATAGGGAGGCATGCAGAGAACCCCGAAAGAAAATCTGGACTCTCTGCTCCACAGGCTTTACGCGCCGCAGTCTTCCGAGAGCCTCGATTTGATGTCGTCGCATTTGCTGCAGTCTTGTGAGCAGCTGTCAGCGATTAATCACAATCCAACCCGCTGGGATGCGAGCACGTGCGTTCTGATCACCTATGCAGACAGCATTCGTGATCACAGCCGTCCTGGATTGGCAACTCTGCGGGATGTGCTCAACACCCACCTGAAGCCATTGGCTTCCGTGGTTCATGTGCTGCCGTTTCTGGAATCCACCAGCGATGGTGGCTTTGCAGTGTCGAGCCACCACAACCTCGCCGAGCGCCACGGGGATTGGGGGGATCTAAACGCCCTGGCTGAGGGGCGCTCACTGATGGCCGATCTGGTGTTGAACCACATCTCAGCCTCACACCCCTGGGTGCAGGACTTTGTCAATGACGCCGAGCCGGGGCGATCGCGCATCCTCACCGGAGAGCCTGGTCCCTGCTGGGATGGCGTTGTCCGCCCGAGAAGCTCAGCACTGTTCACCACTCTGCAGAGTCGCAGCGGCAGTCAACAGGTCTGGACCACCTTCGGACCCGATCAAGTGGATGTGGACTGGCGGACACCCAGCGTGCTGAACGGCTTCGCCGACCTGATGCAGCGGTTCTGCCGCCATGGTGTGTCCTGGATTCGGCTGGATGCCGTTGGCTTCATCTGGAAAGAGCCATTCACGACCTGCATTCACCAACCGCAAGCGCACCAGATTGTGGAAGTGCTGAGGTTGTTGCTCGACCAAACCCTGCCGTCGGGGGTGTTGGTTACTGAAACCAATGTGCCTGAGCAGGAAAATCTTTCCTACCTGCTCAACGGTCAGGAAGCCCATCTCGCCTACAACTTTCCGCTGCCGCCGCTGCTGCTGGAAGCTGCGATCAGTGGCAAAGCCGATCTTCTCAACCATTGGCTCCAGAGCTGGCCCCAGCTTCCCAGCAGCACCGGACTGCTGAATTTCACCGCCAGCCATGACGGCATCGGCCTGCGTCCCCTGGAAGGGCTGATGGACCAAGGGCGGCTGATCCAACTGCTGATCCGCTGCGAGCAGCGTGGCGGCCTGATCAGCCACCGCCGCCTCAGCGACGGCACTGACAGTCCCTACGAAATCAATATCAGCTGGTGGTCTGCCATGGCCGATGGCGGCATCGATCCGGGCCATCTGCAGATTGAACGGTTCTTGATGACCCAACTGCTAGTGCTGGCCCTGCCCGGAATCCCCGGGTTTTATCTCCCAGCGCTCCTGGCCACCCCAAACGATTTAGCCGGGTTCCGGCGCACCGGCCATCGACGGGATCTCAATCGACCAACATTCCGCCACTCCACCCTGGACAATCGGCTCCAAGATCCCCATGATCCCGCGAGCATCGTGCTCGCACAGCTGCGGACTGCCATGACCATCCGCTCCAACCTCAACGCCTTTGAACCGGAAGCTCCCATGACTGTGCTGAGCGGTGGTCGAGAGGATGCCGTGATCCTGCAGCGAGGGCACGGAGCGGACGCGATCTTTGCCATCCACAACCTCACCCCGACCCGGCTCAGCCTCAGCCCAAGCGATCTGAACTGCGTTGCTTCTGGCACCCGATGGTGTAACCGACTGCAGCGGACTGCCGAGATAGACACCTCCAACGCCTTGCTCTTGGAGCCCTTCGACGTGCGCTGGCTGCAGCAGGAGAGCCAACGATGACTCGGCCTTGGTGGGTGGTGACCGATCTGGATGGCACCTTGATGGATCACAGCTACCGCTGGGATGCTGCGGCTGAGGCGATCGTCGCCCTCCAGGGCAAGGGCATCCCGATCATCCCCTGCACCAGCAAAACCGCTGAAGAAGTGCGGGCATTTCGCGCGGAGGCAGGGCTCCATGACCCCTTCATCGTGGAAAACGGAGGCGCCATCCATGGAGAATCCAGCGACGGCGAGGAATGGTCGGTCAGCCTCGGACCAAGCCACGCGGAACTGCGTCCAGAGCTCGATCGGCTCAGTGCAGCATTGGGTGAACCCTTGCTGGCCCTGGAAGATCTATCGGACGCCCAAGGGAAAGAGCTCCTGGGACTGGAGGGTGACAACCTGCAATCCGCCCAGCGCCGCCAGTGGAGTGTGCCGTTCGTTCCGGTGGAGCCACGCCTCTTGTCCAGACTGCATGCCCTCGCCGATGCACGGAGCTTGAGCCTGGTGCAGGGGAATCGAATGGCTCACCTGCTCGGTAAAAC
>JBMZMY010000028.1:0-23712 GCA_049619435.1 Synechococcus sp.
TGAGCGTAGGAGAGCTTCAGAGTCCAGCTCACACGACGATGCTCCAGGTCATGGACGTTGATTCGGGAGTGGTGCAATAGATCAACGCCGATGCTGGGACCCATGTCCTTCCCAGTCAGCGAGGGTTGGGGCGTTGACAACCAGCTTCCCTATTGACGTTCGTCATCTATTGGCAGGAGGTCGATGCGCTGTCGGGAATCCTCTGATTCAGCGATGACCGTCTCATATGTCCATGCTCCTGCGGATTTTTGAGCTTGAACATAAATAATCATGCTTCCATTAGGTCCTGAGACCGGAATCATTAGATCTGCAGAACCACTACCAGCACTTGTTTCTGTACTCCCCGATACCCACCATCCGGCCTCTATCGGTTCGCCTATCAGGTCAATAATCCGTTGGTCCGTCGCCGCCTCCTGCACAGCAACTTTGTATGGGGTCGTATTTTTTATTAATGCAAAAATCATGACAATTAACCCAACGGGAATTGCGATACAGCCTGTTGCCAGCGCCAGCACAAGCCACTTCCAGTTCTTTGCAAACCAACTCTTGCCCGCTTTACTTTCTTCGTCCATAACTAATGACTATTTATAAGAAATTTAGCCATGTCTTGAGGCTGAGCTGCTCCACCTTTTGGTTTATTTTATGATCATATTGGTCAATATTTAGTTTGTGGCCCCAGCTACCTCTGGGGATGGTCGAGCAACCACTTTTTGCAGGAACAAAAGCGAGGTTCTACCCCGCGCCTCAGCAGTTCACGACCAAACGATGCTGTCGAACTCCCGAACAGCAACGTGGGGACACGGTTGGAGAAAGATTCAAGAGGTCACCACAACTGGAACATCGCAGCCTGAGCCGTTGGGACCTTCAGCTCGACATACAAGTTGCCTCCAGCGGTACGGTGACCAATGGACGCTCGTCCGTTCATCACCGGCTGGCGGTCATAAAACCGCGGCAACTTTGGACTGCGTTTGGGCTATTGAACCGACCGAGAGCCCATCAGCAAGCCCACAACGACAATTGGACTACTGAGTGGACTAATAAGAACCGCTGCAGTGACTTGGTTTTACGTTGCGCATCAACTCAGCGCCAGACAACCCGCACACGGTTGGGAGCAATCCACTGATCCTGCTCACCGATCAGGCGCTGTTCGCCGCCAACCGTGAACAAGCGATCAAAGCGTTGCTGCAAGCCCTGCAACTTCACCGACTCCACATCGACCACCGCAGCCAATTCGCCGTGACGGTCGAGACGCTCTTGGTAGGCACCGGATAGGCGCAACAGACTGACACCACCAAGCAACACCAACCCCAGCTTCACGGCCAGGGCCAGCAGGCTGCACTGAAATTCGCGCCGGTCAGCCTGTCGTTGAATCGCTGCGGCAAGCGTCGCAGCATCCATCGGGGAGGCCTGACCAGCTCTGACTGCTGATGCCGTCAAGGGGCTGAATCAAGTACCCGCTTGTAACGCAGGGAACAGCCCTCGCCAAGACCTCAGATTGAACTGGCGATCAAGCGCGATACAGGCTGACGCAGAGGCGAACGGCCAGAACACCGGCGTGGGCAGCCACCACGAGGGCGATGTAGATCTCAGCCTGGGTCAGGGCGCTGGCCATGGTGTTGGAGCAATCAAGCGACTCCATTGTTCTCCATGGGTCAGGCCAGAGGCCATCATTCGCAAAGGCCTGTCACACCAGCCCATGGATCCGGTTCTGATCAGCAGTGATGTCATCAAGACGCTGGATCTCAGCCCACTGGCCCCGTGGAGCGACGCGCCCCTCGACCAGACCCTGCGGACAGGGCCAGTCCTGGAGCTGCAGTTCGATTGGCCACGGGAGCCCAACGACCCCCGTGAACTGGCGGAATGTCCGGAACCCCGACTCTGGGCCCTGCGGGCCGATGCGCGTCTGCCCTGGCTTCCCCTGATTCTGGAACGGGACAACGGCAGCCTGATCCGCCACGTGGCGATGGTGGTTCCCCACAGCTTCAACCGCAGCGAAGGTCTGCGCTTTGACCCTCAGGCCCTCGAGCTGTGGATCACCCACCGGATGATGCTTCTGGACGATCTCTGCCGCACCAGCGTGGGCCGCTCAATGCGCAACAACCTCAGCCAGGTGGCTGCATCCCTGGGCTATGAGCTGGATCACCGCTTCTGGGACCTGCTCGATTGAATCAACCGATCCAGAGATGAATGGCACGGCGACAACTATCGATCGCCAACACCACCGCGAGCCCGCGCAACAACTTGACCAGCACGCCAGCATCGAATTGATCAAGGCGACTGGAGGTCCACCAGGCCGCCAGAGCCGCCACCGCACCGAGCATCAAGCCCATCCAGGGAAGCCCGCGCCCTTCATGGACGAATTGAAGCGATGCCGCGCTGGCGGAACAGAGCACCGCAAGCGTGCTGAGGCGAACCGCCAGGTGAATCGGCATCTTGAGGGGCCCAGCCATCAAGGGGACCATCACAAGACCACCGCCGAGGCCCAGCATTCCAGCTGACCAGCCAGCGATGCAACCAACGCCGGCCAGCAACGCTGGCGAAGCCGATTCCTCTGCCTCGTCCGTGGTCTCCTCCTCCCGGGCGCGCACAGCAATCGCCAGGACGATGTACATCAGGGTTTGCATCGCCAAGAGCGACCACTCCGGAACCACCCCGGCCAGGCCACCAAACAGAATTGCGGATCCGAACGCCGAAAGACCGATCGCCAGGCCGGGATGCACTGGGAGATGACCGCCTCGCAAGTGCGTGATCGTGCCCGCCATCGCCGTTGGGACAATGGCAAAACTGCTGGTGGCCAGGGCCTGGGCCGGCGGCAGATTCAGCCACAGGAGCAACGGCGCGAAAATCAACCCGCCTCCGATGCCCAGCAAACCGGCCAGACTCCCGGCCAGAAGCCCCAGACCGATCAGCAGCGGCACATCCCACCAAGGCAGCACGGCGTCATGACGCGTCGACGTCCAGCATGACGAGCCCATCGAAATCGGGACGCATCTTCAGCGCAGTTCGCGCAGATGGTCACACTCAGATGGCGATCGACAACCACCTGCTCCAGACCATCGGCGATGGAGCCGCCGTTCGCTTCTACCACTGGGATGGCCCCTGGTTATCCCTCGGACGCCATCAACGGACCATCCCACCCCACTGGAAGGCTCTGGCGGAGGCCGGAGAGCTCTCGCTGGTGCGTCGCCCCAGTGGCGGCGATGCCGTGCTGCATCACGGTGGCCTCACCTACGCACTGATATGGCCGGAAGCGCCTCGACAACGCCAGCAGGCCTACCAGGACGCATGCGGCTGGCTGATCGAGGGATTCGCGGCCCTGGGCTGTGACCTCCGGTTCGGGGACAGTCCTGCTGTGGCTGGTGGCGACAACTGCTTTGCCCGGGCTACTGCCGCTGACCTGATCGATGGTCAGGGCGCCAAACGCATCGGCAGTGCCCAACGTTGGCAACGCGGCCGCCTGCTGCAGCACGGCGAAATTTTGCTCGATCCCCCTGCAGAGCTCTGGCGCCGGGTGTTCGGAGAGGAGCCCCCACCGGCGGCCGGACCGGAGGTCCCCCGCGACGGCCTGGACCAGCATTTGATCCAGACCCTGATCCGCCAGTGGGATCAGCTGGAGTGGCGACACGAAGCGATCGACCGTGACACGGTTACACCGCTGAATCCTGGTTCTGACGTTTGAGCTCCTGGGCCGTCTTGGCCTGCATCGAGTCCACCAGCTTCGGGAGCATCACCAGTCCCAGGGGGTACGCATTCTGTTTACGGGCAGCCTCCAACATCGGAGGCGGCAGACGCACCCCCAAACGGTTCAGCACCGCCTCGGCCAGATCCATTCGGTCGATCGTTCCCGACGGCAAGCCGGCAGGACTGAACACCAACAGGCGACCCTGGGGAGACCGTTCCAGAGCCTGAACCGCCTTCCACAGCGGTTCGGCATCAGCGATCGACGGAAGGTCTTCCAAGGGAAGCAAATGATCCGCCAAACGCTCGGAATCCCACTGCTGCACAGGAAGATCCTTCAGGGGGCGATCATCCACCCAACCCAGCCAGCGACCGGCCCGGCAGATCAGGACCCAGTCAGCTCCGCGATGGTCTCCCTCGTGCTGCAGGCGCAACTGGCTTAACCGCCGCAGGGACTGATCGGCTTCCAGCACACGAAAGCGGCGACCGGCGGCTTCCGACACGGTGAGGTCAGTGAGAACCTTCTCAAGCACCAGCATCTGTGACTGGCCGCGGTTGGCATTGAGGCCAAACCAACCCAGCAGCATCATCCACAGGCCAGAAGGATTGCGGGCGAACACCAACAGCACAACGCCGTAGAACAGGGCCGTGAGCGCAAGGGCCCGACCAGACGCGGTGGCCACCTGCACACCCTTCTCGCGGCTGCCGGTGAAGCGCCACACCAAGGCCTTGAGGATCAGACCGCCGTCCAAGGGAAGACCTGGAAGCAGGTTGAACAGGGCCAGCATCAGATTGAGGACAGCCAACTGAATCAGCACGTAACCGACCACCGGACTGAGCTCCTGCCCAATCGAGAAGACGGTTCCCAGACCCAAGGCCAGAAGCAGACTCACCGCTGGACCCGCCGCCGCCACCCGCAGGGCACCCATGGCCGTCTCACACTCCTGATCCACCCGGGCGACACCACCCATCAGAAACAGCGTGATGCTGCGCACGGTCACCCCTTCCCGCAACGCCACCAGGGCATGGCCCAGCTCGTGGAGAAGAACGGAAAGAAACAGCAGCAACGACGTCCCCAGCCCCACGCCCCAGGTAATCCAGGTCGGGATGCCCGCCAGGGCATCAGCCAGGGAGGGCTCGGTCGCCAACCGATCCTGAAACAACACGGTGGTGATCGCCACGATGGCGAACCAACTGGGGTGGATCTTCAAGGGAATGCCTTGGATCTTGATCAGCTCCCAGCCGTCACCCACCGCATCCCTGCATCAGATTGGATCCTAGAAAGACTTGATGAGCACGTCTTTGGGCAAAAACCGATCCACAGCGCCGGCTCTGAAGATCTGCGGACTCAAAGATCCCGCGCAGGCCCTGGCGATTGCAGCCCTAGGGGTTCAAGCCATTGGCGTGATCGGCGTGCCCGCAACACCGCGTTATCTCGCCGATGAGCAGCGGCGGACCCTCTTTCAAAGCCTTGAACAGCACTACCCCGCGCTGAAGCGGGTGTGGGTGATCGCGAACCTGGAACCAGCCAGCATCAACAGCGCCCTCACCGGTGCGGGCACGCCCAACGTGGTGCAGCTCCATGGCGATGAATCGATCGCGCAAGTGCAGCAGTTCAAACAGAGCCACCCTGAGACGCAGTGGTGGAAAGCACTCCGCGTTCGCAGCCAGAGCGATCTCGCGGCAGTTGAGCGTTACGCGGCTGTGGCTGACGCCGTGCTTCTCGATGCCTGGGCCCCCGGTCAACTGGGGGGAACAGGCCACCGGCTGCCCTTGCATTGGATCGAAGCCCTAACGCTGCCCTGTCCCTGGTGGCTGGCAGGCGGAGTGAGCAGCGAATGGATTCCTGAATTGCTTAGTGAAACCAACCCCGATGGGCTCGACGCCTCGAGCAAGCTCGAGACATCTCCCGGGGATAAAGACCTGAACAAAGTTCAGGCCCTCATTGAGGCCGTAGCCGGGTTCAGGTGCTGAGCAGGGCTTCCTGCTGACGCACCAGCTCGAAGAACTCCTGCTTGAGGCTGGAGTCATGGCGGAAGTCACCACGAACCACGGAATTGACCATGCTGGTCTGAGGCTCCTTCACCCCACGCCACTTCATGCAGTAGTGCTGGGCCTTGATGATGATGCCGAGCCCCTGGGGCTCACAAAGCTTCTCAATTTCATCAGCCAGGATCATCACGGCTTCTTCCTGGATATGCGGCCGTGAGAACACCCAATCGGCAACCCGGGTGAACTTGGAGAGACCAATCACCCGTGCACCGGGCTTGATGCCGATCCAGCAGTTGCCCATGATTGGCACCAAGTGGTGCGAGCAGGCTGAGCGAACGGTGATCGGACCCACGGTGTAGATCTCGTCCAGCTGCTTCACGTTGGGGAAGCTAGCCACCTTGGGCTGATGGTGATAGCGGCCCTTGAACACCTCATGGAGGTACATCCGAGCGACGCGCTCAGCGGTTTCATGGGTGTTGTGATCGTTGTCGATATCGATCACCAAGGTGCGCAACAGGTCACGAACCTTGTCGGCTACCTCACGTTCCAACTGCACCAGATCACCGGGCTGAAGGTGCTCAGCGATGTTGTCGTTGGCGAGAAAGGAGACACCAGCCTCGGTGAGGCGTGCACGAATCGCCTCGGAAATGCTGCTGGAGAGTTGGCCGTTGCCGTTGGTTGCAGCGCCGTTGGAAACGAAAGGGACGGTGGAAGTCATAAAAAGTCGTTCAGAAGGCGCCGGCGGACGGCATAAGGGTCAGATCGTCGATCACCTGATTGGTGGGTTGCTCAGCCAAATACACCAATGCATCAGCCGCCTGATCGACGGAGAGCATGGCACGACGATCGAAATCGCTTTGTACGGTTTCCGCGTCCCAGAGAGGGGTGTTCACGGCACCCAAGGTCAGGGTGCAGGCCCGAATTCCCTTGGAACGCTCTTCCTCCGCGAGACAACGCGTAAAGCTGGCCAAGGCCGCTTTGCTGATGCAGTACGCCCCCCATTGAGGGAAGGCATTGTTCGCCGCATGACTACTGACGTTGATCACAAGACCTCCGGCAGCACGCATGGTTGGAACGACCGCTGAGCACACCTGCATCACGCTGGTGAGGTTGAGTTGCATCAACCAGTTCCAACGCTCCAATGGCATCGACAGCAGATCACCGGTGTAGGCAGCGCCTGCGTTGTTGATCAGCAGTTGAGGGGCCCCATGGCCCTTCAACAACGACGCAAGCGTGGGGGCAATAGCGGCTTGATCGGTGAGATCAAGGCCAGCAACGGCAACCGAGCCTCCGTAGGAGCGGAAGTCAGAAGCCAGGGACTCAAGCTGATCGATGGATCGGGCGACTAACAGAAGGTCCCAACCCTTACGGGCCAGTTGTTCTGCAGTTCGCCGACCGAGGCCTCGACTCGCACCAGTAATCAGAGCTGTCGGCAACCGATATTTGCAAACCGTCGCACTTTACGCGGCTTCATCAACAGATTGCGTCGAATGATCGAGAACACGGCCCAACGCCCGGAATTTCCGATAGCGCGACTCGCGTAAATCCGCCTCCGATAAGGCTGACAACTCCGTGAGATGACGCTCAATGGCAGCTCGGAGCGTCTGGCCGGCTTCGATGGGAGCCCAGTTGTTTCCACCATCGGGTTCGGGAAGCACCTCGTCGACAACACCGAGTGTCAACAGGTCTGGTCCTGTGATTTTCAAGGCAGCAGCCGCTTCAGGAGCCTTGGCGGCGTCTCTCCAGAGAATCGATGCGCAAGCCTCTGGACTGGCAACGGTGTACACACTGTGCTCGAACATCAGCAGACGGTCGGCCACACCGATTCCCAAAGCACCGCCGGAGCCACCCTCTCCGATCACTGTGGCGATCACAGGGACCCGAAGCCTGAACATTTCACGGAGGTTGACGGCAATCGCCTCACCCTGGCCCTGTTCTTCGGCCTGGAGGCCTGCATAGGCACCCGGAGTATCGATGAAGCTGAGGATCGGCAGCCGAAAGCGATCGGCATGATCCATCAGACGCATGGCCTTGCGGTAGCCACCGGGGGTCGCCATCCCAAAATTTCTGGCGACGTTTTCCTTGGTATCCCGCCCTTTTTGGTGCCCGATCACCATCACGGGGCGATCGCCGAGGCGACCGACACCACCGATCAAGGCCTTGTCGTCATTGCCTCGGCGATCGCCGTGGAGTTCAACCCAGTCGTCACAGAACATCTGGATGTAATCCAGCGTGCTGGGACGATGCGGATGGCGGGCAACCTGGATTTTCTGAGCGGGTGTCAGGGCTCCGAAGATTTCCTGACGCCGGCGTGCTGCCAGGCTTTCCAGCTGATGCAGCTGCTGACTGACATCCACCTCAGAGTCTCTGGCCAATTGGCGAATGTGCTCAATCTGCTGCTCCAGCTCAACCAGGGGCTTCTCGAACTCGAGCAGAGGACGGCGTGGCATGGAGATCAGAGAGAAAGGTCTGGAACCGGCTCAGGCAGCAGCAGGCTGCACCTGGGATTGAAGATTCAGGGTTGAGAAACCGTGGCGGACCGAAGCCGCACCGATGAAATCCATTTTCTCAAGCGTGATGTTGTTGCGTCCCCAACTGAAGTTGGTGTGGCACTGCTCGAACTCCAGCAGCATCGCTTCAGCGAAACAGGCAAACATCTGACGCTGAGGCTTATCCATTTCCGCCAACTCCATCATCGACCAGCCGATGTCCTGGAAAAACTCAACGATGCCTCCCTTGAGCACAAAGGTGCTGCCGCCGGACACCTTGGAATCCAGATTCTTGGGATAGCCCCCATCAATCATCAGACAGGGTTGACGCAGGCTGTCCTGATCAATCTGGAGGGTGCGCGGCATGGAAGCGACCCACACCACAACATCGGCTTCGGGCAGGGCTTCGTCGAGGGTCATGATTCGGCCACCGCCGAGTTCCTGCTGCAGGTCGAGCAGGGGTTGCTGCTGACGGGCCACGAGCAGAAGCTCACCCACACCGGTGCGCGCCGACAACCACCGGCAAACGGCACTCCCGATATCGCCGGTCGCGCCGACCACAGCCACTTTGGCCTTGGCTAAATCGATCCCCACCAAGGGAGCATTGTTTTCAACCTGACGAGCAATCACCCAGGCGGTGTGGGTGTTTCCGGTGGTGAAGCGCTGCCAGTCGAGGGTGGTGCTGCGCACCGTGCGGTGCTGCAGCAGGTTGAAGTTCTCAAAAATGATCGACGTGAAGCCGCCAAGCGCTGTGATGTCGATGCCCTTTTTCTGGGCAAGCTCCATGGCGTTCAACACCTTGCGGCGAGCCGTTTTGAACCGGCTCAACATCTCGGGAACGAAGCAGGAGTCGATGTAGGCCCCTTGGATCGTGACCCCAGCAGGGCTAGTTACCTCCACATGCTCGACGAGCTGTGGAGGGGCGCTGCA
Source organism: Synechococcus sp. (assembly GCA_049619435.1). Taxonomy (GTDB): domain Bacteria; phylum Cyanobacteriota; class Cyanobacteriia; order PCC-6307; family Cyanobiaceae; genus Parasynechococcus. The sequence continues at coordinate 9,090 of JBMZMY010000028.1, forward strand.
CCAGACGTCAAGATCACCATCAGCGATGTGATCGAACCCGAGTTCCGTCGCTTTCCGGCGAGCGGAATCGAAACTCGTGGAATGTCCGATCAGGCCAAACATGTAGTGACGAAGACGTTCCGCAGGTGGTCCGACCCGTTCATGCTCCCATGATTCGGGTATCGAAGACTACCTGCCTGTGGACAAACCGGTCGCGCAGTGACGCCGATCAGGATGGATCAGACCGTGAGAGCCGCCGCGGCCATTCGGGCGATTTCCCTGGTGTTGAAACCGATCTCCGTCAGAGCTTCCTGGTAAGCGATCAGGAAATCTTCAATCAGATCTTCCTTATCCATGTGGAGAACAGCTGCATCAGCAGCAACCTCTTCGAGCATGGAGCGGATCAGGGGGAGGTTGGCCTTGTTGGCTTCGAACAATTCCTCTTTGCTGGCCTCGAAGTTGGCCTTTAACCACTCCTGTCCATAGTTCAGGTGGGTGTATTCATCCTTGACCACACCCTCGGTGATCTTGCGAGCGAAAGGATCGGCAACAGGGATATAGATGTGATAGGCGGAAATGGCGAACGCTTCGATCAGCAGAGCCTGAATCAGAAGGCAGGTCACAACCTTCCCTTCCTTCAAAGCAGCCTGGAAATTCCCGTGCAGCGGACCGAAGAACGTCCGTGCGAATGGCATGTCGGCTTCGACACCGAGATTGCGGCCGCAGGAGGTGAAGCCCTTCATATGCTTCATTTCCATCCGAGCCAGACGCGCCAGTTCGTCAGCTTGCTCAGGAATCAACGTTCCCAAGGAAATGTAGTTGTCGTGAGCTTCCTGCTCACCCTCGATGACGATCGCGTTGATGCGGCTGTAAGCGTCCTTGTAGGCAGACGTTGTGAAATCCGGCAGATCCTGTCCCTCCATAACGGCTGCCTCCGGTGCGTTGAGGGTCGTCATAGGACGGGTCTAACCACAGATGAGTGGGACCGACAATAACCAGCCTTCCGGACATTGGTGAATCTCGCGTCCGTGCTTCAGCACTCAGAGGGAGCACCCGCCAGCGGAGAGACCGGAGGCCAAGCGCTGGCCAACAAAGATTGAAAGCGTTGCTGCCAGTGGCCGATCAAGGCCTCTTCCAGGCCGGCACCAATGGCGGCGGAGGCAGCGGTGGAATCACCGATCACCCCCGTGCGGCTGAGGTCAGAGGTCAGCCATGCACACGGGGCTGCTCCTTCCAAACTCCACCCCGGCGGCGGTGAGGCGGGGGTGCCCTCACCATGCGCCCCGTCCACAGGCCGTTGAGACCCCACCAGCTCTGGATGCAGGTGCAACATCAAACTGGTTTCAGCCTGGCCGGCATGGAGTCCTCCCTCCAGCTCGGACGCAGGAAGCCATCGCCCCAGCCCAGCCACACCACTCCAGAGGAAACAGGGCAGCACAGCCATCGATGGCGATTGACTGCGCAGTTGTCGTGCCGCCGTCTGCAGCAGCGCGATCTGACCGCCATGGGCATTGAACAGAACCAATCGGCGGACGCCGAGCTCCGCCAATTGACGGCCAACGCTTTCCACCAAACGAATCACCAGATCCGACGAGAGGCTGAGCGTGCCGGGAAACCCAGCATGTTCAGGAGAAAACCCGAACGACTGCAGCGGTAGGCGCCAGATCGGTGTGCTGTCATCCAGCCGGGACAAGACGGCATCCAGCACACGATCGGAGAACAGGGCATCCGTGGCCAACGGCATATGGGGGCCGTGCTGTTCCACCGCTCCGAACGGCCACACCACCGTGGCGCCCGATCGGGCCGCCGCCTGTTTGGCCTCCGGCCAGGACAACAGTTCAAAACGGCGTTGCGGGAACGGCATCGGCGCAGTCAAATCTCACCTCGCCTGTCAGACTGGCCGATCGACGACCCCGATGGTCCATGGCCGCTAACGGCAGTCCACAACAGAACCGCAAGCCGTTGCAGGTGATGCAGATCAACCGTCGGGAGGATGAGCAAGATCGGCTCCAGCGTGAGGCTGCCGAAGCCCGTGCTGCTGCAGACGCTGCTGCTGAGAAGGCCCAACGCCTCGAGGAAGCCGCTGGGTTGGCCTCCCCACCGCAACCGCCTAAACCCCAAGCGCCACAGTCCACCGCCAGCGACGACGAGCGCTTTGGACTGGGGGAGATGGAGGGGATGACCATGGCCGACCTGCTCGGCGCCCCCGACGACAAACCCAAACCCCGAGCCGCGGCAGCGAGCACACCCCAACGCCAACAGTCGCGCAGCGTTGATGATTTCGATTTCGACGAGGAAGCCTTCCTCGCCGCCCTGGACGAGAAAGCACCGGTGGGCACCACCGGCGAGGTGGTCACCGGCACCGTGATCGGCCTGGAGAGTGATGGTGTCTACGTCGACATCGGCGGCAAGGCGCCGGGATTCATGCCCAAAAGTGAGGCGGGGCTTGGTGTGATCACCAACTTCCGTGAGCGCTTCCCCAAAGGTCTGGCCATCGAGGTGCTCGTCACCCGTGAACAGAACGCTGACGGCATGGTGACCGTGAGTTGCCGCGCCCTCGCTCTGCGCCAGAGCTGGGATCGCGTCAAGGAGATGGAGAAACAGGGCAAGGTCGTCCAGGTGATCGTGAACGGCTTCAACCGCGGTGGGGTCACCTGTGACCTGGAAGGTCTGCGTGGCTTCATTCCACGCTCACAACTGCAGGACGGTGAGAACCATCAAGAGCTGGTCGGGAAAAAGCTGGGTGTGGCCTTCATCGAGGTCAACCCGGAGACCCGCAAGCTGGTGCTGTCCGAGAAGCGTGCCGCTGTCGCAGCGCTCTTCTCCGATCTCGAGGTTGGTCAGTTGGTCGAAGGCCAGGTGGCAGCGGTCAAGCCCTACGGACTCTTCGTCGATCTCGGCGGCGTGAGCGGTCTGCTGCACCAGTCGATGATCACGAACGGCAGCATGCGCTCCATCCGCGAGGTCTTCGATCAGGGCGACCGGGTCAAGGCTCTGATCACCGAGCTGGATCCTGGTCGAGGTCGGATCGGACTGAACACCGCCCTGCTCGAGGGCCCCCCAGGCGAACTGTTGGTGGACAAGGACACGGTGATGGCTGAGGCGGCTGACCGAGCGACCAGGGCCCAAAGCATCCTCAAGCAACAGGAACAATCCGCGGGATGACGGGAGCGGACTGGGAGCTTGATTTTTATTCCAGGCCGATCCTGGAAGACGATGGACGCAAACGCTGGGAACTGCTGGTGACCTCCTCTCCCCAAGGGGGAGAGGCATCACCACCATTTCGCTTCGCCAAGCGCTGCCCCTCCGGCGAGGTCAACTCGCTCTGGCTGACCGACGCTCTGCGGGAAGCGATCCACACCGCTGAGGCCAGCCAGCACGGTGCTCCGCTCCGGCTGCGCTGCTGGCGCAGTTCGATGCGGACGATGGTCCAACGGGCGTCAGCCGAACTGGGCTTGGAAGTGATCGCCAGCCGCCGCACCTATGCCCTGCTGGACTGGCTGCAGCAGCGGGAACGGGAGGTGTATCCCCAGGAAGACGGCTTCATGGCCGGCCCCCTGGCCCCTCCTCCGGCACCGATCCCAACCCCACCGGTTCCGCTCCCGGAGGCGGTTCAAGGGGACGCCTGGAGCTGGGCCACACTCCCAGCAGGTCTGCTGAGAGACGCCCACGAGTGGCCGATGGGCTTCAGCGGGCTGGTTCCATTGCCGGATGGTGTTGCCGACGATGCAGCGATTCCGGGTCTGCGCTTGTTCAGCCGCAGCCGTGCCCTGGCCGTGGCCGGCTGGCTCGGTGGATTGGAACCGGTGCAGCTCACCGTCGAAGGACGTCAATTACTGCTGGAAGCTGGGCAGGATGATCGCTGGCTGGTGAGCGATCTCGATGAGCAAGCGTCTGCTGAGATCACCACTGCATTGCAAAACTCCCGCACCACCATGGCTGGACTGCAGTTCATCGCTGTCCAGACCAGCCCTGAGGAGCAGTCCTTTGCCGGCTTCTGGATGCTGCGTGACATTCCCATGGCCTAGATGACGGATCTCGATCCGTTTCAAGGTCGTCCCGACCGGGGGTTCAATGCCCTGCAGGGATGGAGCTGGGTCGGCTGTTACGGCGGGTATTACCTGCAGTGCAATCGACTGCAGGCCAGTGGCATCGAACATGGCTTCTTCACGCGGCTGTGGCACGGGCGTGGCCCCGATGAACTCGCCGCCGCCATCAGTGCCGGGATCAGCGTGCACCGCCCCCAGCAGACCCACAGCGGCAACATGCTGGAGGCCCACGAGGCCACCGCGGCCCCCTGGCCTGAGGGGGATGGGCTGGTCAGCTCCGCAGGCGGGCAGAGCTTGTGGGTCTGCGGAGCTGACTGCACCCCTGTGCTGCTGGCCGATCCGACATCGGGTCACGTGGCGGCTTGCCACGCCGGATGGCGAGGCGTGGCGGCACAGATCCTTCCATCAGCCATCGAGAAGCTGGAGCAACGGGGGGCCCTGCGCCGTGATCTGATCGTCGCCCTTGGACCAGCCATCAGCGGCCCGCGCTACCAGGTGAAGGGTGAGGTGATCTCGGCCATCAGCAACAGCCTCGGCCATGGAGACGACTGGACTGTCCTCGAGGCCACAGGTGTTCTGTTGGCCGACCCGGACCCTGATCACCATCGCCTCGATATCCGCGCCGCGGCCCAGCAACAACTGCTGCAGGCAGGGCTGGACAACAACCAAATCCACATCTGCCCGCTCTGCACCGCGACCGAGACAGAGCTGTTTCACTCCTGGCGCAGGGATCAGGTGAAAACCGTTCAGTGGAGCGGAATCGTCTCTCAGGCAGCGATCAACTGACGGGCAAGGGCCTCAGCAGCCCGGATTCCATCGATCCCCGCCGAGAGGATCCCCCCGGCGTAGCCAGCTCCTTCCCCAGCAGGAATCACCCCACGGGTGTTGACCGACTCAAGAGCTGGATCACGCGGAATCCGGACCGGAGACGATGTGCGTGTTTCCACGCCGGTCAACACCGCATCGGGATGGTCATAGCCCCGGAGGCGTTTGGCAAAGGCTGGAAGCGCCTCCCGCAGGGCTTCGACGATTGGTTCTGGCAAGGCAGCACTCAGATCCGCTGGAGTCACACCCGGCTGATAGGAGGCCGGAATCACGCCGAGATCGGTGGAGGCACGACAGGCCAGAAAATCCTCGAGACGCTGGGCTGGTGCCGCATAGCTGCGACCGCCCAGCCGAAAGGCACGACCCTCCAGATCGCGTTGAAGGGCCACTCCAGCGAGGGGATCTCCATCCCAGCGTTGATAGGGCTTGAGATCCTCCGGCTCCAGATTCACCACCAAACCACTGTTGGCATTGCGTTCATTGCGTGAGTGCTGACTCATCCCATTGGTCACCACCCGGTCCTCTTCCGAGGTTGCCCCCACCACAAATCCGCCCGGACACATGCAGAAGCTGTAAACGCAACGACCATTGGCGGCGTGATGCACGAGCTTGTATTCAGCGGCACCCAGACGGGGATGGCCGGCGTGATCCCCCCAGCGGGCCTGATCAATCAACGGCTGGGGATGTTCGATGCGCACACCCACGGAAAACGGTTTCGCCTCCAGGGCGACACCAACCCGCTCCAGCATGGCGAAGCAGTCACGCGCGGAATGGCCTGGAGCAAGCACCAGATGGCGGCAGTCAATGCGTTCACCTCCCTCCAGCCGCACAGCCACCAGCTGATTCGGTTTGCCCTCGCTGCAGTGCTCCAGCACCAGCTCATCCACACGGCAGCCAAAGCGCACCTCACCACCTAAGGCTTGAATGCGTGAGCGCAAACCACGCACCACCGTGGCCAGTTTGAAGGTGCCGATGTGGGGGCGATGCACCGTGAGAATCTCCGGATTGGCACCACTGGCCACCAGTTCCTCGAGCACTTTGCGGCCGTAGTGCTCGGGATCACTCACCTGGCTGTACAACTTGCCATCGGAGAAGGTGCCAGCCCCGCCCTCACCGAATTGCGCATTGGACTTGGGGTCAAATGGTTTGGTGCCTTTCCAGAAACCGAAGGTCTGCAGGGTGCGTTGCTTCACAGGTTCGCCCCGTTCCAGCAGCAGGGGACGAAAGCCCATTTGCGCCAGCAGCAGGGCTGCGAAGTAGCCGCAAGGACCGGCACCCACCACGATCGGACGTGGACCAGGGCGCCCATGGCCATCCTCCGGCGCCTGCACAACGGGGTGATAGCGCGTGTCCGGGGCGGGACGAATGCTGGAGTTCGCCTTGTGCCGGCGCAGCACCGCCGCCTCGGACGCCACGCGCACATCCACGCTGTAGATCAACTGAATACGGTCGCGACGCCGTGCATCGATGCTGCGTTTCACCAGCCGCCACTCGAGCAGCTGAGCGGCGGGGATCCGCAAACGCCGCAGCATCGCCTTGGGCAACGCCTCCTCGTCGTGGTCGAGCGGCAGCTTCAACTGGCTCAAACGCAGCACGGTGACCCAACGACTGTTGTTTATTCGACCAGATAGTCAGCTGTTCACCAGACCGGCCTGGGCCGTACCGCCGGGAGGCAGGCCAGGCCTAAGCCGGAAATCACTGGCTGCAGAAGGGATCCGTAACCCTTCAGAGTCGGACGCCTGGCGACGACTGAAGGCCTCACACAACGGCATCGGCTCGGCATCGGGATCAATCCAGCTGAGCGGATCACCATCGACGCCAGCTGCCAGCGCTAGCACCCGCGCTGTGTCGTAAGCCGAGGCCGCGAGCAAGTCCGGAGCTTCGCCCCAACGCTCTTGAAAGCGTTGAGCGAAGGGGCCCCATGCATCCCCACGGGCAGGAGCCTTGAGCGTGATCTGCTGCCATGGCCGACGACGCAGGGTCGCGACACGGTCCGACTCGGACAACCAGACCCAGTTGGGTGTCTGCGGTGCCCCTCCGCCAAAGATGCCCTCGGCCTGCTGATGTTGAAGCACCTGGGCCAGAGCACCCTTGGGATCACTGGCAACGACGACGGTCTGGGTCCAGGACCAGGCCATGTCATCGCGGAAGCGTTTGAGGGATGAGGCATCGGCAGAATCGACCCGTTGCACCAGATCGGCCTCATAGCTCTCGACCACGCCCCCAAGCGTCCGATAACTGGAGACGAATTGCTCGGAGACCGTGACTTCCAGGGCTTTGGGATCTGCCACAACCATGGCGCGTCCCCACCCGGCGGCCATGGCTGCATCAGCCAGGGCGTTGATGTCCACGTCCCGGGACGGCGTCAGCGGCCAGAGGCGATGCCGATGCTCCAGGGAGCGCAGCGTGGTCAGCGACGATCCGCGTTGATAGGGCAACACGACCGTGAGCTGACGCTCCCCGGCCAATTGGTCAAACGCACGCAAATCAGCCGCCGGTGGCGCCACCACCACTTGCACCGTTCGGTGGCTGCGCAGGGCGACGGTCGGGGGCTGATCATCCGGTAGATCGATCCAGTTGACCGGGGGCATTTCAGCGCCACAGCGGCGGACGGACTCCTCTCCAAGCGCGAAGCCCCGGGAAAATTGTCGATGCACCCGGCGTTCGGTGGGGGCATCCGACAACAGCACCACAAAACGAGCCTTGGGCAGGGCACTCCCCAACAGGGCCTGACAGCCGATGACGACACCAGCAAGCCCGAGCAAGGCCAACCATCGCTTGGAGCCGAAACCGGTTGGAGCCATCAGACCGATCAACCCACCCGCAGCAAGTTAGGGACTGTCGTCCGCTTCGTCCGGCTTTGTATCAGTGTCTGAGCCCAATTGGGACAGCAGTCCCGCGACCAACAGAGCTGCTCCGATCGCTGCAGCCAGCCCTCGATTGTCTGCAGCGGCACCTTGTCCCCAAGCTGCTGTTCCAAGGAACGCGGCACCGAGCAACAGGCAAGGAACCAGAACGATTCCTCGGGCAACACGGTTATCGGCCATTCAACTGGGCTCGGAGGAACAACGATCGCTGGCCAGTCCTGCCGCAATCAGACCCGCACTGAGATCCTGATCGCTTCCAATCGGCGTCACCCGAGCCAGAAGCTGACCTTCGATGGATCCCGCCGGCCGCAGGTTGACCCGACGGCGCCTGGGGAGCTGTTCCCGCAGCCAGGACACAGCACGGTCTTCATCGGAGGCGGCGACGTCAAGGCAGGTCAGCTGAACGGTGTAGGTGCGGTTGCGATCACCCACCTGCAACAGCTGTGAACTCCGCACCTGAAGAACTTCCGCCGCGTCGACGGACAACCCTGCACAGAACAACACCAGCAGCAGAACCAGAACCCGAATCACAGAGAGGCTCCGCACTCTGGACAGAAGCGGTGTTCATGGGCTGTCACCGCGCCACAGGAGCCGCAGCTGCGGGTGGTGTCGTTAGCCAATTCCGGATGGGACGGCAGACCGACCATCTGAGCATTGCTCTTACCGGGCGGAACCATCGGGTAGCAGTTTTCCCCCCGACGCACATGCACATCGATGAGCATCGGTCCGGGAGCGCGAAGCGCAGCGGCTAAGGCACTGTGGAGATCATCGCGCTCGGTGATCTTGACCCCATCCACGCCAAAGGAGCGCGCCAGAGCGATGAAATCCGGCATGCCATTGAGCATGTCTGAGGCGGAATACCGCTCGCCGTAGAAGCTTTCCTGCCACTGGCGCACCATCCCCTGCCAGTGGTTGTTCACGATGACCACCTTCACCGGGAGGCCATAGGCCGCCAGGGTGCCCAGCTCCTGAATATTCATCAGGATGCTGGCATCACCGGCAATGCAAACCACCTGGCGCTCGGGACAGGCGACCTGGGCACCGATGCCAGCGGGCATGCCGAACCCCATTGTGCCCAGACCCGCACTGCTGATCCAACCTCGGGGCCCATTGCGCAGATATTGGGCAGCCCACATCTGGTGCTGACCCACATCCGTCGTCACGATGGCATCCGGTGCGAGATCGCGCACAGCCAGCAGAACCTCCTGGGGATAGATCGCGCCTTCAGCTGGCGGAACGGTGAGCGGATAGCGCTCTTTCCAGATCCGAATCCGATCAAGCCAGGCCGCGGAACGCGGCTCAACGGTTCTCTGGAGGCTGAGCTGAACCAAGCGAGACAAACTCAGACCCACATCGCCGAGAACAACCACGTCCGGCACACGGTTTTTACCGACCTCAGCCGGATCGATCTCAAAATGAATAACCTTGGCGCGTGGGGCGAAGGTGTCGAGTTTTCCGGTGACCCGATCATCGAACCGGGCCCCGACGGCGATCAGCAAATCGCACTCGGTAACGGCAAAGTTGGCATAGGCCGTGCCATGCATGCCGAGCATGCCGACGGACAGGACATCGTTTTCATCGAACGCACCCTTGCCCATCAAGGTGGTGGTGACGGGAATCTGATGGCGTTCCGCCAAGGCCAGCAGACTCTCGTGCGCAGAGGCCGACACCGCACCCCCACCGACGTACAACAACGGCCGGCTGGACTGCTCAATCAGCTCAAGGGCTGCGCTGATGGCAGCGTCGTCGGGCGGTTCTGGCTGACGGAACCCTGGCGGTACGACCGAGCCAGGCTCCACCGGTGTGTAGTCGAATTCCTCCTGCCCCACATCCTTGGGGATATCAATCAGGACCGGGCCTGGGCGTCCGCTGGCCGCAATCAGGAAGGCCTGGGCGACGATCATGCCCAGATCCGCAGGATCACGGACCACCCAGGAGTGCTTCACGATCGGCAGGGTGATGCCGAAGATATCGGTCTCCTGAAAGGCATCCGTTCCAATCGCCGGACGGGGCACCTGACCGGTGATCACCACCATGGGCACGGAGTCCATCTGGGCCGTGGCGATTCCGGTGACGAGATTGGTGGCGCCAGGACCGGAGGTGCCAAAGCAAACGCCGACCTTGCCGGTGGCCCGGGCGTAGGCATCGGCAGCGTGGGTTCCAGCCTGCTCGTGACGCACCAACAGATGCTTGACCCAGCCCTGACTCTCGGCGATATGCAGGGCGTCGTAGATCGGCAGGATCGCTCCGCCGGGATAGCCAAAAATCGTGTCGACGCCGTGGCGACGCAGGGCATCCATCAGAGCCTCTGCCCCTGTGATCCGGCGCATCTGACCCGATTCCTGCCCGCCGACGGCCGTGGGAGCGGAAGTAAGGGTCACGGCAGCTCAGCGGGATGGACCCCCCAGATTAATCGCCCGAAGACCCACCGGCCCGACGTTGCCGAATCATGGCCCTGAGGATGCGGGCTGGATCAACCCACTGCCCCCGGTATCGAATCCCCCAGTGCAGATGGGGACCGGTGGTGCGGCCGGTGAGGCCGACATGGCCGATCAGCTGTCCAGCACGGACCCGCTGCCCTTGAGCCAGCAACGGCGTCTGCAGATGGCAATAGATGTGCTGGTAAGCCCCGGAGCGAATCAGAACACCAACCCCGCAGGAGTCGTCCAAGATCTGTTCCATCACCTCACCGGACCACCAGCTGAGCACGGGTGAACCGAGGGGAGCGGCTATGTCGAGACCGCGGTGGGGCTGAAGGCGGCCATCGGAGCCGCGGCGCTCGCCGTAATGGCTGGTATATCCCGCAAACTCGCTGATCGGAAAGACACCACGGGTCCACGTGGGTTGAGTTTGAGCCCACGCCGGCTGGCTGCACAGCAGCTGTGCAATCAGCAACGACGTCAGGCGCAGCTGTTTACAGCAAACCCATGGCATGGAGAGGACCATGGCCACTGATGAGTTCCAGCAGGAATGCTGAGAAGCCGACCATCGCCAGACGACCGTTCCAGACCTCGGAGCTGTTGTTCCAACCCCACTCCCACTTTTCCTGGGGATAGAGCTTGACTTTGGTGGGCAGCTCGGCCGCAGCATCCAAACTCACCTCGGGCCCCTCGAGGCTGGTGGTCACCAGATCGGCGAGACCTTCGATGAAACCGGGGTAGGTATCGAGGGCGCGAACCCGACGGAAGTTCACCACACCGGATTCGGTCGCCAGTTCGCGGTACTCGATATCAATTTCTTCCAGGGTTTCGATGTGCTCGCTGACGAAGCTGATGGGAACCACCACCAGATCCTGGGTTTTGGCCGCACCAAGCTCTTCAAGGGCTTCTTCGGTGTAGGGCTTCAGCCATTCCACGGGGCCGACCCGACTCTGATAAGCCAGCGTGTGCGGGTTGGAGTAGCCGAGCAGGTTGGCCAGCTCCGTCATGATCAGCGCCGTGCAGGATTCAATTTCCTGCTGGTAAGGATCTCCGGCTTCCTCGACGTAACTCTTGGGAACGCCATGGGCTGAGAAAAAGACATGGGCCTGCTCCGGAGAGTCGCTATTGCGGACTTCCTGCGCAATCAACTCAGCCATTGACCGGACATAACCGGGGTGATCGAACCAACTGCGGATGCAACGGATCGGCAGCTTTTCGAAATCGGCATCGCCCTGACGCAGGCGTTGCAGTTCGCGGAAGCTTGAGCCGCTGGTACTGATCGAGAAGTGGGGGTACAGCGGCAACACCACCACCTGATCCATCCCATCGGCCTTGATGTCGGCCACCGCGGATTCGGTGAAGGGATGCCAGTAGCGCATCGCGACATAACTGGTCGCATCAATACCGCGCTGCCGCAACAAGCTCTGCAGTTCACGGGCCTGCTGCTCGGTGATCCGGCGGAGCGGCGAGCCCCCACCAATGGAGCGATACGCCTCCTGGGACTTGCCGCTGCGCAGGGTGCTGATCAACCAGGCCAGCGGCTTTTGCAACGCAGGGCTGGGCAGACGAATGATCTCCGGATCTGCGAAGAGGTTGTAAAGGAAAGGCCCAACGTCTTGGATCCGCTCTGGTCCACCCAGGTTCAGCAGGACAACGCCGACGCGGGACATACGGAAATGGATCGGTCAGAAGGGGTTGAGCGTAGCCCCCACAAACGTCATCTTCGGGACCGATGACACATCCATGGACCTCAGCGACGGGCTTGACGCCAGCAACCAGCAGCTTCGCGAGGACGGATTCCGTCTGAGGATCGAACAACGCGGCCGGCGGCTCAACCTCAGAGGCCCCCTGCCTCGGCGCGATCGTCCGGACGAGACGGCGGTGCAACGGCTGAGTCTTGGCCTGCTGGCCGATTCGGCCGGACTCCGTGAAGCGGAACAGACCATTCGACTGATCGAACGCCAGCTCAAACGCGGTGCCTTCAACTGGGATGACTGGAGCATCACCGCACCATCAAGCGGTTCGCGCCGCACCACCCAGAGCACGGACCACGCGGCCACGATCGCCGCGTTCCAGACCGCCTTCTTCGCTGACCCAAGGCGGCGGCGCTCACCCTCCGGGAGTCGCACCACCTGGACCAGCGCCTACCTGCCCTACCTCCGCCGGCTCCAGACCCTGGCCCAGGGGGCTGCCATTGATCCGGGACTGCTGCTGCGCACGCTGTCGAGTTACGACGACGGCAGTCGCAGCCGGCAGCAATGCGCCACAGCTCTCGCCGCACTGGCCAACCATCTGGGACTCACCCTTCCAGAGGACTGGCGGCAGGAGGCCGGTGGCTATGGGCTGCACAAAGCGCAGTTCCGTCAGCTGCCGACCGACCAACAGATTCTCGAAGCAGCGCTGCGCATCCCCAACCCACGCTGGCGCCTGGCGTATGGGTTGATGGCCACCTATGGGTTGCGGAACCATGAGGTGTTCTTCTGCGACTGCAGCCCTCTGGGACAAGGAGGCGACAGGGTTCTCCGCGTTCTCCCGACCACCAAGACCGGCGAACATCAGAGCTGGCCCTTCCATCCCGAGTGGGTGGAGCGCTTCGGCCTCGAGCAACTCGGCAACGATTCCGCCGCCCTTCCTGCCATCTGCACCGATTTACGCACCACCACCCTTCAACAGGTCGGGCGACGGGTGAGTGAGCAATTCCGGCGCTATGCGCTGCCGATCACCCCCTATGACCTCCGCCATGCCTGGGCTGTCCGCACCATTCACATCGGCCTTCCGGACACCGTCGCCGCCAGGATGATGGGCCACTCCGTGGCGATCCACACCCGGACCTATCACCACTGGATCACCCGCCGGGATCAACAGCTGGCTGTGGACACAGCCCTCGCCCGCCAACGCGCGTCATGACGTCTTTTCTCCGACCACTCGCCTACCGCTATCGCTGGATTTACGACAGCGTCACCGCGGTGTCGTCCTTAAGCGTCGGCGGGGTGACACAGCTGCGACGCCTTGGGCTTGAGGCCGTGCAGCCACAGCTGCCGCGGGGGGCCCGGGTGCTGGACCTGTGCTGCGGCAGCGGGGAAGCCGCAGCACCATGGCTGGCCGCAGGGTTCCAGGTGACCGGTCTCGATGTGTCGCCGCGGGCCCTCGAGCTTGCGGCCGAGCGCTATCCCGCGATGGAACGGGTGGAAGGACTGGCCGAGGCCCCCCCGCTGGCGGATGCCAGCTTCAGCGCCATCCAGTTGAGCGTCGCGCTCCATGAATTTCCCCGCACGGAGCGGGATCAGGTGTTGCGGAGCTGCCTCCGCTTGCTGAAGCCAGGTGGCTGGCTGGTGCTGGTGGATCTTCACCCAGCAGGACCATGGCTTCGCCTTCCCCAACAGCTGTTCTGTGCCCTGTTTGAAACGGACACCGCCACGGCCATGCTGGAGGACGACCTGATCGCCCAGCTGACCAGCATCGGCTTCAACGCCGTTCAACGGGATCTGCTGGCCGGTCGAGCTCTCCAGCGCATCACCGCCCGACGCCCCGACTCCCCATGAGTAACTCCCTCGACACCAGCGCCGCTGAACTCGGCATGGGCGGCCATCTGGCTCCTGAAAAGGATGACGCCGGCTACCGCAAGCGCATGGAACGGCGGCAGGAAGTGCAGCGCCAGCGCGTCGAGGAACGCAATAAAGAAAAAGGTCTGGTGCTGGTGTTCACCGGCCAGGGCAAGGGCAAGACCACGGCAGGACTGGGCCTCGTGCTGCGCACCCTGGGCCACGGGGAGCGCGTGGCAATCGTGCAGTTCATCAAAGGGGGATGGGAACCCGGGGAGGCCAGGGCGTTGAAAGCGTTCGGTGATCAGGTGGCCTGGCATGCCCTGGGTGAGGGCTTCACCTGGGAGACCCAGGACCGCCAGCGCGACCAACAGCTGGTGGAGACCGCCTGGACAACCGCTCTGACCTATCTCCGTGATCCAGAGATCAAGCTCGTGTTGCTGGATGAGATCAATGTGGCGATGAAACTCGGCTACATCGGAGCCGACACCGTGCTGCGTGGTCTGTCAGAACGCCCGCACCTCACCCACGTGGCCCTAACCGGCCGAGGGGCCCCGGCCGAGCTGGTGGATCAGGCCGACCTGGTCACGGAGATGACCCTGGTGCACCACCCCTTCCGCGAACAGGGGGTCAAAGCGCAAGCCGGCATCGAGTTTTAACGGCGAATCCTTATGGTCAGGACGACGCGAGATCGTCCTGCAGGGTCCGCGTGGCCTCAGTGAGGACCGATAAACCGCTCACCAGCAGAGCCCGATAGACCACCGGGTCGGCCCAACAGGACGGATCCTCACTGGCGCGCTCAAGCGCTGACAGTGTCAGCCGAGCCATGACTCCGCTCTGGGCCTGGTTGTGTTGCTGCATCACCCCACCGCCGTTGCCCCATTCAAGCGGGGATCTGGGCTCTTGACGAGCGCTTGCTACTGTCAAACGGATCTGGACCG
>JBMZMY010000029.1:0-22643 GCA_049619435.1 Synechococcus sp.
GAACCTATCTGATGCAAATGCTCGAAGAAAGCGTGAGCGACCATGCCGCTCTGCAAAGCAGCCTGACTGCGGAGGGTCGTCATGCGGGTTGAACAACTGCGGAGTCCTCAGGGCAGCACGGTGGATGGCCCCGTGCTGATCACACCTCAGGCCTTTGGCGATGACCGCGGCTGGTTTTTTGAAAGCTGGAACCAACGCCGCTTCGATGACGCGGTCGGCGAGGCGGTGCAGTTCTCCCAGGACAACCATTCCCGTTCGGTCCGAGGCGTTCTGCGGGGATTGCACTACCAACTGGCCCCGGAACCTCAGGCCAAATTGGTGCGCGCCAGCGTTGGCGCCATTTTTGATGTGGCCATCGACCTGCGTCAGTCCTCTGCAAGCTTTGGTCACTGGGTGGGCGCTGAACTCTCGGCAGAGAACAAAGCGCAGCTCTGGATCCCCGAAGGATTTGCCCACGGTTTCCTCACCCTGAGCGCTGTCGCCGAGGTGCAGTACAAAGCCCGTGGATTCTGGAACAAGGACTGCGAGCGAGCGATTCTCTGGAACGACCCGGACCTGGCCATTGCCTGGCCTCTGCAGCGGCTCGAGGGTGCTGAGGTGACGCTATCGGGCAAGGATGCTGAGGCAGCGGGATTCCGCAGCGCCATCAATGGGGGGGACGTCTTCTGATGAAGGTTCTGCTGACCGGAGCAGCAGGGCAGCTCGGCCATGCCCTGCGCGCATCGATCCCCGGGTCGATCAACGTGATCGCCACCAGCCGGAGCGGCGGTGAGGGATTGGTGGCCTTGGATCTTGCCGATGCCGCCGCCTGCCGCGCAGCTGTAATCGAGCATCGACCGGACTGGGTGCTCAATGCCGGGGCCTACACCGCGGTGGACAAAGCCGAGTCCGAACCGGATCTGGCCCACGCGGTGAATGCCGGAGCACCAGATGCCTTCGCCACAGCCTTGGCAGAGCACGGGGGGCGGCTGCTGCAGATCAGTACCGATTTCGTCTTCAACGGCAGCCAAGGGTCGCCCTATCGCCCCAACCAAGCACGCGATCCCCTGGGGGTCTACGGAGCCTCGAAAGCAGCGGGGGAAGAGGCGATCCAAGCCGTTTTCAAGGATGACCCACGGGCGCTGATTCTGCGCACCAGCTGGGTGATGGGGCCTGTGGGCAAGAACTTCGCGCTCACGATGCTGCGTCTGCACCGGGAGAGAGACAGTCTGGGCGTCGTCGCCGATCAGGTGGGATGCCCCACCAGCACCCTCAATCTGGCCCAGGCCTGCTGGCAAAGCATTGAACGGGGATCCCAGGGCGTCCTGCCCCCGGTTCTGCACTGGTGCGATGACGGGGCCGCCAGCTGGTATGACGTGTCGGTAGCCGTCGGAGAGTTGGCGGCTGAACTGGGTCTGCTGGAGAGTCCGGCCGTGGTTCGGCCGATCCAAACCAGCGATTACCCAACACCAGCCGCCAGGCCGAACTACTCGCTGCTGGATTGCAGCGAGACCCGCAAGGCCCTGGAGCTGGGCGGTGAGCACTGGAGAACTGCCCTGAGGGCTGTCCTGCAGTCCACGGCCCATGCCTCAGGATCCGTCAGCTGACCCCTGTCTTTTTCAGCTCCTTCTCCATCGACCTCCGGCCATGACCACCCCGATGCCCACTGCCGCTGATCTGCTGGGGCGCCGCCAGCGGATTCTCGTCACCGGAGGCGCTGGATTCATCGGCGGCGCGGTGGTTCGACGCCTGCTCAAGGAGAGCGACGCCACGGTGTTCAATCTCGACAAGATGGGGTACGCCAGTGATCTGACCTCGATCGATCGCACCCTGAACGCCCTGGGCGATGGCGCCGCAGAACGGCATCAACTGCTGCGCGTCGACCTGACCAACGCCGATGACGTGCGTCAAGCCGTTCAGCAGGCTGATCCCGATCTGGTGATGCATCTGGCCGCCGAAAGCCATGTGGACCGCTCGATCTCTGGCCCCGGGGCATTTATCGACAGCAATGTGCTTGGGACCTTCAACCTGCTCCAGGCCACCCGAGAGCACTTTGAACGCCTGAGCGGCCAGCGCAAGGAGGACTTCCGCCTGCATCACATCAGCACCGATGAAGTCTTTGGTTCATTGGGGGCAGAGGGACGCTTTTCTGAAACCACCCCCTACGACCCCCGCAGTCCGTACTCCGCCAGCAAGGCGGCGAGTGACCATCTCGTGCAGGCATGGCATCACACCTACGGATTGCCGGTGGTGCTGACCAATTGCTCCAACAACTACGGCCCCTGGCAGTTTCCGGAGAAGCTGATCCCTGTGGTGATTCTCAAAGCCTCATCCGGAGAGGACATCCCCCTCTACGGCGATGGCCTGAATGTTCGGGATTGGCTGTACGTCGAGGACCATGTGGATGCGCTGTTGCTGGCGGCGTGCAACGGCGTCAATGGCCGCAGTTATTGCGTGGGAGGCCACGGTGAACGCACGAACAAAGAGATCGTGGAAACCATTTGCCGACAACTCGACCAACTCAACAAACGTGAGCCATCCCACCTTGACTTGATCAAAAGGGTCACCGATCGGCCTGGTCACGATCGTCGTTATGCCATTGATCCAACACGCATCAGCACCGAATTGGGATGGGAACCCCGTCACAACGTCAACACAGGATTAGCCACAACAGTGGAGTGGTATCTGAACAACCAGACCTGGTGCCAGGAGGTAAGAAACAACGCCGGATACCAGGGCGAACGCCTCGGCGTGAAATAGATATTACCCAGATTCAGCAGATCAAAAAGTTACACAATTAGCGCCCAAAAAGAATCAGCCAACACGCGATTGTAGACGTGTTAAATTAAATAATCATTGCGCTGTTCGGCCATGGCCAAGTCCAACCCATCGGCCGGGCCTCTGATCAAGCTGGGACAGGCCACGCGACGCACCGCCAGGACAACCCTGCGCTCCCTCCAGCCAGACCGCTTGGTCCCAAGACGCTGGCGGCGACAGCTGCGCAGGCTGGGCCTCGCAGGGCGCACCCCAGGAGACCACCAACCCAACAATCGCAAAAAGCCTCTAAACCAGGAGCTGAAAGCCTTCCTGGCCAGCCTTGACACCAACAAACTGAAGCCAAGCGAGCTAAAAGATACCAAATACTTATGCCATTACGCCTACGTCTTTGATCCTGAGTACTACCGCAAACAACTACCACCTAACGAAGCAAAGACGCTGCAATCACCTGGAGATTTCGTCCTGCATTACTGCACATCAGGATGGAAGAATGGCCTTGACCCCAGCGAACTGTTTGAGACCAACAGCTACCTGAGCAAATATCCAGACGTCAAAAAAGAAGGATATAACCCCATGCGTCATTTCTTTCAGTTTGGCATCCATGAGAACCGCTGTTCCATGGACGACATTCAGTTCATGAGAAAGATGGCTGATATCAAAAAAGTAACCCCACTCCACACCTCAGAGGAACAGCGCTGGCTGGAGATTCAGTCCAAACGATTCGCCGTCATCCTCCATATTCATTACCCAGAACTCAGCCAGACAATTGCTGACTACCTGAAACGAATCCCCTTTCAATATGACGTTTATATCTCCACACGCGCTCAATCGGTCGACACAATTCGACGCTGCTTTGCCCCCCTCAGCAACATCAACAACCTTGAGGTTGAACACTTCCCCAACCAAGGCCGCGATGTTGGTCCATTCCTCGCTGGATTTGGAGACAAGCTTCGACATTACGACTACCTACTCAAACTCCACTCAAAGAAGAGTCCCCACAGCAACGCCCTGAGTGGCTGGTTTCTTCATTGCCTGGATAATCTCATTGGATCCGCGGAGGTCATTCGAACCAATCTCCTGAGCCTCTCCGAGCCAGATCACGGATTGGTTTACCCCGTTGAAAATTACGCGCTTTCGCTCGGGATTAAACATGACAGCTGTTGGGGGCACGAAAAGAACAACTACCTCAAAGCCCAACCCCTCCTGAACAAGCTTGGGCTGGAGTCAATCACGGCCCAATCCAGCTTTCAGTTCCCTGTGGGAACAATGTTTTGGTGCAAACCCGACATCCTTCAGCCACTGATCGACTGGCAGCTCAGCTTCGATGACTTCGATGCTGAAGGGGGGCAAATCGATGGAACATTGGCCCACAGTATTGAACGGCTGATCGGCCTTTGTTGCACCGAGTTTTATCAAAAGAAACTGGTCAGCACCTACTGCGGCTATCACCATTCAAAACAGCACAAAGGCGACAAAGCCATCATTGAGGGGCGCAATAAGCTCAGCATGCATGGCTTTGAAAAAGTCATCCAATTTCGCGAACAGGAACTCAAAGCCGAACGCACCTTTTCCTGGGCCGTCAACTCTGAGAAGCTGAATATTCATTGGGTTATTCCCAACTTCACACCGGGATTAGGGGGGCATACAACAATTTTTCGAGCCATTGATTACCTGGAACGCTGTGGACACCACTGCACCATTTGGGTTCACTCAGAACTCAAGGGAGACAAGCGCAATCGCCCCAGCCAACTGCACAAACGCATCATTGACCAGTTCTTCATCAAACTGCAGACCGATCAAGTCTTCCTACTCGGGAATGCCCAGCATGATTTAGATCTTGTCAGCGGTGATGTGGTCATTGCCACCGATCGCATGAGCACCTATCCCGTGCTCGGCATGGGCAACTTCATCGAACGCTTTTATTTTGTCCAAGACTATGAGCCTTATTTCTTTGCCCGAGGCACAGCAACATTTCTAACGGAGGAGGCCTATCGGGCCAAACATGGCTTCCATTGCATTTGCGCCAGCCCATGGCTGCAGCAGCTGATGGAACGGCATGGCAATCAAGCCATGGCATTTCCGCTCGCCGTTGACCATCAGATCTATTCAGCCGATGCGGCAATTCCCCGTGAACGCAACAAAATCGCGTTTTACGTGCGACGCAGCACACCCCGTCGTCTGTACGAATTAGGCGTCTTGGCCCTCAGGCGGTTGTTTGATCTTGGAGAAGCCTTTGAGATCATCACCTTCGGAGAGAAAGATCTCCCCGACCTGGGCATTCCAGCAAAAACAACACATGCAGGACTTCTCGATGCCCCATCCCTGGCTGCGTTGTACCGAGAGGCCACCGCTGGACTGGTGCTCTCGGGCACCAACTACTCCTTGGTGCCCAACGAAATGATGGCCTGTGGCCTGCCGGTGGTTGATATCGACGCCGAACAGACCCGGCTCTCCTACGACGAAGGAACCGCGCTACTGGCCGAAGCGACTCCCGATGGTCTTGCCGCAGCACTTCAGAGCCTGCTGAACGACACGGCGATTCAGCAACAACGCCGTGAGGCCGGCCTCGCCGCCACCGCTGATCTCAGTTGGGACCATTCCAATCGTGATGTTGAAGCGTTCCTCAAGGGCACCGTGAACCAGGCCCTGGATCGGGGCGCCATCACCCCCAGGCCAGATCCTTCGATCAAGGTCTCCATCGTTATTCCTGTGTACAACGGCGGCGACTTACTGCTGGAAGTGATTCATGCCTGCCTCAACCAGCACATCGACCATGGTTTTGAACTGATCATCATCGATAGTGAATCCAGTGATGGAGCCATTGATGCGATTCCAGATGACCCGAGAATCACAATCATTCCGATCCAAAAGCAGGAGTTTGGCCACGGTAAAACCCGTAATCTCGGTGCCTCCAAAGCCAAAGGTGAGTATGTGGCCTTCCTCACGCAGGATGCCCTACCAGCCAATCCATTCTGGCTGGCGAATTTGATCGACCCGATGGAGAACGATCCCCAAGTCGCAGGGGTCTTTGGTTGCCATATTGCCCATCGATCCCACAATCAACTGATTATTCATGATCTCGATAATCACTTCAATCGATGGATCTATCGCAGTCACAGAATCCCGATTGAACTCGATCCTGCTCGCCAGACTCCTACCGGAGCTGTCGCCAGTCATGAACGGTTTTACTCCGACAACAACTCCTGCTTACGGCGCAAGGTCTGGGAACAGCATCCCCTTCCGGATGTGATCTATGGAGAAGATCAACTCTGGGCCGCCAGCATCTTGCGGCTGGGCTATCGCAAAGCCTACGCCTCCAATGCCGTGGTGCGCCATTCCCACGATTACTCGTTCCGAGAAACCGTCGTGAGAGCCAACACGGAATGGCATTTCTACAACCAATACCTCAAGGAAACCCTGCCATCGAGCAAAAAGGATGTGCTGGCGATGGTCGAACAATCCTGTAAGAACGATAAGAAAGCGGTCGATCTTTATCCGGAAATCAGCAACGAGCAACTCAAACAGCGCCGCAGGCTGCATTTTGCTCGAGCATGCGGCTACTACCTAGCGGGGAAAGGAAAGGGATCCATTCGCCCCTAACGGACTCTGATTTCCTCCTGATCAGTCGCGCTTCATGGCCGCCAAGACAAATCCGCCGACACCCCAGCCCACAACAATAACGCCAATGGATGCCAGGAAAGCCTGCCAACGCCAGTTCTGATCCGGAGCAACGGGCAGCTGAGGCTGATTCAGCATCACCACAAACTTCAATTGACGCTGGCTTTCACGACGACTGTTATCGGCCGCTAGGCGTGCGGCCAACAAGGAATTCGAGGCAAACTCAACGTCCGATCGCAAGGATGTGGCTTCGGAGGCGAGACGATTCAAATCACGACCCGTTTCACTCACAGCCTTCTGGCGCTCCTCATTAATCTGACGCTCTAATTCGCCAACCTGGTCGGCAATAAAGGCAACTTCGGGTGCATCTGGATCACGATATTGACGGCGCAAGGTTGCTTCTTCAACCTTTAAATCAACCAGCCGAGATTCCAGTTGGGAGATGAATGAACTGGTCGCCTCCTGCTCTGTTTCAGGGTTTAATTGTCCGTATTGATCCTGAAAGTCCTCGAGCTTTTTGGTTGCCAAGCGAAGCTTGTCCTCAGCAAGCTTTACTTCCTTTTGTGCAAATAAGTTTTGATCCGTACTAATCGATTGATTTACCTCATTAACAAAGCGTCGCGATTGCAACACCAACGACTGATTGAGATCCAGAGCCTGAGTGGGTGTGAATCCCGTGGTCTTCACAATCACCGAGCCACTTAAGGGTTGCGGTGCAACATTGAGCTGTCTGCGATAAAAGTCGAGCTGTGCCGGTTGAGAGCTTCCCGCTGGCAAGCCACTCAACAGATCAGGAAACGAGGGTCGATACAGTGTTTCCAGCGTGGCGGCTTCGGGGTAGAGGCGGTTCTTCACGTCCGCCGATCCCAAGTACACCTGAAGATATTGCCCATCCACCAATGACGTCAGCACCTGCGGGGCACCCGCCGCACCACCCAACACCGACGACGATGAGGTGTTCAGAGGGATCGCTTGCTGAATCACAAACTCCGACACCGCTGTATAGCGATCGCGGCCAATACCGAAGCAATACAACGCTGACGTCGCCAGAAACAGGGACACCAACACCCTCGGTTGAGCCAATGTCATGAGGCGAGTGCGCCAGTCCTGCTCAGCGAACCGTGTTGCATACGCCATCACTGGCGCCGGCACAGCCGCCCAGGGAAGGGAGCCGGTGGTGGGATGCGGCTGAGAGGTGAAGGACTGGTTGGCCATGGAGATACAACTAAAGAGAGCGTTCAGCGACAGGACCCTTGGGTCAGACGTCAGTCATCGTTGGACTCAAGCAACAACGATTCATTGGTCCGATACAGGATCAACGAAAATGCAAACGTAACTATAGAACAAGTGGCCAAGTAGGCCAGGGAGATATCGGGGATGGGATAACTGTTATTCATGGCATAACGGAACAGCTCCACCCCATGGAGAATAGGATTCCAGGTAATAAAGGGTCGAGCGTACGCTGGAATCTCAAAGGTCGCGAAGAAAATTCCCGACGTAAAAATAATGACCCGCTGAATGATTCGTTTAATCACTCTGACCAGAGTTTTATTGAGCTTGCCAAGGAAGACAACACACAACCCAAAGCCAATCGCCATCAGAACGGTCAGCAAGTAGGTCACGATGGCGAGGCCGGGACTATCCAAACGGAAATCCCACGTGAAATACCAGGTGAGCCCAAGTATCGCCAAGGTCAATGTGGCCAAGGCACGAACATCATTCAGGGACAATCCCAGCAGGATATCCAGAGGTCGAACCCGGGAGTAATACAGTGGCGATCTTAATTTCAAGCCATTCACAGCCTTCAGAGCCACATTGCGAAACAGGAACACAATGCAAAACCCCGTCACCATGAAGATAACGATATTGAAGTAGAGATCTGTCGTTCCACCAGCGGCGAATCGATTACTGCCCTTCAGCGAGCTAAAACCAACTCGCATCAGAACAAAAAACATCATCATCTGCAGGGGCTGCACCAAGGATTCCCAGGAGCCGATGCGACTGCCTGCCGCTTTGCGACGTCTGTCGTACTCAGAGATCGCCAAGATGATGTTGACCTGCTCCTGAAGTTTGATCGCAGCTCTTGAAAACGAATTCATGGGTTCAGTCGCTCAAAGGATGTCGTCTTGGTCGTCTGTCTCGCGGTCTGAGTTCTGGAGATTCAGGCCCTGAATCAAAGCGTCATCAGCCTCCTCAGTCTCGCCTTGACCTGGAGCCTGATCAAACTGAAGCATGGCCTCCTCAAGTGAACCTAAAAACAAAGGCTCACCTACAGGACTCAGCACCAAGCCACGATTACAAAACTGACGCAGAAATCGGGAATTGGCGGATGTTGTCACCAAGGCGGCTCCCTGCGATCGCTTCAAAAACAATTGGCGCAAAGGTTGCCCAGCTCGCGACATTAAAAATTTAGTTTTTGGAACCAGATAAAGATCAAAAGAAAACAGCAGAGATAAAGCCGTAAAAAAAACAGATTTTTGAGTGGAGCTGAAATCACGTTGAACCATCTGAGGATCAATTCCCTGCTCAGCCAGCAGCGACCAAAACGAATCCAGAGACACGTGCTCGGGATCAAGTCGATCCTGATACAACTGAGAGACAAAATGAACGTTTTGGCTGACTTTCAACTTGCTATCCAGACCGCCTTCACCCCCTAGCGGCCAACCGATCACACCACGACGAACCTGTCGCCCTGCCACCGCGGGAACCAGCCCAGACAACACTCCCATCAACTGGTACCGCAGATACGAGTTGGAGGTCATCACAGCCAGGCGTTCCCCTGGCGCCACACTCCAATTCCAGGCCACCTGATTGGTCACATGGCCGTCGGACTTATCAGCTCGAATATAAAAATCCTCAAGAGAAATAATTGGCTGAGCCGAATTGTCCTGTTGCATTACATCTCACCCCCAGAAATCACCAGAGCTAAACATTCCATACCTACAATTTCAGCAAAATTTATCATCTAAATCGAAGCATCCCTCAGACAATGCTTGTCTTATCGCAGCTGTTGTCGCCTTGCCAGGGCCAGCGGCTGGTGGTTCAGGGGCATCGCTCTCAGCTGTGCCCGATCCCAGGGTGTGCCGCGATCCAACGTTCAGCCCCTTGGACGAGTCCCTTGCGGCAGCGCCGTTCCAACCGTGCCACCACAAGATCGAGCGCCCGTTCTCCCATCGACCTCAGCAGGCGAGCGGGCAAAGGCATCGAACGGACCATGCCATTGGTCTCCAACGCGAGATCAGCTTCGGCCAGCAACCGATCGCCCGCTGGCACGATCCTGGCCTCACAGGTGAACTGAACCAGGGAATCCAAAACCCCCAGACCATGAATCGTGCAGTGCTCGAACACAAGGCTCAGACCGGATGACGGGCCAGTCCAGGCTGCACGCACGACGACCTCCGGCCTGATCTGAAACGACAACAACGCATAGGGCCGGGATTGGTACAGAAACCGCCCGTCGCCTCGATCGACCAGTTTGCGGCGATTGAGCAGGGCTCGGAGAGGACGATCGGGAGTCGACAGATAGGCCTCCAACTGCCCTGCCGCAGCCCGATCGATGGCCAGCTCAAGGCGATGACACCGTTGGACTCTCAAGGGAGCGGGTGCAAGGGAACGGAGCGCGCAGAATCGCATGCGTGAACGCCAACGCCTGATGTTCTGGACCCCCTATGCCGACTGGATCTATGTGGTGGTAAGTCTCAGCGGCACCCTGCTGGTGGTCTGGCTGGTCCTGCGACCAAACCAGCGCTGAGCTCCACCCTGGTAGTGGATGATCGGGGGAAGGACCAAGCGCGATCGACACAACCGATGACCAGCCGTTCCTGCCGGACCGAACGCGACAGTCTGGGTCCTGTCGAGGTGGCCGACGACGCGCTCTGGGGCGCTCAAACCCAGCGCTCACTTGAGAATTTCGCCATTGGTTCAGAGCGGATTCCCCTTGACCTGATTCATGCTCTCGCTCGGATCAAGCGGGCCTGCGCCACGGTCAACGCAGCCCACGGTCTGTTGGATCCAGCCTTGGCTGCGCTGATCTGCAAGGCCGCCGATGCGATCGCTGCTGGCCACCATGACGATCAGTTCCCGCTGAAGGTCTGGCAGACGGGGAGTGGCACCCAGACAAACATGAACATCAACGAGGTGATCAGCAATCTGGTCTCCCTCGAGAGCAACGAAGCGCTCGGCAGCCATCGTCCGGTTCATCCCAACGACCATGTCAACCGTTCCCAGTCCACCAATGACGTGTTCCCCGCTGGGATCCACATCGCCGCGGCCCAGCAGATCCGTGACACCCTGCTTCCCTCCCTGTCCGTCCTGATCCAAGGCCTGGACAGCAAAGCCCAGGCCTGGATGTCGATTGTCAAGATCGGCCGGACCCATTTGCAGGATGCCGTTCCCCTTCGCCTGGGCGATGAGGTTTCCGCCTGGCGGGATCAACTGCAGCAATGTCACCGCTGGATCGAAGCCAGCCTGGACACACTCACTGCCTTACCGCTCGGTGGCACCGCCGTTGGGACCGGCCTCAATGCACCCCCTGGATTCGCGTCGGCCGTGGCCCGGGATCTCCAGCACCAGACGGGTCTGCCCTTTCGCCCAGCCGACAACCTCTTCGCGGTGATGGCTGGTCACGATGCACTGGTGCAGAGCATGGGTCAACTGCGCCTACTGGCCGTGGCACTTCTACGCATCGCCAATGACGTGCGCCTGCTGGGCTGCGGACCGCGGGCTGGCCTCGGTGAACTGCGTCTGCCAGCGAACGAACCCGGCAGTTCGATCATGCCCGGAAAAATCAATCCAACCCAATGCGAGGCCATGGCGATGGTCTGCACGCAGGTGATCGGTCTGGATGCCGCCGTAGCGGCGGCCGGAGCTGGAGGCCACCTGCAGATGAATGTGTTCAAACCACTGATCGGCTTCAACCTGCTGCAGAGCATCACGCTGCTCAGCGATGCGAGCCGCAGCTTCCAACGCAATCTGGTCGAGGGCCTGGAACCGGACCAGGCCCGGATCGGTCGACTGCTGGAACGATCGCTGATGCTGGTCACCGCGCTCACCCCCAGCATTGGCTACGAGAAGGCCAGTGCCATAGCTCAGCATGCCCATCAACAGGGCTTGACCCTCCGGGATGCCGCTCTGGAGCTGGGTCACATCAGTGGCCCTGAGTTTGATCAGATCGTCAACCCGTTGACGATGGCCACGCCCCAGCAGAGCTGAGGGCTACGCCGCCCGTTCCGTGGCCGGGTTGGATGCGCCATCCCCCTTGAGCAGATCCTCCAACTCAGCGACAGGGAAGCGATTGATCGCTTTCAGCGCTTGACGCGCCGTCGTGCGCAACTGCTCACTGATCGCCTCGCAATGAGGTACCTGAGAGAGCAGGTCGACGGTGCGGCGCATGATCCGCACCACATCCCCTTCATCAAGGGAGGTGTTCGCGATGAGATCCGACCAGTCGGTGCCCCTGGCCCAGGACTCCACCAGCCCCATCAACTCAGGCTCCCACCAGGCCGGCACCACCACACCTGAACGTTCCTGGGCCCGCAGCAATTCCCGGCGCAGACCGGATAGATCATGGAGCGCTTCCTCAGCAGCCGGTGGAGGAGGGAAGCCGCTCCAGAGATCCGGTCGGTTGACCTCGGTGCTGATGGCCTCAAAGACGGCGGCCAGATCCGGGGGGGACAACTCATCGAGGTGACCGCTCATCAGCGCCAGTCCCAGCCACAACTCGTTGTCGCCGCGCAGGGCGGCCACCGTCCTGCCGATTTCCGTCGGCACAAGGTTGTTCAGACAACCGAACTGCTGAAGGATGTCGCGCAGGGCCAGGAACGTTTTCCAGTGCCGGTTGGCCCGGTGCTGCAACAGATGCTGACGTTCTTCAATCTCTAGCTCCAGCTCTTCCATCCGCCGCCGGTGCTTCTTGAGCTGTTTGCGGTCACCCCAGCGATGGGCAGGATGCTGCTCCTGCTCCTGCTCGAGATCCCGTACCAACTGGGCCTGGGTCAACACTTCACCGGCCAGGTCGTATTGGGGTGTCGCCATGTCGTGACGTCGCGCCATGTGGGCCACGGCCAAAGCCAGGCCTCCACTGGCCTGGTCCCCGTGGCGGATCTCGCCCGTGCGCTGAAGCTCGGGACCAATCACCCCATCCACCTGCAGGCAACTCAATTCGGCATGGAGACTGACGACCGCCTGACAAGGCACCAGGATCCAGAGGTTGTCATCGGTGAGGCAGAGCAGCAGCGGGAACTGCCCAGGCCCCTCCACCTTGTCCACGATCACCGCCGGACTAACCCGGCCGCGCAGTTGCGGTGATTTCAAACTCACCAGCGTTCCGGGGCTGGCGAATTGCAGCGCCAGGGTGAGCTCATTGGCCAGGGTTTCCTCCGCCTGTTGCTGAAGAATGCGCAACAGACGACGCTCTTCGCGGAGGCGGGCCCTCAACTTTTCATAGGCCTCAAAATCCTCCCAGGGCACATCCCCGGCCACGCCTTCGAGCTGTCCGAGCTGCAGGCGCAGCTGAGCGAGGGTGTCCTGCTCCTCGACCAGGTCAAGGCTGGCGAGATAACGGCCGAAACTGCGCTCAACCAGCTCACGGGCCTTGGTCAGATCGTGGCGTTGAAGCAGATTCAGCACCATCCCGTAACTGGGGGTGAACTGACTGACCAGCGGATCAGCCGGGCTCGTGGCCAGCTGACCGGCCTCACGCACGCCCTCGAAGCGACTCTGCACAGTGACCACATACCCCTGGGAATCCAGACCGCGTCGTCCGGCCCGACCAGCCATCTGGAGAAATTCACTGCCCATCAACGGGCGATGGCCCCGTTCTGTCCGCTTCGACAAGGAGGCGATCACCGTGCTGCGAGCCGGCATGTTGATGCCTGCCGCCAGCGTCTCCGTCGCGAAGACCACCTTGACCAGGCCTTGCTGGAACAACTCCTCGATCAGCTCCTTCCAGGCGGGTAAGACACCGGCGTGATGGGCCGCGATTCCCCGGAGGAGTGCATCGGCATGAATCCCATCTCGCACCGCCTCGGGATTGTCTGTGCTGTACCGCGTCAACCGCTGATGAATCCTGGCCTGCTCCTCCGGCGTCACCAGACACTGGGAGCCCAGCTCGCGCACGGCCTTGTCGCATCCGCGGCGGCTGAAGATGAAGTAAATGGCCGGAAGCATGTCGCGCTCAGCCATCTGAGCCACCACGAAACTGATCGGCGGCGGTTCCGGTTGGGGAGGTTTAGCCGAGCGGCCTTTGCGTTTGTGCCCCTTCGGGGCTCGCCAGACCTTGCAGTTGGGATGCAGGCCAGTGCCCTGCTCATTGAGCAGCGGATGCAGACCCTTGGCACTGCAAAAACTGAACTGGAGCGGAACCGGCCGAAAGTCGCTCATCACGAGCGTGGTCGGGCCGTGCACCTTCTCGATCCAGTCCGTGAGTTGACCGGCATTGGCGACGGTGGCCGACAACGCCACCAGCTGAACCGGTGGCGGACAGTGAATAATCGATTCCTCCCAGACGGTTCCGCGCTGGGAATCGTTCATGTAATGGCACTCATCGAGGACCACGGCCTCCACATCGGCGAGGGGATCGTCCTGTTGATCGGCCTCGGCATAAAGCATGTTGCGGAAGATCTCCGTGGTCATCACCACGATCGATGCCTCCCTGTTCACGCTGAGGTCTCCGGTCATCAGCCCGACGTTCTCCTCCCCGAACTGCTCGCGGAAATCCCGCAGTTTCTGGTTCGACAACGCCTTGAGTGGCGTGGTGTAAAAAACCTTCTGGCCATGGGCCAGAGCGCGCTGGATCGCATATTCCCCAACCAACGTCTTGCCTGAGCCGGTCGGGGCACTCACCACCACCGAATGGCCTTGATTCAGGGCATCGATGGCCTCGAGCTGAAACGCATCGAGGGGAAAGGGAAAAATCTCAGCTGGATCGAGGCTGGTCGCGCTGGATGCATCCTCGGGCGGTTGGGCTGAAGACACCGACGATGCTTGCTTCATCACGAAATCCTAAGGAGGCTGAGCTGACCCTCCATGGCGCAGCGGTCGCGATAAGGGAGAGCGATGGAGACCATCACCAGTGGCAATGTGCCTTGACGCGCACCAGCAAATCTTCATATTTTGTTTACAGAGAATGCTCGAGCTCTGACGCCTGTCAGGGCTTTTTTTTTGCGAATCACGCGGATCGCAACGTCGCTGATGACATCAGCGGTGCACCGATGCCATGACGAAAGCAGCGCACCAACCCTTCAATGACCACCAGCGACATGCTCCGAACGCTTCCGTCGAATGAAACGTTGATCGATGCGTTACGGGGTTGCCGCAGCGCTGACGATGTTCTTCGGCTGGAACAACGCCTTGCAGAGTGTCCTGATGCACGACCGCTGTTCGACTGGGTCTGCACGCTGCTCGTGGAGCGACAGGTCTCCAGAGGACTGGCGGCGCGTCTGCTCAGTCAGTTGCATTACGGCCGAGCCGAAGACTGATCCGATCGTTGTTGACGCCACAGCCCCGCAAGCGCGCTGCCGATGATGCAGTGGACCACAGCTGAAATCGCTCCCGGCAAAGCGGTGAGTGGGCTGCTGAAACCACTCCGAGCCAGGACCACCGCAAGGCCGGAGTTCTGCATCCCCACTTCCACGCTGATCGTTCGACAGGTGGCCTCCGGTTCCGCCAGAGCTCGGGGAATCAGCCAACCGAGCAGAAAACCACCGGCATGCAGCAGGACGCAGGCCAACACGAGCGTGAGGCCCTGATCGAGCAGCACATCCCTCTGGCTGCCAACGATGCTGGACACAATCAGCACGATGGCGATCACAGCAAGCGGGGGCATCACCGGCTCGATCCGTTGCGCCAGTCGTGGCGTTCCCTGCTTCAACAACACACCAACGCTGACCGGCACCACCACGACCTGTAGGACCTTCAGCAGCAGAGCAACCCCATCGACGGGCACGTATTGACTGGCCAGGGTTTCGGTGAGCCGTGGCGTGAGCACCACGGCCATGGACGTGCTGACCATGGTCATCACCACCGAGAGTGCAACGTCCGCCCGGGCAATCAACGCCACCACATTGCTGGCGGTGCCACCGGGACAACACCCCACCAGAATCAACCCCACCGCCAGCGGCGCCGGCAAGCGCAACACCAAAGCCAGGCCCGCCGCCAAGAAAGGCATCACCAGAAATTGCGACAGCGCGCCGATCACCACCGGACGGGGATGGTGCCCCACGCGCAAAAAATCCTGCGGGGTCAGCCCCAAACCCATACCCAACATGATCACGCCCAGTCCGGCGGTGATCCACAAACCCTGGAACCAGCTGAACAGCCCCGGTTCCACCAGAGACAGCCCGGCACCCAACACCGTCCACAGCGGAAACAACAGCGTGAAACGCTCCCAGGACATGCCGCATCGGCTGCTACTGACTCCATCCTGCGGCGTCAGTCATTCCAGACTGTGGCCATGCCTGATGTTCCCGCCACCCGTCGTCGACAGCTGCGCACCTGGAGTCGAGGCCACGATCCGTGGCTGCTAGAGAGATCCCCCCATGCGCCACCACTGCTCGATCTGGCCAGTAACGATTACCTCGGGCTCAGCCGTGACCCGCAGGTGCTGGAGGCTGCCGAACGGGAACTACGCCATCAGGGCCTGGGCTCGGGCGGATCGAGGTTGGTCACCGGCAGCCGTCCCAGCCATGTAGCCCTGGAAGACGCCCTGGCTGGCTGGTTACAGCGCGACCGGGTGCTGCTGTACCCCAGTGGATTTCAGGCCAACATCGCCGCCCTCAGCGCACTGGCCGACCGTCACACCACCGTGATTGCCGACCGGCTGATTCATCACTCGCTGCTGGTGGGCATCCGTGCCTGCGGCGCCCGTCTCGTCCGCTACCGCCACAACGACATCCACGATCTCGCGCAGCGTCTGGGCGCAGCACAACCTCCGGTTGTCGTCGTCACCGAAAGTCTGTTCAGCATGGAGGGGACCAGTCCGGATCTCCAGGCCATCGCCGAATGCTGCGAGAGCCATGGCGCCGCTCTGCTCGTGGACGAAGCCCATGCCCTGGGGGTTCTTGGACACGGTGGGCGCGGGCTATGCCATGGCCTTGACGCCCCGGTGACCTTGATCAGTGGCACCTTCGGCAAGGCCTTCGGCAGTGGTGGGGCCTTCCTCGCCGGGGACGGAGCGATGGGTGAGCAGCTGCTGCAAACCAGTGGGGCCTTCCGCTACACCACAGCCCTGGCCCCTCCACTCGCCGCCGGGGCCCTCCAAGCCCTGCAGCTGATCCAGGAGCATCCAGGCTGGGGGGCTGAGCTGCTAGCCCGGGCCGGGCGCTGGCGAGACCACCTGGTCCAGGCGGGCTGGCCTCGCCCCCCGGGCCTGGGCCCGGTGCTGCCGCTGGTGCTCGGGGCCGATCAAACGGCCCTGGATCGCCAACAAGCCTTGGAAAGCCAGGGTCTCTTAACCATCGCGATTCGCCCCCCCACCGTGCCTGAAGGCTCCGCTCGACTACGGCTGGTGCTACGACGCGATTTGCCCGCCGGCACCGCCGAGCGGCTGGTGGAGGCCCTGGGAGCGCGATGAAGCAAGTGATTGCGATGCATGGCTGGGCCGGCTCCCCCGCCAGCTGGAGTCACTGGCAATCCGTGCTGGAGGCCGACGGCTGGTGTTGGAGCAATGGAGACCGCGGCTACGACGGCGGCTCACCGCACGATCCCAGCTGGTCCCCTGAGGCGGAGCGTCGTGTGCTGGTGGCCCATTCCCTGGGCTGGCATCTCGTTCCCAACAGCACCTTGGCTCAAGCCAGCGATCTGATCCTGCTCGCCAGCTTCGGGCGCTTCGTCCCCAACGGCCGAGCGGGCCGACGCCTGATCACCGGACTAGATGGGATGACCCGAAGCCTGCAACAGGGCGATGGCATCGCCATGCTCGAGCGCTTTTTTGCCCAGGTCGCCCATCCGCTCCCAAGCTCTGCCTTGCCACCGAATCGCCTGCTGCGCGATGGACTCACCCCCATCGGACGCGATCGCTTGGAGGCCGACCTCCAGCATCTGGCGACGACCGAGGGCCTTCCCAGCGGGCTGCCGGATCACGCCCGCATCCTGGTTGTCCAAGGGGGGGCCGATGCTGTGGTGACCACCGAGACCCATCAAGCCTTGCTGAAGGATCTCGACGCTCACGGGTTGCGCGACGTCGGCCATTGCAACGCACCAGGCTGGGGCCATGCCCTGATCATGCCGGCTGTTCTGAACCAGCTGCTGCCTTGGTTGGACCAACGCCCATGACTCGCCCATGACACGCCCATGGAGCGATCGCGTGCTGCACTGCTTCGGTGCCAAAGCTGCGGACTACTCCCGCTGCGTCACCCTGCAACGGTCCGTCGCCGTCCGCCTGGCTGAACGGATCCGTCGGACGCCCGTCCCCTCAGGCCTATGGATGGATCTGGGCAGCGGCAGCGGTCTCCTGGCCGATGCGATCGAACAACGCCACCGCCATCAGAGGGTGCTGCGGGTGGATGGCAGTCCTGCAATGCTTCGCCAACAGCCCGTGCAGGCCACAACGCTCCAGCACGATCTCGCCGGAGGCCTACCCCAACTCCCCTCCACTCCAGCCTTGCTGGCATCGAGTTTCTGCCTGCATTGGCTGGCATCACCCGCTCAACACCTCCGCCAGTGGTGCCAAGCTCTGACACCCGATGGGCTCCTGGCCATTGCGGTGCCCGTTCAGGGGAGCTTTCCGCAATGGCACACTGCCGCGGAGGCCGCGTCCGTGCCCTGCACCGCACTGGCGTTTCCAGACGCCGACGAGCTGCGAACGGCTGTGGCCTCCCATCACGTTCTGCTGGACCAGCGTTTGCGGTTCACCCAGAGCAGTGATGACCCATCGCAGTTGCTTCGCTCCTTCGCAGACATTGGTGCCGAAGCCACCCAGCACCAACCCTTAGGGGGTGGAGCCATGCGACGGTTGCTGCGGGCCTGGCCACGCCACGAGGTCACCGGAGCGGTCAACCTCACCTGGTCCCTGCAACTGCTGCTGGTGCGTCGATGACTCCTCCCTCACCTCCCATCGTGGTCTGCGGCACCGACACCGATGTCGGCAAGACCGTGGTGAGTGCCTGGCTGGTTCAGGGCCTCAACGCCACCTATTGGAAACCGGTGCAGAGCGGTCTTGATGGGGGCGGAGATCGTGGTCGAGTCCAACAGCTGCTCGGGCTTCCCCCCGATCGCCTGCTGCCGGAGGCCTATGCCTTTCAGCAGCCCGTCTCACCCCACTGGGCCGCCGAACTGGATGCCCACCCCCTCGAGCCAGACCGCCTTCAACTGCCCACCACGTCAGGACCCTTGATCATTGAAACCGCTGGCGGCTTGATGGTGCCTCTGACGCGAAACTGGCTTCAACTCGATCAGCTGCAGCGGTGGGCATGCCCCATCGTCTTGGTGGCCAGAAGCGGCCTAGGCACGCTGAACCACACGCTGCTCAGCCTCGAAGCCTTGCGACATCGCGGTCTGGAGGTCATCGGAGTGATTCTCAACGGTCCACCCCATGCGGATAATCCAGCCACCTTGGAACAGTTCGGCAAGGTGTCGGTAATCGGCCACCTGCCACCATTGGACCCTCTGGACGCCCAGCAGCTGCAACAGCATTGGGTCCAGCAGGGGCTCAGCCAGGTGTTTGCGCAGGTCCTGGCCAAGCAGCAACGATGAAACATCAACAAAGCCTGGTGACGCTTCTGGTCGCCCTGTTGTGCAGTGCCGTCCTGGTGTTGTTCACCGATGTCGAGCAGGATCTGCACCAACAACTGCGACGCCTGAGTCAACCTGGTGTGGAACGACGCGGGCAGCTGCCGAGTCGGATCGACGCGTGATGAAGGGCGATCGCCAGAGGCCAACCCTGACGCAGCTGTTCATGGATCTGGTCGAGATGAGAGGGCGACCAACCCTGGATCTCCAGGGAGCTGCGAATCGAAGGCCAGCCTCCTTCAGCAAACACATCGACCGGGCGATGGCCTAGGTCATCGAAGCGATTAACCGACCGGGCTGGAGCGACAAAACGATTGGACAGTCGGCGGGTACGGATGGTGGTCACGGGACCTCTCACCACACTCCTTCAATATGGCAAAAGTTGCGTGGGAGACCATGGCGTCCTTCGAGGCCGGGTCCCGCCATCCCAATCTGTGGCCGCCATTCACGTCGGTGGCGACAGCAGCCCCGTCGCAACGGGTGATCTCGGGGGAGGGGTCCTTGCTGTTCCGAGAGCAGGGCCCCCCTCTGATCGATGCCATCAGCAGCTGGTGGGTGACCCTGCACGGGCATGGACATCCGGTGATGGCTGCAGCAATCGCTGAACAGGCCCAGCGCCTGGAGCAGGTGATCTTTGCGGACTTCACCCATCAGCCCGCCGAGCGCTTGGCCGAGCGCTTGAGTGCGATCACAGGTCTGGAACGACTGTTTTTTTCAGACAACGGATCCACCGCGGTAGAAGTCGCCTTGAAAATCGCCTGCCAGTGGTGGCACAACCAGGGGAAGCCCAGGCAACAGATCATTGCCTTCGATGGGGCTTATCACGGCGACACCTTTGGGGCGATGGCCGTTGGGGAGCGCAATCTGTTCAGTGAGCCCTTCGAGCAGAAGTTGTTCCCAGTGGCCCGAGCCCCCTGGCCAAGCACCTGGTGGGGCGACGACGCTGTGGAGGAGAAGGAAACAGCTGCGCTTCAGGTGTTGGATCAGCTGCTGGAGACGCCAACCGCGGCCGTCATTCTCGAGCCACTGGTGCAAGGCGCCGGCGGTATGGCCATGGTGCGAGCGGAGTTTGTCCAGGCTGTGGCCCAACGGGTCCACAACAGCGACGCCCTACTGATTGCCGATGAGGTGCTGACCGGATTCGGGCGAACCGGTGATTGGTTCGCCTGTCATCGCGCCGAGGTTCAGCCGGACTTGATAGCTCTCTCCAAAGGCCTGACCGGCGGCTGCCTCCCCATGGGCGTGACCATGGCCAGCGAACGCATTTTTGAAGGCTTCATCGGCCAGGATCCGGCCCTCACGCTCTGGCATGGGCACAGCTTCACCGCGAACCCCCTCGGCTGTGCTGCTGCCAATGCCAGTCTGGATCTGTTGGAAGCCAACCCGACTGCGTTCCTCGGATTTGAGCAGCGTCACCTCCAACAACTGCAGCGATTCACTAGCCATCCGACGGTGACGCGGATCCGTGTAACCGGGACAATCGCGGCCTTCGACCTCAACGTGGCAGGACCAGCGGGATACCTCAATCCCGCAGGGCCAACGGTGAAACGCATCGCCATGGAGCATGGTGTGTTTCTGCGACCGCTGGGTCAGGTGGTGTATTTGCTGCCGCCGCTGTGCACCACCGATCAACAACTCGGCCAGTGTTACGACGCGATTGAAGCAGCTCTCAAAGAGCTTTAAGACTCAGGGACCTGCACTGATCGCAGCCTCAACATCCTGACGACTCAAGCCATAGGGCAACGAACAACGTTGTTCAGTGCTGTCTCCGGCCCCCCAAACCACGACAAGATCGTCCTGTTCCAGCAATAGGTCAGCGGTCCAATCCGCGCGAACGAGCCGCCACTGGCAGGGATTCCCGTCCACAACATTGGCTCCCATCTGAGAAAGCCAGAGCTCAAGGGCGCGAATCGAATGTTGATTGAGAGGGGTCTCGGCTGTCGGTAACTCGGCCATCCAGAACGTGCCCGCTCCCCTGAGTCTGCTCACTCGTCATCCAGACCGGTGCCACTTGCCACTCTTTGCCCTGGAACGCAGCCAGGCCAAGGCCAACAATCAGGCTCAGGATCAAAGCTCCAGCCAACAACACCAGGGCAAACCACTCGCCGCCAGATAAGGGGCGACGCTCCCCGATTCCCTTTCCAGTCGATGACTCAAAGGGCTTCGGCCCTCTTGCGCGTAACGGTTTGGTGGTTGGGCTGCCAAGTTGCGCGTCGTAGAGATGTCGCTGGTGGGGATCAGCTAGGACGTCATAGGCCTCACAAAGCTGTTGGAACTCCCGTGCCGCCTGGTCTGCTGGAAGAGATGTCGTATCGGGATGAAGGGCCTTGCTACGCCTTCGGAACGCCTGTCTTAACGCCTCCGAGCTAGCAGAAGCGTCGACCCCGAGTCGCTGGTAGTAGCTCACGCGAAAGGGGTGTCGTTAGATCTGCGAAAATTGAGTTTAGGGAGAGAGGAATCCAGCTGATGTCCAACGCAACCATGCCGGACAACAGCTTTTGGCAGAACCTCGGATGGGAACCAACGGCAGACCAGAAGAACCAGCTGCTTGAACTTCAAAACAGTTTGCGTCAATGGAACAGCAAAGTGAATTTGACGCGCCTCGTCGAAGACAACGATTTTTGGATCAATCAGATTTTTGACAGTCTCTGGCCTCTGCAGAACGAATTGAGCTCTGCCGATCAACCAAGACGTTGCATTGATGTGGGCACAGGTGGCGGATTTCCTGGCCTGGCTGCAGCCATCGCACTCCCAGGTAGTCGATTCACACTGGTTGACTCCGTCGGACGCAAGACAACCGCGGTCCAAGCCATGGCAGCAGAGCTTGGTTTATCAGATCGCATCACGGTACGAACCGAGCGGATTGAAGAGACCGGTCAGCAGAAACAATGCCGTGGTTGTTATGACCTAGCCATGGCCAGAGCAGTAGCAACCGCCCCCGTTGTTGCCGAATATCTTGCCCCTTTATTGAAGCAAAAAGGCGATGCTCTGCTATATCGAGGGCACTGGGATGATCAACAACAACTCGATTTAGCCAGAGCGGCCAAGATCCTTAAAACAGAGATCAAATCAATTCAAAAAATCGAACTTCCTGACGGCCGTGGTGTGCGTCATGTGATCAGATTGTCGCCGACCGCGCCATGCCCTCGCACCTATCCACGTGCCGTTGGGATCCCCAGCAAAGTGCCGCTGCCGTGATCGTTGCATGCCATGGAAGAAGGCACAAAAAAACCACCTCTTTTGGAGGTGGTTTCTTCGTTCAAGATTGATGTGCTGTCTTCAGACAACAGCATGAACCTTGATAGTTTGAAAATGTTTTACCTGGCACCGAGCTATTTTCTCAGGGGGCTACCCCCCAAATATCGTCGCCGCTGATGCGTTTCACAACCGAGTTCGGGATGGATCGAAGTGGTTCCACACCGCCATGGGCACCAGGATAGTTCAACATTCTCAAGGGGGTGAACCCTGAGAACTGCATAGGCTTCTCAGCTTTCGCTAATCATCTGGATCAAACAAAGTCTTCTTCAGGCAAGAACCAAAAT
>JBMZMY010000030.1:0-19625 GCA_049619435.1 Synechococcus sp.
GCAGGTGACGTGGCTCTCATCAACGATCAGCAGCCAGTCGTCAGGGAAATAATCGATCAGACATTCCGGCGGCGTGCCTTCCTCACGACCGGCCAGATGGCGGGCGTAGTTCTCGACGCCGTTGCAGTAGCCCACCTGACCCAGCATCTCCAGGTCGTACTTGGTGCGTTGTTCCAGCCGCTGCGCCTCCAGCAATTTGCCTTCGCTATTGAGGAAATCCAGCCGCTCATTCATCTCCGTGCGAATCGCCTTGATCGCGGTGTCCAGGCGATCTTTGGGGGTGACGAAGTGCTTGGCGGGGTAGATGTTCACCGCCTCCATGCTCTGGAGGATCTCGCCGGTGGTGGGGTCCACATAGCGGATGGCTTCCACCTCATCGCCGAACAGCTCGATCCGCACCAGACGGTCTTCGTAGGCGGGCCCGATCTCGAGTACATCGCCCTTCATCCGGAAACGGCCGCGGGCAATTTCGGTGTCGTTGCGGCTGTACTGGTTGTTCACCAGCTCGCGCAGCTGGCCGCGGATATTGAGCGTTTCGCCCACTTCGAACTTGACCGCCGCCTTGAGGTATTCACTGGGAATGCCCAGGCCGTAGATGCAACTGATCGAAGCCACCACGATCACATCGCGGCGTTCAAATAACGAGCGCGTGGCCGAGTGGCGCAGCATGTCGATCTCTTCGTTGATCGACGCCGTCTTGGCGATGTAGGTGTCGCTGACCGGAACGTAAGCCTCCGGCTGGTAGTAGTCGTAATACGAGATGAAGTACTCGACAGCGTTCTCAGGGAAGAACTCGCGCAACTCATTGCAGAGCTGAGCCGCCAGGGTCTTGTTGTGCGCCAGCACCAGCGCCGGGCGTCCGGTCTTGGCGATCACGTTGGCCATCGTGAACGTCTTGCCCGTGCCGGTGGCTCCCAGCAGGGTCTGATAGCGCTCGCCCCCATTCACACCCTTCACCAACTGAGCGATCGCCGTCGGCTGATCACCCTTGGGGGTGTACGGCGCCGTCAGGTCGTAAGCGGGCATGTCAGAACGGAGCTGGGCGCCGGGTCGGTCACGTTAGGGGGACTGCGCAATGCAAAAGGGCATCGGTGCCGACCAACACGGCCACCGATGCCCTGCTCAAGCCGACGTCAACGGCAGGCCTGAGGTCAGACGCGGCTCGCGACCGACGTGGTGAGCGCATCGCGCAGACCGCGCACCACGGCCACCATCGCCAGCTCATCGCTGAGGCGGTTCACCGCCGAGCCGACGCCGACGCCGCTGGCACCAGCGGCAATCGCCATCGGCAGGGTGACGGAGGACAGACCGGAGGCACACAGCACTGGGGCCTCCAGCTCAGCGGCCTGAAGCGCCGCACTGATGCTGTGGGCCGCCGCCAGGGTGGGCGCCGCTTTCTCGATCAAACCGAGGCTTCCGGCGCTGAAGGGCTTGGCACTGGTGCCGCCTTCGGTCTGAATCAGATCGGCACCGGCGGCCACCAGATCCACGGCCAGCTGCTCCTGCTGGTCCATCGGCAGCACGTGGGGAACGGTGACGCTCAGCACCACGTCGGGCAACAGGGCCCGGGTCTGACGGGTCAAAGCCAGCACCTCATCGGCGCCAAAAATCCGCCCCTCGGGATAGAAGGCATCGAAGTTGCCGATCTCCACCATCACGGCACCGGCGGCCACAGCAGCGGGGAACTGCTCGGGCTCCACCGACGACACACACACCGGCACACCACCGGACGCCTCGATCGCCAGCTGGACCAGTGCGGGATCACAGGCCACATCGATCAGATCAGCACCGCCATGGCCGGCGGCACGGGCGACGCGAGCCACGCTGGCCGCATCAAAATTCATCAGGCCGGCAATCACCTTGAGAGTGCGACGCTCAACCAGGCTCTGCTGAAGGGCAGCAGGAAGCTGTTGAAGACGGGTCATGGTGGTGGACAACGATGATCTCAGTCTCCCATCGGAGGGGTGACGGCCATGGACGGGCAGGGGTGGAGTCGCTGGCATCACCGCGTCCATCGCCAACTGCTGGATCAACCCACGCTGCTGCCAGCGCACAGCCGGTTGCTGTTGGCCGTGTCCGGTGGTCAGGACTCCATGGCCCTGCTGCGGCTACTCCTGGATCTACGCCACCTGCACCACTGGTCCTTACAGGTGTGGCACGGCGACCATCGCTGGCATTCGAACTCGGGCCAGATCGCCAGCGCACTGGAGGCCTGGTGCCAACAGCACGGACAAACGCTGTTGATCAGCCGGGCCGACCCCGGAGACGCCAGCAGCGAAAGCACAGCTCGGGCGTGGCGCTACCGCGAACTGCTGCACCACTGCAGGCGCCTGAACGCGGACGCCGTCACCGCCCACACCGCCAGCGATCGAGCGGAAACCATGCTGATCAACCTGGCCCGCGGCAGCGACCTGGCAGGCCTGTGCAGCCTTCCCGGCCAACGTGCACTCTCGACAGACCACCCCAACGGCCCCCGCTTGCGCCGGCCTCTACTGCAACTGAGCCGCGGTGACACCGCCTCCATTTGCACCGAGCTGCAACTACCCATCTGGCTGGACCCCAGCAATGCCAGCCCGATTCCGACCCGCAACCGCATCCGCCACAGCGTGCTGCCGGTACTGGAGACCCTGCATCCGGGCTGCAGCATCCGCATGGCGGCCCTGGCGGAACGACTGTCCGATCAGGAGCGCAGCCGCCGGGAACTCAGCGACCTGGCCCTACGGCAACTGGGCCACGGCAGTGACCTGGACCGCCACCGGCTGGCGGCACTGTCGACCACCACGCGCCAACAGTTGCTGGCCCATTGGCTGAAGACCAGCGGAGTCCCAACGGTGTCCGCAGCGCAGCTGCTGGAACTGAGCGGACGCCTGGAAGCAGGACAACCGGGGGGACAGGCCTGCCTGAGCGGGGGCTGGACGCTGAGCTGGCAGGGAGGAAGAATCACACTGGCCCAGGGCAGACGATGATCATCTCCAAAGCCAATCGGTTTGCCTTCATCAAGGGGCGCAAGGTCGCCGGAACCAGCGTTGAAGTGGGCCTCAGCACGCTCTGCACTGGCAGCGACATCCTGACGCCGATGACTCCAATC
This sequence comes from Synechococcus sp., assembly GCA_049619435.1. Classification (GTDB taxonomy): domain Bacteria; phylum Cyanobacteriota; class Cyanobacteriia; order PCC-6307; family Cyanobiaceae; genus Parasynechococcus. The sequence continues at coordinate 3,089 of JBMZMY010000030.1, forward strand.
GACGAATTGCTGCGCCTCAAGGCAACGGGCTTAATGGCGCAAAACTATGGCGCCGACGCCAAGAAATTGGCGCGCTATCGAACAACACTGCTCGGCACAGAGCAACAACAACACAACATTGATTGGTCATCCATTCGCAAGCCCCGTGGCACCTATGCAGGGCACATGGCGTTCGCCGCGATGGAAGAGGCTTTCGGGGGGTTCAACAAGCACTGGACGATCATCGCCATCACCCGTTGCCCCTACGAACAAGCCCTCTCGCGCATCAAGCACGCCGCGAATAAAGAAGCCGTCCAGCAGCGCAACACGGGCTCACTGGATGCCAACAGCCCGTTGTTTCAACAGGCCAAAGAGCGCTTTCTCGAGAAAGCCTCGCAACGCAGCCTTCGCACCAACATTGACCTCTACAAAGACGCCAAAGGACATCTGCGCCCTACCTTTTATCTGCGCTACGAACGCTTGAATCACGACTATGAAATTCTGATGCACAAACTTGGCCAGAACAAAGTCGACCCACTGCCACACCTGAAGCAGACCAAGACCACCGCCAAAACAACACCAGAGCAGCTGTTTAAACCTGACGAGATCAAGATCATCAACGCCTGCTTTGCCGAGGAATTTGAACAGTTCAGCTACACCCAGCTCTGAAGCAAGGGACACATCAACCAACGCCCGCAAGGACTGGGGTAAAATACGTAAAAGGCAGCCCTGATGACGAAAACCTTTATCCTCGGCGTCGGCGCGCAAAAGGGTGGCACCACATGGCTTCATCGCCAGCTAAACGGTAATCCAAATGTTGATCTGGGCTTCCGCAAGGAATATCACGTCTTCGACGCGATTGAAGACTACGAAAAAGTAAAAAACAGCAAAAAAGCCAAAAACGGCTTCCGAGATCGACGAATCAACAAAATCCTCAACGCTTACAAACGCGGCACCCTGGGGCGCAACCAAAACATGGGGCGCAAAAAGGCGCAATACACAGCACTAGAACTGGCATTCATTGATAACGTCGATCACTACTTCGACTATTTTGACTACCTCTTCCTGAAGAACGAACAGGTGGATGCCGTGGGCGACATCACACCCAATTACGCCCTACTGAAAACCAAGACTTTCAATCTGATCCGCAAAGGCCTCGAAGCCAGAGGCTTTGACATCAAAGTCTTTTTCTTAATGCGCGACCCAGTTGAACGGGTGTGGTCCCTGGCCAGGATGAAAGAACGCAATATGAACGGAGCCAAAAAAGATCGGTTCGACGAATTTGAATTCATGGAAAAAGCCATGGAGGATGGCTTTACAAGCTATAAATCACAATATGAAAAAACAATCCATCAGCTCGAGCGAGCGTTCGAACCAGGCAATATTCACTACGGCTTTTATGAAAATCTATTCGACGCCGACAACTTCCAACGCATTCAGTCGTTTCTCCAGATCCCCCTGAAGCCGTTCGACTCCTCCCAGGTGTTCAACGCCTCACCCAAGAGCAGCGCCATCCCCGACGAGCTGAACTACAAACTGGTCCAACATTTCAAACCCACCTATGAGTTTGTCGCCGATCGGCATGGCGACACGGTCCGGTCGCTTTGGCAGGGCTACAACCTGCTCTAAATCAAGACTGGATATAGCCGCCAGGACGAATCTGCTCCACCGCTGAAGCAAGACTCTGCTCGTCCTTGCGCAGATCAATAAAGCTGGCCAGATCCGCGACAAACCCAGCCGGATCAAGAATCGCTTTCTCGTAACTGCACAGAAAGGTCGGTCGGTTGAACTTGTGAATCTGCTCAATGTTCTTGAGCTGCCAGCTGAGGTGCTGCTTGATCACCCGCGTGGGCAACTGCGCCTTGCCCTCCTTCTGGACGCGCTTACGGGACAACGGTCGCAACGACGACGCCACCGGATCTCGCAGCACACAGATCAACTGCGGATTGCGCACTTGTTTGATAATCAAGGGCAGATAAAGGTGGGCACGCGGATATTTCCACCCCCACACGTCATGCTTTGCGTTGCGCCGATTAATCGCACGCAATAAGCCACGGGCTACCAATTTGGGGTCCTCCTTGATCTCCTCTGGCATCTTGTCGTAATTGAATTCGTCGTCTTCGTAATTCGAGGGCAACTTCGAGCCCAGTGGAACGCCCAGCTGCTCCGCAACCCTGGCCACCATGGTGGTGCCGCCCCGGGGCACGCCAAAAATGATGAACGTTCTCTGATTCGCTTCACCCTCTGGTGAATCCGAGTCGCCGGTTACACCACGCAAGAACAAAGAAGAAGAAAATTTTTCAAAATCCTGCATGTGCTATTTACACTTCAACCTGATGTACAGATTGTACACCGGGAATTGTTGCAATCAGAGGCAACAAATCTCGCACTCCAACTCATTCAGCTGAGAGCACTGCAGCGCGGAGCAGGGCATTCACCGCCGCCCCGACCAACCCCGCACCACCGCGGGTGCCCTCCAGCCGGATATGGCACTGCTCACTCTTGGCGAGGCGCGCTTTACTCGCCAACACGCCAATGAATCCCACCGGCATCGCAATGATCAGGCTCGCGGGACGCGCGCCCACCGCCACAGCGTCGAGCAGCCGCTCCAGTGCCGTGGGTGCACTGCCGATCAACACCACCGGCGCCGGCACCGCCGCGTCCTCACTTAAGGATGACCAGGCCCGCTGAAGACCCTCGGCCGTCCGGGTGGATCCCTCCGGCGCTTGATCCGGCGCCCACTCCAGCACCGTTCGCACCCGGGTCCCCAGGGTGCGTTGCGCCATCGGACCCACTGCCGCGGCGGCCATGGCTGTGTCCGTGAGGATCGGCGCCCCCGCTCGCAAGGCCGCCAGGCCGGCCTCACAGGCTCCAGGGCTGAAGCGCAGTAACGCTCCGAGGCTGAGATCTCCGCTGCTATGCACCAGCCGTTCCAGCACCTGCTGCTGCAAGGGATCCAATCCCGTCTCTCCCAGCTCAGAGCGGATCAGCCGGATGCTCTCGCTGAAGATTGGATGATCAAGAGCCATACCTGGCATCATCAGCGAACGCTCCGCGCGGTGATGCCGATTCATCTGATCTGGGGCGATGACGCCGCCGCCCGTGATCGCGCCATCGAGGCGTTGATCCAGGCCAAGCTCGATCCCAGTTGGGCCAGCATCAACCTCAGCCGGCTGGATGGCGCTGAAACGGGTCAGGCCGATCAAGCGCTGGAGGAAGCCCGCACCCCTCCCTTCGGCACCGGCGACCGCGTCGTGCTGCTGCAGCGCAGTCCGTTCTGCAACAACTGCCCCAGCGACCTGGCCGATCGCTTTGAAGCCGCCCTTGACCTCATCCCAGACAACAGCCATCTGCTCCTGGTGAATCCAGCCAAGCCCGATGGACGGCTGCGCACCAGCAAAGCTCTGCAGAAACGGATCAAACAGGGGCTGGCCGAAGAGCAACGCTTTGCCTTGCCTGCCATCTGGGATGGGGCCGGGCAACGCCAGCTGGTGCAGCAAACCGGCGACGCTCTGGGCCTCACGCTGGAGTCCGATGCCATCGATGCCCTGGTGGAGGCGATCGGCACCGACAGCGCCCGGCTGGAGTCCGAACTGGGCAAACTCGCCCTGCGCAGCACCACCATCAGCGCCGAACTGGTGCATGCCCTGGTGGGTGGCCGGGCCACCAATGCCCTGGCCGTCGGCGATGCCTTGCTTGAGGGTGATCCCGGCGAAGCGGTGGCCCGCTGGGATGCCCTGATCGACGCGGGTGAACCGGCGCTGCGCATCGTGGCCACCCTCACCGGGCAGATCCGCGGCTGGCTGTGGGTGAGCCTGCTGGAGGCCGACGGAGAGCGGGATGTGGCGGTGATCGCCAAAGCCGCGGGCATTGGCAATCCCAAGCGGATCTACGTGATGCGCAAGCAACTGCAGGGACGACCGCCCAAACGTTTCCTCTCCCTGCTGAGCCGGCTGCTGGACGTGGAAGCACGGCTGAAGCTGGGGGCGCAACCCGGTGATGCCTTCCGCGACGGACTGCTGGGCTGATCCACCGCCAACAGCAGCGATCCGACCAGGTGAGAAAATCCAGCGTTGGTCAGACCTGGCGCATGGCTCTGTTGGTGCAGAAATTCGGTGGCACCTCGGTTGGAAGCGCCGAACGCATCCAGGCCGTGGCCCGTCGGATCGCCGACGCCAAAGAGCACGGCCATGACCTGGTGATCGTGGTCTCCGCCATGGGCCACACCACCGATGAGCTGACCAGCCTGGCGGCCGCCGTCAACACCCATCCGCCGCAACGGGAGATGGACATGCTCCTGGCCAGCGGTGAACAGGTCTCCATCGCCGTGCTGGCGATGGCGTTGCACAGCCTGGGCGTCCCGGCCGTCTCGATGACCGGTCCCCAGGTGGGCATCGTCACCGAATCCACCCATGGCCGCGCCCGCATCCTCAGCATTCGCACCGATCGGGTGAAATCTCGGTTGGCTGAGGGCCAGGTGGTGGTCGTGGCCGGCTTCCAGGGCACCAGCACCGGGCCGGACGGCACCGCTGAAATCACCACCCTCGGCCGGGGCGGGTCCGACACCTCCGCCGTGGCCCTCGCCGCCGCCCTCGGCGCCGATGCCTGTGAGATCTACACCGATGTGCCCGGCGTTCTGACCACGGACCCGCGCAAGGTGACCGATGCCCAGCTGATGGATCAGGTGAGCTGCGACGAAATGCTGGAACTGGCCAGCCTCGGTGCCTCCGTGCTGCATCCCCGCGCTGTGGAAATCGCCCGCAACTACGGCGTCCCCCTGGTGGTGCGCTCCAGCTGGAGCGATGCACCCGGCACGCGGCTCACCAGCCGCAGCCGCCGACCGATCGGCCGTGACGGCCTCGAACTCGGCAGCCCGGTGGACAGCGTGGAGGAAGTCGATCAGCAGGCCGTGATCGCGCTCTCCCATATCCCCGATCAACCGGGCATCGCCGCTCGGCTGTTCGAAGCCCTGTCCGCCGCGGCCATCAACGTGGACCTGATCATTCAGGCCACCCACCAAGGCAACAGCAACGACATCACCTTCACCGTCGCCGAAGCGGATCTGGAGCCGGCCCGCAACGTCAGCCGGACCGTTCTCGACAGCCTGGGCGGTGACCTGGCCGCCCAGGGCGGCATGACCAAACTCAGCATCGGCGGAGCCGGGATCATGGGCCGCCCGGGCATCGCCGCCCTGCTGTTCAACTGCCTGAGTCAACAGGGCATCAACCTGCGCCTGATCGCCACCAGCGAAGTGAAGGTGAGCTGTGTGATCGACTCCAGCCATGGCAGCAAAGCGCTGCAAGCGGTGCGTCAGGCCTTTGAGGTGAGTGACGGCCAGGTGCAACTGAATCCAACGGTGGACGACACCGGCGAACCGGAAGTCCGCGGTGTGGCCCTCGACCGTGACCAGGCCCAGCTCACCGTGCGCCATGTGCCGGATCGACCCGGCACCGCCGCCGCTCTCTGCACCGCCCTGGCTGACGCCAGCATCAGCCTGGAGGCCATCGTCCAATCAGAGCGGCAGCACGGAGACGGCAGTCGTGACATCACCTTCATCCTGCGCAAAGACGATCGCGCCCGCGCCGACGTGGCCTTGGCGCCTCTGCTGGCGCAATGGCCTGGTGCCGCCCTCGAGGATGGGCCCAGCATTGCCCGCGTCAGCGCCGTCGGTGCCGGAATGCCCTGCACAGCGGGCACAGCAGGACGGATGTTCCGGGCCCTGGCCGATGCCGAGATCAACATCGCTCTGATCGCCACCAGCGAAATCCGCACCAGCTGCGTGGTGCCGGAAGAGAACGGTGTCGCTGCGCTGCAGGCGGTTCACGCTGGATTCCAACTGGGTGGTCAGGAGCGACACACCGCCAAAGGGACCGCCTCCCCTCTCGACAAGGCCTAACTGGCGATACAACGGGGGGTATCAGTGCCCCATTGTTTTGGACCGGGACTTCCAGACGCGTTACCAGCAAGCGGAACAGGCGTATGGCGATGGGCGCTACTCCGACGCCCATGCCATTGCCATGGGGCTGCTGTCGGATCTGGAGAACACCCCCCTCGACGCCAACAACGAGGCGGCCTGGTACGGGTGGCGCAGCTTTGTGGCGCTGTTGCTCGGCCACATCAGCCTGCATGGCTTGGAGGAACCGGAACCGGCTGCGCAGTTCTACGCGTTGGTGCTGGACAGCCAGCCCCCCGACATCCAGGCGCAACTGGCGCAGCAGGGCCTGGACCGCGCCCGCGCAGCAGCGCGTCCTGCCACAGAGAACGAGCCGGCCCCGGTGGCTGAGGTCAACGCGCTGGACAGCAGCAAACCCGTCGCGGTCCCGGCAGCGGACTTACCCGATCTGCTGAAGGATCCCTTCCTGCTCGGGGATGCAGCCAGCGGATCGACCCCCGCCGGCACCTCCCGCAAGTCGGCGATGCCCTGGCTGGACGACGACGCAGCGCTCGCCACGGCAACCGCAGAACCTGAGCCGGAACCGGAACCGGAACCTGAGCCCGAACCTGAGCCCGAAACCTCAGGGCGAGCAGAGGCGAAGGCACTGCTGAAACAGCATTGGATCCGCCTGTCCGTCAACGAGCTCACCGAAGACAATTCAACCGAACACGACACGGCCGAGCACGACAGCCCTGATGACGTCATCCCTTCCGATGGCAGCACAGCCTCGGCGCCAACCACTGCAAAGCCGTCAAGGCGGGGGAGTCATGCCTTAGCGAACCAACCGCAGTCGATTCAAAGCGAACCCGGTCAGCTCAACCTGAACCTGGCCATCTCCACAGGCTGGCAGGCCTTTCGTGCCAGCCCCTGGCCATTCGTGGGCTTCACCCTGATTGGTGTCGTCGTGAATCTGGTCAGCAGCATCACCGTGGTGGGCCCCTTGCTCGTGAATCTTTGGATGATCACGGGCTTGGTCCGAGGTGCATGGATGGCCGTGCACAACAATCGCCCCACGTTGAACGATCTGATGCGAGTGGATCTGAACAGCTGGGGACGGCTGTTCTTGGGAACCGTGGCGGTGAATGTAGTCCTGTTCTTGATCATCGCGGCCGCTGGAATCAGTGCAGCCGTTCTTGCTGTCGCTCTGCCGATGCTGACCATCGTGATTGGCATCTTGGCCGGCGTGCTGGCCTGTGTGTTCAGCGTCAATCAAGCCTTCCTGCCGTTTTTCACCACGGTGATGGAGCTAGGGCCCATCTCTGCTGTCCAAGAAGGCCAAGCCCGCATTCAACCGCTGTGGGGGAAAGCCTTGGGCCTGTGCATCGTTGAGTTGGTCATCTTGGCCGTCGGACTCGTGCTGATCGGGATCGGCCTCGTGGCCGCCACGCCCCTGATGTTCTGTGTCTCTGCCGCCGCGTTTCAACAGATTGTTGGGCCCATGGAGAACGAGGAGCCCGATCTGCTGCTCTAAGCACCACAAAGCCCCTCAGCGTGCACTGAGGGGCTGGTGTGGCTGACTTGTGAGCCCTGATTCAAACGGCGGCTGAACGACGGCGACGGGTGCGGCCAGCCGGCATCTCCGGTTCGGGCTCAGCCTTTTTCTCAACAACGGCGGTGGCAGCAGCCGGTACGGGCGCAGGGGTGGCTGGTGCAGCGGACGCGGCAGCGGCAACCGGTGCCGGTGTGTTGCGCACCGGTGCCGGAGTGCTGCGACGACCGCCGCCCCCGCCGCCGCCTCCATTACGACGGCCACGCGGTGCCGGACGATCGTCGGGCTCAGCATCAGCACGGCCCTTGTATGCAGGGGTGCCGGCTGGTGCCGGCTGCACCAGGCAAAGGATCAAGGGCTCCACCTGCAGCTCCCGGCGCATGCGCCGGCCGAGGCCCACCTCAACTTCACGCTGGACGCCCATCCAATCAACCTCTGGAGCCTTGCCACCGGTGTTGCGGCAGAGCTGCTTCCAACGGTTCTCAAGCACCCAGTTGATTTCACGCTCAGTCCACATGGACATCTTGCGGGCGTCGGCGGTCGTGACCACACCGCGCAGATTGACCCGGGGAGGAGCCACCATCTGACCATCAGTGCTGATGGCCGCGAGGATGGTGACGATGCCGTCTTCCGCGAGCTGCTGACGCTCCTTGAGCACCCGGGCATCAACGATGCCGTTGCGGGATTGATCCAGCAGTTCGATGCCGGCTTTGACCGGATCGCCCTTGCGAATCGAATCCGGGGTGAGCTCCACAACGTCACCGTTGTCGATGATCAGGGTGTTGTCGACCGGAATCCCCATGGAATGACCGGTCTTGGCGTGGCACACCAACATGCGGTGCTCACCGTGCACCGGCACGAAGAACTTCGGCTTGGTGAGAGCCAGCATCAGCTTCTGGTCTTCCTGGAAGCCGTGGCCGGACACGTGAATGCCTTCGCCCTTGCCGTAAACGACCTTCGCACCGAGCATCATCAGCCGGTCGATGGTGTTGACCACGGAAATCGTGTTGCCCGGAATCGGGCTGGCCGAGAAAATGATTTTGTCGGTGGTCTTCACCTTCACCTGGGGGTGCTCACCCCGTGAAATGCGACTCAAGGCAGCGAGCGGTTCACCCTGACTGCCGGTCATCAGCAGCAAGGTTTCGCGATCGGGAACGTCGTTGATCTGTTTGATCGGAACGAAGAGATCGTCGGGAGCGCGCATGTAGCCCAGTTCGCGGGCCTTGGCGATCACGTTGAGCATCGAGCGGCCGAGCAGGCCCACCTTGCGACCGTTCTTGAGCGCCAGCTCAAGAATCATCGAGACCCGGTGGATCGAACTGGCGAAGGTGGTGATGATGACGCGCCCTTCCGCCGTGGCGATGTGACGATCCAGGTTGGGGAACACGGAACGCTCCGGCGGGCAGAAGCCGGGGACCTCCGCATTGGTGGAGTCACTGAACAGGCACAACACACCCTGCTCACCGTGATGCGCCAGGCGAGCCATGTCGAAGTACTCACCATCGACCGGAGTGTGGTCGAACTTGAAGTCACCGGTGAAGATCACGGTGCCCACCGGCGTGGTGATGGCCAGCGAGAAGCTGTCGGCCATCGAGTGGGTGTTGCGGATGAACTCCACCGAGAAGTGCTGCCCCACCTTCACCACATCGCGGGGAGCCACGGTCTGAAGGGTGGTGCGGTCGGTGACACCGGCCTCATCCATCTTTCCGGTGAGCATCGACAGGGCCAGACGTGGCCCGTAGATCACCGGGATGTTGAAGTGCTTGAGGTGATGGGCGATGCCGCCGATGTGGTCTTCGTGACCGTGGGTCACGATCATGCCCCGGATGCGCTTCTGGTTTTCACGCAGGAAGCTGGTGTCCGGCAGAACCACGTTCACGCCATGCATGCCATCGCTGGGGAAGGCCAGACCGGCATCCACCAGCATCAGGTCATCGCCGTACTCGAACACACAGGTGTTCTTGCCGATTTCATGCAGGCCACCAAGGGGGATCACCCGCAAGCAGGGTTCCTTGGCGCGGGAGGTTCTGGAGCTGTTGGACATCTAGTTGGGAAACGAGGGGAAACGGTCGCGTGAGCCTTTAAGTCGAACCTGACTAGGTCTGACGAAGGGCGGCGAGGGTGTTGGACAACGTGGTTCTCATGGCATCAGGGAGCGTGGATAACGGAGGACGGGGAGCGCCGACAGGCCAGCCATTCAGTTCCAGGGCGGCTTTGACGGGAATCGGATTGGTGGTGGCGAACAACGCCTTGAACAGGGGAATCAATGCTTCGTGGCCCGCAAGGGCGGCTGCGCCATCGCCGCGCAGATAGGCCTCGATCATGGCGCGGATCTGAGGCCCAGCGACGTGGCTGGCAACGCTCACCACACCAACAGCACCCACCGACAGCATCGGCAGTGTGAGGCCGTCGTCACCGCTGTAGATCGCCAGCCGCGCACCGCACGCCAGACGCAGTGCTGTGACTTCCTCTGTAGTGCCACTGGCCGCCTTGAAGCTGACCACATTGGGGCAGTCCATCAGCCGCGCCACCGTCTCCGGAGCCATGGAGCAACCGGTGCGGCCTGGGATGTTGTAGAGCATCAAGGGCAGCTCAGGTGCTGCCTCGGCGATGGCGCGGAAATGAGCCTCTAACCCCTCCTGGGGTGGCTTGTTGTAGTAGGGAACAACCAACAGAGCACCGTCGGCACCGGCGGCGGCAGCTTCCCGAGTGGCCTCGATCGCTTCGGCGGTGCAATTGCTGCCAGTCCCGGCCAGCACCTTGGCATCACTGCCGACGGCACTGCGCACCGCAGCAAGCAGCTGCAATTGCTCACTCCAGCTGAGGGTGGGGGATTCACCGGTCGTGCCGCAGACCAGCAACCCATCAGAGCCCTGCTCCACAAGGTGACGTGCCAGACGTCCAGCAAGCTCAAGGTCAACAGCTCCACTGGCATCGAAGGGGGTCACCATCGCGGTGACCACACGGCCAAAGGGTGCAGGGGACAGGGTGGCGGACGAGCTCATCACTTCTGAATCAAGAGTTCCGCGATCTGCACGGCATTGAGCGCAGCACCTTTGCGGATCTGATCACCACAGAGCCAGAGCTCCAGGGCATTGGGGTCGCTGATGTCCTGACGGATTCTGCCGATGGCCACCGGATCACGACCGGTGACGTCGGTGGGCATCGGGAACCGATTGGCGCTGCGGTCCTCGATCAACTCCACCCCAGGAGCCGAGGCCAGCAGCTGGCGGGCCTCATCCACGGGGAACGGCTGTTCAAATTCGATATTCACCGCTTCCGAATGAGCCCGAAGCACCGGCACCCGCACACAGGTGGCGGTGAAGCGCAGATCCGGGAGGTCCATGATCTTGCGGGTTTCGTTCACCATCTTCATTTCCTCTTCGCAGTAGTCGTTCTGCTCCAGCGGTGAGTTGTGCAGGAAGAGGTTGAAGGCGAGGGAATACGGGAGCACCTCACTGTTGGGCGTGCCGCCGTTCAGCACCGTCTGCGAGAGGGTCTTGAGCTCCTCCATGGCCCGAGCACCAGCGCCACTGGCCGATTGATAAGTGCTGACCACCACACGGCGCATGGCCCGCTTGGCCGCCAGGGGCGCCAACGCCAAGGTGAGCAGAATCGTGGTGCAGTTGGGGTTCGCGATCACGCCCTGATGGCTGAACGCTGCATCGGGGTTGACCTCAGGCACGACCAAAGGGACCCCCTCCTCCATGCGAAACGCGCTGGAGTTATCAACCATCACGGCTCCCGCAGCGGTGATCGCCTCACGCCATTGTCGCGACACCGATCCACCAGCAGAGGCCAGCACCAGATCGACACCGGCAAAGGCCTCGGCACTCACCTCCTGAACGGTGAGGGTCTGACCATTCCATGCCTGGGTCGTCCCGGCTGAGCGGGAGGACGCCAGCAGCCGCAATTCACCAACGGGGAACTGGCGTTCCTGAAGCAGCAGCAGCAACTCCTGGCCAACGGCTCCGCTGGCACCCAGGACTGCAACGGTGAGAGGACGGTTCGGAAGCGAGGTGGACAAGCGGGAGCGATGGGACAAAAACACTGTGCTGTTCAACCCGTTGCGGTCGTTGAGGAACGACGGCCGGCAACAGGGACTTCGAGCTCAGAGCACCTTACTGGCCTGAGCAGAAACCACCGGTTTCTTAATGTGAGGGGCTGCCCCGTTGTGCCTTTCCCTCCGTCATGAGCGCTGCCACCCTGAAGGTGACCACAGAATCCCGCCCCAGCAGCCGTCTGGCCGTGACGGTGACGGTCCCCGGGGAGCGTTGCAAGACGAGCTACGAAGAGGCCATTACCACCCTGAGCCGCAGCATCAACCTGCCGGGCTTCCGCAAGGGCAAGGTGCCACGCACCGTGCTCGTGCAACAGCTGGGCAACCTGCGCATCCGTGCCACCGCCCTGGAAAACCTGGTGGATGGCGTGTGGCGCGACACCATCAAGCAGGAAAACCTCGAGCCCCTCAGCCAGCCGGAACTGAGCGACGGGTTCGACAAGCTGCTGGATGGCTTCCAGCCCGGTGAAGAGCTGACCTTCACCCTGGAAACCGATGTGGCCCCCACCCCAACGCTGAAAAGCACCAAGGGCCTCAAGGCTGAATTCGAAGCCGTGAGCTACGACGCCAGCCAGGTTGACGCCATGATCGAAGACTCCAGGAAGCAACTGGCCACTGTGGTTCCCGTGGAGGGCCGCGCGGCGGAGAAGGGCGACATCGCCGTGCTCGGGTTCAAAGGCACCTACAGCGATGACGGCAGCGAGATCGAAGGCGGCAGCGCCGACTCGATGGACGTGGACCTGGAACACGGCCGCATGATCCCCGGCTTCATCGAAGGTGTGATCGGCATGGCGGTCGGCGACAGCAAGACCGTCGACTGCCAGTTCCCCGAGGACTATCCGAAAGAAGATGCCCGCGGCCGCAAAGCGGCCTTTGTGATTGACCTGAAGGATCTCAAGACCCGCGAGCTGCCGGCCCTCGACGATGCCTTCGCCAAGCAGGCCAGCGAGCAGGAGACCATGGCTGATCTGCGCAAGGACCTGGAGCAACGCCTCAAGGACGACGCCGAGCGTCGCCAGACCAGCAACCGCCGTGATGCCCTGATCGCTGCGCTGGTGGAACAGCTCGATGTGGACCTGCCTGAGGCCCTGATTCAGCAGGAAAGCCGCAACCTGCTTGAACAGACCGCTGCGCAATTCGCCCAGCAGGGAATGGACGTGAAGTCCCTGTTCACGCCGGACCTGGTGCGCAATCTGATGCAGAACTCCCGGCCGGAAGCCGAAGAGCGCCTGCGCCGCAGCTTCGCCCTCACCGCCCTGGCCGAAGCCGAGGGCATCAAGGTGGAGGACAAGGATGTGGACGCCAAGCTCAAGGAGGTGAAGAAGGAGCTGTCCGGGCAGACCAACATCGACCCCGAGCGGCTGCGCCAGGCCGTGATGGACGACCTGATGCAGGACCAACTGATGGGCTGGCTCGAGTCCAACAGCACCCTCACCGAAAAGGCTGCCGACTCCACAGAGAGCAAGCCCGCCGCCAAGACGAAACCAGCTGCCAAGAAAGCCACAACCAAGGCAAAGTCCGAGGCGGACAACGAGGCGTGAGCAGCGCCCATAGATTGAGCGCACTTTGAAGGCCCCGAGCGCGTGATCGACGCCCGCAGTCACCACCCGATTCAGAACCGCTGGCGCTCCGAGATGCCGATCTCGGCGCCCGGCCCTCTGCCGACGGTGGTCGAACAGTCCGGTCGCGGTGATCGCGCCTTCGACATCTACTCACGCCTGCTGCGCGAGCGGATCATCTTCCTGGGCACCGGCGTCGATGACGCCGTCGCCGATGCCCTGGTGGCTCAAATGCTCTTCCTGGAAGCGGAAGATCCGGAAAAAGACATTCAGATCTACATCAACTCACCGGGTGGCTCGGTGACGGCAGGTCTGGCGATCTACGACACGATGCAGCAGGTCGCCCCCGACGTGGTGACCATCTGCTACGGCCTGGCTGCCTCCATGGGAGCGTTCCTGCTGTCGGGTGGCACCAAGGGCAAGCGCCTTGCCCTGCCCAATGCCCGGATCATGATTCACCAACCGTTGGGCGGCGCCCAAGGTCAGGCGGTGGATATCGAGATCCAGGCCAAGGAGATCCTTTATCTCAAGGAAACCCTCAACGGACTGATGGCGGACCACACCGGGCAGCCGTTGGACAAAATCGCAGAAGACACCGATCGGGACTACTTCCTTTCCCCGGCAGAAGCGGTTGAATACGGCCTGATCGATCGGGTGGTGGACAGCTCCAGGGACGGAGGAATCGTTACGGACGGCTGACAGCGCGCCGTTTGTTTCCGATGCTGAGCGTTCAGGGAGACCCTCATTTGGTCGTTTCCTGTGTTCCCTTCTGAAGAGCCCGGCGGTCGATGGCCAAATTTGATGCCCATCTGAAGTGCTCCTTCTGTGGCAAGTCACAGGATCAGGTGCGCAAGCTGATCGCCGGGCCTGGTGTCTATATCTGCGATGAGTGCATCGATCTCTGCAACGAGATCCTTGACGAAGAACTGGTGGACAGCCAGGGCAACCCCCGCCAGAGCAGCGACCCCAGTCGCAAACCGGTGCCGGGCACACGCAAGAGCAACAAGCCGGCACCGACCCTCGCAACGATCCCGAAACCTCAGGAGATCAAGAGCTTCCTTGACGAGCAGGTGGTGGGGCAGGACGCCGCCAAGAAGGTGATGTCGGTGGCCGTCTACAACCACTACAAGCGCCTGGCCTGGCAGGGCGATGGTCAGGGCGAAACCGAGCAGACCGCCACGCGGCTGCACAAGAGCAACATCCTGCTGATCGGGCCCACCGGCTGCGGCAAAACGCTGCTGGCCCAGACCCTGGCGGAGATGCTGGATGTCCCCTTCGCCGTGGCGGATGCCACCACCCTCACGGAAGCGGGCTACGTCGGCGAAGACGTGGAAAACATCCTGCTGCGGCTGCTGCAAAAGGCCGATATGGATGTGGAGCAGGCCCAGCGCGGCATCATTTACATCGACGAAATCGACAAGATCGCCCGCAAGAGCGAGAACCCCTCGATCACCCGGGATGTTTCCGGTGAGGGCGTGCAGCAGGCTCTGCTGAAGATGCTCGAGGGCACCGTTGCCAACGTGCCACCCCAGGGGGGCCGCAAGCATCCCTATCAGGACTGCATCCAGATCGACACCAGTCAGATCCTGTTCATCTGCGGTGGTGCGTTTGTCGGCCTGGACGATGTGGTGCAGAAGCGGATGGGCCGCAATGCCATCGGCTTTGTTCCGGCTGATGGCCGTGGACGCAGCCGCAACAACCGCGATCTCCAGGCCGCGCAAGTGCTGCGTCACCTCGAGCCAGATGACCTGGTGAAGTACGGCCTGATTCCGGAATTCATCGGCCGGATGCCGGTGAGTGCCGTGCTGGAGCCCCTCGATCAACACGCCCTGGAATCGATCCTCACCGAACCGCGCGATGCCCTGGTGAAGCAGTTCCGCACGCTGCTGAGCATGGACAACGTCGAGCTTCAGTTCGCCGAGGACGCGATTGAAGCCATCGCCGAAGAAGCCCATCGGCGTAAAACAGGTGCCCGGGCACTGCGGGGGATCGTGGAAGAGCTGATGCTCGACCTGATGTACGACCTGCCGTCGCAGTCGGCAGTGAAGGACTTCACCGTGACCCGAGCGATGGTGGAGGAGCACACCGGCGGCAAAGTGCTGCCGTTGCCGGACACCAACCAGCAGAAAAGCGCCTGAGTCTTGGCCGCCGCCGATCACCTCGAGGTTCCGCGCCAGCACGGCCTGTTCAACCACCACGGCATCGACCTTGGCGATGGCACGGTGGCCCACTACCTCGAAGGCCGTGAAATCCTGCGAAGCTCCCTCGAGGACTTCAGCCAGGGTCAGCCGATCAGCGTGGTGGAGCACGACCAGGCCTCAGCCCCTGGAGTGACCCTCAGGCGTGCGATGGGACGGATCGGCGAGCAGAACTACAACCTGCTGTTCAACAACTGCGAGCACTTCGCCATCTGGTGCAAAACCGGACGCCATCGCAGCAGTCAGGTGGACTCGGTGCTGGAGCGAGCCCGCCACTGGAGTGGCCTGATGCCATCCGCCCTGATGAAAGGGCTGGAGCTGCTGGTGGAGCGAGGCTTGCTGGATGACAACGCCCGCGCGATGGCCCGCCAAGGGGTGGCCAAGCTGGAACGGCTGCGGCACAGCCTGCTGAGGAAGCTGGAAACACTGCTCCAGCAAGCCGGTGACGGCGGCAATGAGCGCTTGCTACTGAGCGGGCAGAGCCTGGCCGATGAGCTCGCGGCGATCGACGACCTCAAGGAACGGATCGACGCCCTGCTCGATCAGCCCCCCGCCCTGCCAAGCGCGGACAAGGCTGAGTAATCTCGCCTCATCAGCACGGGCGCATGAGTTCGGCCTACCAGCCGCTGCATCACAAATATCGCCCGCAGCGCCTGGACCAACTGGTGGGGCAGGAGGCGATCGCGGCCACATTGGGCCATGCCCTCACCAGCCAGCGGATTGCGCCTGCCTATCTGTTCAGCGGGCCACGAGGAACCGGAAAGACCTCCAGCGCCCGGATCCTGGCGCGCTCCCTCAACTGCCAGAGCAGTGACGGGCCGACACCCCAGCCCTGCGGGCATTGCGAGCTCTGCACCACGATCGCAGCCGGCACGGCACTCGATGTGATCGAGATCGATGCCGCCTCCAACACCGGCGTCGACAACATCCGCGAGCTGATCGAACGCTCCCGCTTCGCGCCGGTGCAGGCGCGCTGGAAGGTGTACGTGGTGGACGAGTGCCACATGCTCTCCACGGCCGCCTTCAACGCCCTGTTGAAAACACTGGAGGAGCCACCGCCGCAGGTGGTGTTCGTGCTGGCCACCACCGACCCGCAACGGGTGCTGCCCACGATTCTGAGTCGCTGCCAGCGCTTTGATTTCCGCCGCATCCCCCTTGATGCCCTCAACAAGCATCTCAGCTGGATCGCTGAGCAGGAAGCGATCGACATCCAACCGGAGGCCATCCACGTGGTGGCCCAGCGCTCCCAGGGGGGATTGCGTGATGCCGAAAGCCTGCTGGATCAGCTGAGCCTGCTACCGGCACCGATCGAGGCCA
>JBMZMY010000031.1:0-18803 GCA_049619435.1 Synechococcus sp.
ACATCGTGAATACGATTAACAAAGATACCAACATCAACCTGTACAGAACCAGAATCACTACCTGTCAAAACAGCAGGGCGATAGGACTCATTAGCAGGTCTCGAAACCCCATGATCCCAATAAAAACTCACCACAAGCGCTGTGGTGAACAGTCCGATAAACAGAATCAGAAAAAACCGATGCAGACCTGATGCGAACACGCGTCGAAGGCGATGCATGGCTGATCACTGGCCACCCGGCTCGTTGTAGCCAGGCTGCTTCGAGCTGTCGATCAGCCAGGTAACAGGGCCACCCGCTGACAGCCCATCAGACGCGACGCCCATGCTGTGGCGTAAGCACGGTTGGCGGCCTGTTGCTCAGGATCGTCGGTGTCCAGAGCATGGGGCATCGTGCCGGCGATGGCCGCATTGGTCACGCAGAACATCGACTTCTGAAAGCTGACGCAGATCTGAACATGCACGTCGGTTGAGCCACGGCCGTGATGCTCATACCAGTCACTCAACTCCTCTGGGAGATGGCGATACATGTCCTGCATGCAAAGGCTCGGTGGGATCCCCGCACCCATGCTCGGGATGGGATCGGCGTAAAGAGCTCCGTACTTGAAATCACTGATATCTGGCGAAATCTGCCGAGCCTGAGCGTTGTAGGAGACGGTGCCAAGGAACGGCATGCCTCGGAAGAACACCGCTTCCACGTAAGGAACAGCCACATCCACCAGGAACGTGAGATCTGCCTCCGGGGGGAGCACCCAGATCTCTTCGCCATCGATGGTCACCTTGTACTGGATCGGGCTGCCGGCAGCAGCCACAAGCCCATCGCGGATGTGATGCACCACATCGTTCACACAGGTGACCTCCTTGATCCCGTACCGGCGGGCAAGATCCACGAAAATGTCACTCATCACCCGCCAGAACAGGCCCAGGCAATAGATGGTTGTGAGCGAACGGATGGCCTCGGGTGCGAAGTCGGGATAGAAGCGGTTGTTCAGGGCCAAGAGCGGGTCACGGGCCGACTTCCGCTTGATGATGCGCTGGCAAGCCTCTGCGAATTCCGGTGTATCGAGATAGGCATCGAGCCCACCGGTGCCATGCCAGAACATGGCTTTCTGGCAGTACTCGGCATATTCAAAATTGATCCGATCACCCATCAGGTGGTCCCACAAACGCTTGACGTTGAAGCCTTCGTGGAAGAAGCGGAAGACGGGGAAGGGGTTGAGCATCTGCTGTTCCCCCTGATCCACCAGGTTCTTGCTGTAAGCGTCCAGCACCAGGCCATAGCTCTCCAGCACATTCACCACCTGAAGCAGATGGTCAGGGGTGTCTTTGAGCAAAGGCGTATCGCTGAGAAGGCGTCCAATCAGCTCGTCTTGATCGGGAAGCACCGGGGGCTGAACAGCAGCGGCGGGCATCGTTGTCATGACAGATCTCCATTGATCAAGCTGAGGCCCGTAGTGGCGGCTTCGCTGAGGTTGGACAGAAGTTCAGGGGCCAGACCAAGCACCAAGACACCGAGGCTGAGAGCAATCGCCGGACCCTGCTCACGCAAGGCAACCCGGTCGAGGATACGGGGGTTCACCACATCACCGGCGGCGATCGCCAGACGTCCGAAGAACGCGCGGTTCACTAGCAACAGGAAGTAAACAGCCGTCAAACCCGAACCCACCATCGACAGCAAGGTCGCCACCGGGAACGGTTGCAGACTGCCGCGGAAGATCAAAAATTCGGAGATGAAACCTGCCATCCCAGGGATGCCTGCGCTGGCCATCACGCCAATGATCATCAGAGACCCGGTGAGAGGCAGACCGCGCTGGGGATTGAGCAATCCGCGTAAGACGTTGAGATCTCGCGTTCCCGTCCGGGCATAGACGACGCCAACCACCAGAAAGAGCACGCCGGAGATCAAACCGTGACTCACCATCTGGAACAACGCTCCCATCAGGCCGAGAGGCGTGGCGGCAGCGGCAGCCAGCAGCACATAGCCCATATGACCAACGGAGCTGTAGGCCACCATGCGCTTCATATCGGTCTGTGCGATGGCAGCCAGGGAGCCATACAGAACCGAGATCGCTGCCCAGGCAGCAAGCCAGGGTGAGGCCAGCTGCCAGGCCTCAGGGAACAAGCCAAGGCAAAACCGCAGCAAGCCGTAGGTGCCGAGCTTGAGCAACACGCCAGCCAGCAACACCGACACCGGAGTGGACGCCTCGGTGTGGGCGTCGGGGAGCCAGGTGTGAAAGGGGAAGAGAGGAATCTTGATCCCAAATCCGATTAACAGTGCACCCATCAAGACCAACTGGGCCGTCATACCCAGTTCGCCGGACAGAATCGGGCGCAAGCTGAAATCCATGGTTCCTGTGACAAAGGCGAGGCCCAGGAACGCTCCCAGAATCAGGACACCGGACACCGCGGTGACAATCAGGAACTTGGTAGCCGCATAGGCACGATTGGTGCCCCCCCAAACAGCAATCAGCAACCAGAGAGGAATCAGCTCCAGCTCGTAAAACAGGAAAAAGAGCAGGAGGTTCTGGGCCAGGAAGGCCCCATTCACAGCACCGCTGATCACCAGCAGCAGAGCGAAATAAATCCGTGGCCTGTTCTCGATATGGCGGGAGGCAATCGTGGCCACCAGGCAGAGCAGCCCGTTCATCAGCACAAGCGGGAGCGACAGCCCATCCACCGCAAGGGCGTAATCCAGCCCGATCGCATGCACCCAACGGGCTTGCTCAATCAGCTGAAGCCCCGCATCGGAAGCGTCAAAAGGCAGGAGCAGCCCAACGCTCGCGACACACTGGAGCGCCAGAACCACGATGGAGACGTCACGCAGCCGGCCGCTGGATGGTGAGCCTGGCCAAAGCACCAGTCCCAGAGCCCCTACAAACGGAATCAGAAGAAGAAGGGAAAGCAGCATCTCAGGGCGATCAGGTGAGCAACCAACTCACAGCTGTGAGAAAAAGGACAATGGCGAGAAGCACGGTGAGGACGTAGGACTGGCCCTGACCGCTAACGCTCAACTTGAGGCCCTCGGCGCTCTGCAAAGAGAGACGCGCCACGCCATTCAGAACGCCGTCGACCACGTTGCGATCAAACCAGTAAGCGAGCCGTGAGAAGCCAGCCACGACATTGACAATCGTGAGCCGGTAAAAGCGCTCGGTGTAGAAGTCGTAAGCGAGAAGATCCTGAAACCAGCGCAGCAGGGGATTGAGGGAACGGGACCAGGCTTTGCTTAACGGCAACACAGCACCAGCGACCAGACCGATCAGTCCACTGCCGACCACCAACGCTGCTGCCCAGAGCGGGAATGCCAACAAGCCCTCGAGGGACTCCAAGCGCACCAGCAGGACCGGGGTGATCAGGACGATCACGGTGAGGGCGACCATGGGCAGAGCCATCTGCCAATTGACTTCGGC
This sequence comes from Synechococcus sp., assembly GCA_049619435.1. Lineage (GTDB taxonomy): Bacteria > Cyanobacteriota > Cyanobacteriia > PCC-6307 > Cyanobiaceae > Parasynechococcus. The sequence continues at coordinate 3,404 of JBMZMY010000031.1, forward strand.
TGCGCGGCGGGACTTGATCAGCGAATCGCCCATGAACACATGGCGGAAGACACGAACAAGGCCGAGGGCCGTGAGCGCGTTGGTGACCAAGAAGACCGCCATGAAGGGGATTGACCGCACACTCAGCAGCTCAATCGACTGAGCAAACGCCAGGAAGCCACCCAGCGGCAGGAAACCCACCAATCCCGCACTGCCGACCAGAAACGCTGTGGTGGTCGCCGGCATCCGGCTGCCCAGCCCCCCCAGTTCGGTGATGTCCTGACAATTCGTCGAGGCGATCACCCCACCGATGCTCATCGAGAGCAGCGCCTTGGACACTGCATGGGTGAACAACAGCAGCAGCGCCAACACAGGAATCTGCAGCGCAATGGCGATGAAGACCAGGCCGAGATGAGCGGTCGTGGAGTACGACAGGGTCCGCTTGATGTCGACCTGGGCGAGTGCCACCAACGAACCGCCAATGGCACTGATGGCTCCGATCACCAGCATCACGCCAATCGCGATCGGGGAGAGCCGAAGGATCGGCATCACCTTGAGCAGCACAAGGGCGCCACAGGTGACGACGACGGAGTTACGCAGAATTGAGGCGGGGTTGGGACCCTCCATCGCCTCGTCCAGCCAGAGGTGCATCGGGAACTGAGCACACTTGCCGGTGGGGCCCGCGATCAAACCAAGACCGAGAAGCGTGGCCGCCAGGGGAGACAATGTGCCCTGCGAGGCCCAGGCGTAGAGATCGTTGAATCCCATCACGCCTGAGTAGCTGCAGAGGGCAACCACTCCCATCAGCAACAGGACATCGCCGACGCGCTTGGTCAAAAAGGCATCACGGGCGGCCGTGACCACAAGTGGTTGGGCATACCAAAAGCCCACCAATAAATAGGTGGACAGCGTGAGCATTTCCAGCAGGAAATAACTCTGGAACAAGGAATCACTCATGACGACGCCGCTCATGGCGCCTTCAAAGAACCCGAGCAGAGCAAAAAAGCGAGCAAGCGCCCATTCCTTGTCCATGTAGCCCAGGGAATACACCTGGGATAGGAGGCTCAATCCCGTGATCAACTCCAGGGCGACCAGGTTGGTGAGGGACAGGCCGAAGCTGATGTCGAGCTCCAGGTCGGCGACCGTCAGCCATGGGAAGGCCAGATCCACGGGCCCGTTCTGAAACACATCCTGGAGGATCAGGCTGCCGTGAACGAAGGCCAGCAGTGACAACAGGATGTTGAGATAGGCCGCTGGGCGGTGGGCATCCCTGCGAAACCACCCTGCAGCCCAGGGGAGGGACACCAACATGCCGACGAACCCATAGACGGGGATCAGCCAGGCGGTCTGGATGGGAAGCGAAAGCTCCGAAGTCAAAACGGCGAGCGAGATGGGGATCGGGCTGGTCGTTGAACAGCGGCTGAATCTAGGGGGTGAACCCAGTCTTCAACGGGTCACAACGAACCGTTGTGACCTTTTCGATCAAAAACTCAACTCCGGCGCAGCGCGCCACTCGATGCCAGAGCGGGCTCCACTTCCTGGTGAGGACGGGCAATGATGTGAGCGGCAACGAGGCCATCACCCACTCGCTCGCAGGCGTCAGCACCGGCGCGGACTGCGGCGTTCACGGCACCGGTCTCTCCACGCACCATCACGGTGACGTAGCCGCCGCCGACGTATTCACGGCAGATCAAGGTGACCTCAGCAGCCTTGGTCATGGCATCGGCCGCTTCGATGGCGGGCACCATGCCACGGGTCTCAATCATCCCCAGGGCAATGCCTTGAACCGGTGAGGGAGCCGATGCCGCAGAAGGGCTCTTAGCGGCCATCGCACCACCGGTACCGCCGGATTTGGCGGAGGCAGCCGACGAGGATGCAGCCGGGGCCGACTTGGCAGGAGTGGACGAGGCCGGGGCTGAACCAGCGGCGGGGGACGAGGCGCTGGCCACAGGCTTCACTTCAACGGTTTTGTTGGCAGCAGTGCTGCGACGACGGGGAGTGGAGGGGGTAGCCATGGGAAAAAGAGGGTGGAAGCGAACGGAAGCGGCGGAGGGGGGCGTCCCTATCCGTCCGGCGACCAGTGATCGATGATCCCACCGATGGTGAGATCGGTCAGGACGGTGTTGTCCGGACAGGCATGACGGGCGGCCGAACCACTGGCGGTGAACACCCAGTTGCCTTCGCGGGCACCAACCGGATCAACGGCGACCAGTTTCTTGCCTTTGTTGTTCTTGAGAATGCGCAGGTGCATGTGATCAAGTCCCGCGACGCGGAACGTACAAACCAACGTGCCCATCACCTGCATGATCTCCATCAGCTCGCCGCTCCTCCTGCAGGTTTTGCAGCGGGCTTCGCGGGAGCCGCCGGCGCCGAAGATGAGGTCTTCGGCGGGTCGGGTTCCCAGTGGTCGATGATGCCCACAATCGTGAGATCGCTGGGGTAGGACTTACTGCCAGCGGCCTCACGAGCCGCCGAGCTGCTGACGCAGATGCACCAGTCGCCTGGTTTGGCACCGACCGCATCGACAGCAACCTTCTTGGTGCTCCCATCGAGCACAACCTGGAGATGCTTGTGCTCGAAATCCGGGATGCGATTGGTGGAGACAAGCGGCTTAACGACCTTGACGATGAGCATGATCAGTGAGCCTCCGGACTCTGAGGGTCGAGGGTCGACCCAACGACCTCGGCAGGGGTGGTCTGGTTGCGGTCACGCACGGTGAGACACGTGTGCAGAAGGCCATCCTGAATCAGGTCGGCGTACCGCGTTGCAATGGCATTGTTCACGCGATGGCAGTCAGCAATCGCACGTTCGCGAGCCCCCGGAACACGGCCGGAGTAGTCGAAACGCACAACGACGGGAATCGGAAGATCGCGACTGACATTGAGACCACGGAAGATCTTGACGCCGACATCGAGATCAGGGGCACCTTCCTCGACTGTGTCGAGATGGGCGAAATAGGTGAGGTTGCGGAGGTGCACCTCTTTAAACCCGATTCCGACACCGATAAAACGCTCGGCATGTCCCGCATCGGGGTAGGGACCGCCGTGCTGATCTTGCACGTAGTCGATCTGGGAGCAGTTATTGGCCAGCAAACGCGTGATGAACCGCACCATGCCTGGCTCCATCGGACCTGGTGCTGACGACTCAACCGCGTCGGCGATTTGGCTCATGGCCTGATCAGCACTCATCGATGCCGTTGCGGCATGCAGCTCACGGGCACACACCCATTGATCCAGCACCATTGCGCAGTCGCGACTTGGGGGGTGCACACGAATGGCATCCGTATCGGTGTCCAGACCGATCAACAACAGATCAACAGAGGCTCCACAGCAGAAGCTGTTTTCCACCGCTTCACGGAAATCGAGCAGACGTTGATGTCCCGCGGATGCGGCCAGCTCGTCATTACTGCCATGGGCTGCACAGCCCTGATGCTGTGGATCAATCGAGCTGAAGTGGTAGGTGACCACTTTCAAATAGCGCGTGGAATCGGTCGAGGGATTGGGACGACCCGCGCGATAACGGCTGTGCTCGGTCTTAACCCAGCGGTTCACCGTGTTCTCCACATCGAACATCGCTCCAGCGTGGGAGCGACGACGCACTGCACTGAAGGGAATCCTCAGGGCATAGGCGACGCTGTGAGCCAAACGACCATCGGCGCAAGGGCTGAGATCGAGGAGATGGAAGCCACAGTCGAGCAAAAACTGCTCGAAATCAGCCGATCCCGGTTGATCGCCACCACCCTGCAGTGGATCACTTTGGAAGAAGTGATCACTGAAAAGACGATGCGACTCAAACACACACCAGGCAAACAGGGCTCTCATGTCCAGAGGACGAACCCAGGCGCGCTCAAGAATGTGATGGGGTAGGTCGAAACCGAGTTCAGCGCGGGTCAGACGCTGGGCCTGATCGATGAAATCAGGCTGGTGCTGAAGAGCGGAGACCTGTTGGAGAAGAGGGACAATGCGATCAAAGCGTCCTTTGACTTCATCCTCGTAGGAGCGAAGACGGCTGTTAGCCGCTAAATCAGTCAAGGGATGCCGCTGTGCTGACCCCGGCAGGGACGAGCGACTCAGGTTGAATGGAACCGTCGTGGAACTGCCTTTCTTCCGCTTGACCCAACCGGGCTGTTGCGGAGACGGGCGGCGATTGTCCTGACTGGTGCGAATACGACCGGCAGCAGGAGAGCCCTGAGGAAGGACAGCGGCTTTTCCGGCGGTGGTCAGAGCCTTGCGACGCTCGAGAGCACGATCTCGTGCCGTGAGCGGGGTGGAAACCTCCGCAGACGCGATCGAAGAGTCGGACTGGGACGCGACCACCGCTTGCAGTTGTCGGCGTGTTGGAGCTGTGGGCGACTGAGCTCGCCCACCACGGGAAGGCTTAGAGCGCACCATCACCCAATCAGCCCCTTGCGCCGCCGGACACGGTGATCAGCGAACCCTTTTCGGTGTTGCCGCTGGAACCGGTCACACGGCTCACAGGCCATTCAGTCTCTTCGTTGCGCTTGCGCTCGAAGGGAGACATGGCGCTCATCGGGCCAGGACGGGTCGGGTTGCGACGACGGGCCGACGCCCCTTCGGTACCGGTGACGTGCTCACCACGGTCCCAGTCATCGCCGGTCACCTTGGTGGACGATCCTTCTCCGGTCACCCGAGAGACGGGCTTGGCAGGAGCCTCAGCTGACTCTGCAGCAGTGGGTTGGAACTGACGAACCTGAGGCTGACGGTTTTGGAACTCACGGTTGTCGAAGCGGAACTGCTCCGTACCGGTCACCTTGCCGCCAGCCATGTCAAAAGGGCCGGTGATCCGCTGGCCGGCCTCCTCATAGGAGGTACCGGTCACAGAGGACTGCTCATCGCGCTTCTGTTGAGCAGCACGTGCGGGGGACATCACGCTGAAGCGAGTCCAGGGAGCACCATCAGCAGCCTGACCGTGGGAGTCAGAACCAGCGGGAGCCTCATTGCCGCAGGCCGCAGCGAGTTGGTCACCACCGATGTACGGAGTGCCAGAAATCGTTTCACAGGCACCACGCTCAGCACCGGTCATCACACCGCCAATGCCGGGTTGAAGACCGGTCATTGCAGCGGCGGGGGTGCCGGGACGAACGGGAGTGCGTTCACGGATGGCCTGGACGGCAGGAGTTCCGCAGTACTGGCCAGCCTGCTCGAGGCCTGCATAGGGGGTGCCGGTGACGGCCTTGCAGGTTCCCGGCTCATCACCGGTGACCCGTTCGGAACGCCCCGTTCGGGTGCCGCTCACCACCAGATTGCGGTTGGTGATGCTGAAGCCAACTTTGGCTGCTTCGGCTTCGGGCTTGGAGCCACAGAACGCGTTGACTTGTTCTGTACTGATGTATTGGTCGCCGGTCACGCGGTGACAGGATCCGAACTCATCGCCGGTCACGGCGGAGGAGCGTCCCACCATCGTGCCGGTCACACCCGTGCCGGAGAGGGTTGCGGACACACCAACCTTGGCGGCAGGACGACCTTCGGGGAGGGGGTCGGAACCCAAGTACTGGTCGCCGGTCAGGCTGCGGTTGGCACCGGCTTCATCACCGGTGACGCTGGAGGAACGACCCACCATCACACCACTCACAGGGCGACCCTGTTGAGTAAGGCTGTGACCAACTTTGCGGGGAGAGGCAGCAGCACCGCCGCAATAGGCCGCTGATTGATTGGCGGAGATGTATTCGGTGCCTGTGACGGACTTGCAGGTTCCAGGCTCATCACCGGTGACCTTCTCCGAACGGCCCACTTCGTTGCCGGTCACGCGATTGCCATGACTGGTGGCAGTCACACGAACCTTGGCGGGAGTTGTTGGCTCGGGAGCCGATTGGCAGAAGGTCTGGAACACCTCAGCGCCGAGATATTCGGTGCCCGTGATGGAGCGGCAGGTGCTGGCCTCGTTGCCGGTGGTCTTGACCGAGCGGTTGGCCTGAGTCCCGGTCACGGTCTGACCAGAGGTGGTTGTGCTTTCACCAACCTTCCAATGGGCGTCGGCAGCGGCTGCCTGCTTGGCACCGTGACGATTCGGACCACTGGGACGAGTGACGCCGGCACTCTGTTTGTTGCGGGAACCAGCCTTGGCACGCAATTCACGAACCTGCTGAGCCAGCTCTCGGCTGGTGAGATCCGGATTGGCCTGACGGGCGACGGCAGCAGCACTGGTGGGTTGCTTGCCAGCGGTTTTACCGTGCTTGGCCATGGCATCACGACGTGCCAGGACGAGCGCGCGACTGGGATTCTCGATCGCGCGACGTTTGGGAGTTGCCGAGCGGCGCTCGCTGCGGCCGCTCAACTGAACCGTGGGAGCAGGACGGGCGGACAGCTGAGTTTTCTCAGCGGCACGCTTGCCACCACAACCACAGGTTTTGGTCTCTTCAGCAGCCGGGGCGGCGGCAGGCTTGGCCTGCTTGGCCACATCAGAGCGGTTGCGATCTTTACTGGTGTCGGCTGTTTTACCCCGACGGGACAAGGCCTCGCGGCGAGCCAGCACGAGATCGCGGCTGGGATCGCGCTGCGGCTTGACCTGGGAGCGGACAGGTGCTGCGGAGGGAGTCAGCGTTGCCGTCCGTCGCGGAGGAACAGCGACGGGCGCGGCTGGTGCTGCCACCTCAACCTCGTTGGCGTTGGCATTGGTGCGAGTCGCTCTGGCATCAGACGCGGTACGCACACGATTGGCGCCGGCACTAGCGGCGACAGAAGCTTTCTTACCGGAGGTGGTCAGCGCCTTACGGCGCTCAAGTGCGAGTTCGCGACTGGAGAGTCTTGCCATGTCCGCCCGAGGATGTCGACGTGAGTTGAAGGGACACCCGTCCCTTCGAAAAAAGCTTGAGCCCTGAACTCAATCAGGGCTCGGAACCAAATGATCCGAAGATCAGCGGCCTTCGAAGACCACGAAGCAAGCACCCTGACTTTGGGTGTATGCGTCGTAACCAACGATGCGCACGTGATGGTCGGGGTAAGCGCGATGGCAAGCCTCGAGCTCACTGACCACAACGTTCAGATCCTTCTCACCGAAGAAGGGGAGCTTCCAATACGACCAGTAGGTGGCCATGGAGTTGCTGGGGTGGACGTGCTCGACGAGCGGGCTCCAACCCTGGGCAATGATGTACGCGATCTGGTCGTAGATCTCGTCCTGGGTCATCGGCGGGAGGAAGCCGAAGGTCTCCAGGGTGGCGACTGTTTGATAGTCACCCACGGTGCTCTGGAAAGGCATGGGGGTCCTGGTTTGTAAAAACGGTTGTGGCCGGTTGCATCAACCGGCCGATGGAGCGATCAGTTCTGAACGTCGAGCTTGTCGACGGTGTCGAACTCGAACTTGATCTCCTTCCAGGTCTCGAGGGCGATGGCCAGCTCGGGGCTGTGCTTCGCGGCTTCCATGAGGATGTCGCGGCTCTCTTTCTCGAGATGACGGCCGGCGTTGCGTGCCTTGACGCAGGCCTCGAGGGCCACACGGTTGGCAGCAGCACCTGCAGCGGAGCCCCAGGGGTGACCGTGGGTACCACCACCGAACTGCAGAACGGAGTCGTCGCCGAAGATGGTGACCAGGGCGGGCATGTGCCACACGTGGATACCGCCGGAAGCAACGGCGAACACGCCAGGCATGGAACCCCAGTCCTGATCGAAGAAGTTGCCGCGGCTGCGGTCTTCGGGCACGAAGGATTCGCGCAGCTGGTCGATGTAGCCGAGGGTGGTCTGACGATCACCTTCCAGCTTGCCGACCACGGTGCCGGTGTGGAGCTGGTCACCACCGGACAGACGCAGACACTTGGCGAGAACGCGGAAGTGGATGCCGTGCTTGGGGTGACGGTCGATCACCGCGTGCATGGCGCGGTGGATGTGCAGCAACATGCCGTTCTTGCGGCACCACTTCGACAGACCGGTGTTGGCCGTGAAGCCACCGGTGATGAAGTCGTGCATGATGATCGGCATGCCGAGTTCCTTGGCGAACTCAGCGCGCTCATACATCTCTTCGGGAGTGTTGGCGGTCACGTTGAGGTAGTGACCCTTGCGCTCGCCGGTCTCCTGCTCGGACAGCTTGATGGCTTCCGCAACGAATTCGAAGCGGTTCTGCCAACGCTGGAAGGGCTGGGAGTTGATGTTCTCGTCGTCCTTGGTGAAGTCCAGACCGCCACGCAGGCACTCATAGACAACACGGCCGTAGTTCTTACCGCTCAGGCCGAGCTTCGGCTTGATGGTGCAACCCAGCAGAGGACGGCCGTACTTGTTCATCCGGTCGCGCTCGACCTGGATGCCGTTCGGCGGGCCGTAGCAGCTCTTGATGAAGGCCATCGGGAAGCGGATGTCTTCCAGACGGAGGTGGCGAAGAGCCTTGAAGCCGAACACGTTGCCGACCAGGGAGGTCAGAACGTTGGTGATGGAACCCTCTTCGAACAGGTCGAGGGGGTAGGCGATGAAGGCATAGAAAGACTCCTTGTCACCAGGGACGTCTTCGATGCGGTAGCAACGGCCTTTGTAGAAGTCGAGATCGGTGAGGAGCTCGGACCACACAGTGGACCAGGTGCCGGTGGAGGATTCAGCAGCCACAGCAGCGGCAACTTCTTCCTTGGGCACACCTTCTTGGCCGGTGCACTTGAAGCAGGCCAGCAGGTCGGTGTCTAGGGGGACGTAATCAGGAGTCCAGTAGGTGTCCCTGTACTCCTTGACCCCGGCGTCGTACTTCTTGCTCATTGGGAATCTCCGTTAAGTCGGTGAAGGGGGGTGTTGAGACGATGTGGCCTCCTCAGAGGCTCAGCGGGTCTCAGTCCTTCTGACCCAGGAAATTGCCGTTGCCCAGCGCAGGCTCCACTTCGCGGTGGGGGCGGGCGATGATGTGAGCAGCAACCAGGCCGTCACCGACGCGCTCGCAAGCGTCAGCGCCAGCGCGCACAGCAGCGTTCACAGCACCGGTTTCGCCGCGAACCAGAACGGTGACGTAACCACCGCCGACGAACTCACGACCGATCAGGCGCACTTCGGCAGCCTTGGTCATGGCATCAGCAGCCTCAATCGCGGGAACCAGGCCGCGGGTCTCGATCATGCCGAGAGCGATGCCCATGGTTTCGTTAGCCATTGCCTACCGGGGAAAGGGGTGGAATGTTCGTCGGGGACATTGGTCCTTCCCGACCCTTGGCGTCAAGCGTTTTGAGACTTTGTCGCGATCACTGTCCATGCTGAACCTGATAAGCAGACCTGATCACCCTGTCTCCGTCTGTTCTGAACTGCTGTTGGAGTTCCTGTCGCCACACCCGCACACAACGTTGCTGAGGGGTCGTCAGCTGAATACCGTCCGTTGACGAAGTGGTCCCGACGCCTTGCTGCCGAGGGGTGGAATGTTCAACCCATGCCACTTCGTGACACTTGACGTTCAGATCGATACCCATACAGCCGACCAACAGCCCAGAATGGCGACCGCTTTGAACTGCGATTTGAGGCAACGTCTGACCATCGCCAGTGGGAATCCGATCAAGGTCGCCGAAATTGAGGCGATGCTTGCTCCACTCCATGTGGATGTTCAGCTGCAGCCCGCCGATCTGGACGTCGAGGAGACCGGTTCTACCTATCTAGAAAACGCCACCCTGAAGGCAGTGGCAGCGGCTCAGCGCACCAACGGCTGGTCCCTTGCCGATGACTCAGGATTGGAGGTCGACAGCCTTCAGGGGGCCCCTGGGCTTTACTCAGCCCGCTATGCCGACGGCAACGACGCCAAGATCCGGCGCCTGCTCAGCGCGTTGAACGAAACGCCATACCGCAGTGCTTGCTTCCGCAGCACGATGGTGCTGTGTGCTCCAGATGGCACCTGTGTGGCCTCCTCCGAGGGTGTGAGCTGGGGGGAAATCCTGCACACCCCTGCCTATCCAGGTGGTGGATTCGAATCCCTGCTGTGGATCCGGGAGGCCGGCTGCAGTTACGGCGAAATGAACCCAGCTCAGTTGTCCCGTCTGGGCAGCCGTGGAAAAGCGGCACGCGCGCTGGCCGCGGACCTGCGCCACCACCTCCAACTGAACTAACGCCTTAACGCAGAGCTGAGCGGCGGTTCACCATCTCGATGGCGCGCATGGCTGCAGCAGCAGCCTCCTCCACATCACCCTCTCGTCCAGCGAGGGTGAGTCGGCCAAAGGCACCGACGGCTTTCACGTCCACAAGCGTGATGTTGGACGACTTTTCGGCCTCATTGGCAGCGATCAGCACGTAGCCGGCCGGTTCGGTTTCCAGGATGAACATGCTCATCCCGGCCTCGATCATCGAACCCCGACGGTTTTGACGGTTGATCAGAACCGCATGGTCCGGTGTGATCGCGCGGATCACTTCAGTCCAGCTGACATCAGCGGGGCTGCGTTGCTCAATGGAACTGCCGATGGCCTCCAGCACCACATCGCCAGAGTGAAGAACGGTGCTCTGGTCCCGGTGGTACAGCGCCATCGAGCCGAAAGCGCGCTCCACCACCATCTGACCGAGGCGAACGTTGCTGGCCTTCAAGGCAATGTCGGTAACACGGTGCACCGCCATGCCGGGCGACACCTCCATCCACAGGCAGGCATCACCAGGAATGGGGAGAAACCCTTGACTCACTGACCCCATATAGGCCGCCAGCTGTGGCTGCAGCGAATCAATGAAGACGTAAGTGCGCAGCTCGATGGACTGCACATGACTGTTCTGCCGCAGCAGCCGTGGTGACTCGCTGTCGGTGGTGACGACACAACTCGCTCCCCCCGCTTGGGGGTGCACTTCCGTGCCGGTGACGAGAGCGCTGCCTCCGCGCCGCCGCTCCCGTTCCTCGAAGCTGGCGAATCGGGTCATGGCGGGGAGTGTACTGGAGATCGATCGATCCAGAGCCGTTCGGACAAAAAGGATCTCCGCTTGCGTCCGCAGTCAGAGCCGATACCGTCCGCTCAATCGCACCTGGAGACCATGGCCCTTCCTGAAGTGAACGCTGATCAGGCCCTGGGCATGGTCAGTTTTGGCTTGATGCAACGCCTAGCCCAGGAGGGGCATGTCGATCTGCCCTGGCTGGAGACACCGGTCAATCCCGAAGCTGACCAACTGCGCCAGCTGCGTCAGCGCCTGGAACTCACCCAGCTTGCAATTGAAACGGGAGCGCCACTGACTACGGCCGATGTGACCCTGCTGCTTGGAGCCAAACCTGGCAGCGAGCGAGTGGAGCGGGGTGGCTTGATGGCGAAACGCGTCAGCCGCAACGTCTGGCGTTTAAGCAAGGTGGACGACAGCGATCGCTACGACGGATTCCGGCGCCGGTTCTGATCCCGAAGAGTTTCAAAAGGCACCTAGCGCGATCTGCGTGAGCCGATCAATTTGAGACTTGAACGAGCTCGGAGCACCTGATGACGGGAGCGACCCTTCTTAAGGAATCCGGACCTCGTGAGGTCTTCTGCGGACTCACCTCGATCGTCTGGCTTCACAGGCGCATGCCCGATGCCTTCTTCCTTGTGGTTGGCTCCCGGACCTGCGCCCATCTGATTCAAAGCGCCGCCGGCGTGATGATTTTTGCTGAGCCACGGTTCGGCACGGCGATTCTCAACGAACGCGACCTGGCTGGCCTCGCCGACGCACAGGACGAACTCGACCGGGTCGCCCGCGAACTCTTGGAGCGCCGACCCGAAATCCGCACTCTGTTCCTGGTGGGGTCTTGTCCGAGCGAAGTGATCAAGCTCGATCTGGCCCGCGCCGCTGAGCGTCTCAACGAGGCACTGCAAGGCCGAGTGCGCGTCGTTAACTACTCCGGCAGCGGCATTGAGACCACCTTCACCCAGGGCGAGGACGGTGCATTAGCCGCCTTAGTCCCCCTGCTGCCCTCGAGCGATGAAGAGCAACTGCTGCTCGTCGGAACCCTGGCGGACGCTGTGGAAGACCGCCTGGTCCACCTGTTCCAGCGCTTGGGGATTCCAACGATCCGCAGCCTGCCCCCCCGTCAGTCGACGGACCTGCCTCCAATCGGGCCGGGGACCAAGGTTCTGCTGTGCCAACCCTTCCTCACCGATGTCACCAGGTTGCTGAAGGACAGAGGCGCCACGGTGATCCAGGCGCCCTATCCGCTGGGCGCTGAAGGCAGCCGGCTTTGGATGGAAGCTGCGGCCTCAGCCTTCCAGCTGGACCCGGTCCAGGTGAGCACCGTGCTGGACCCCCTGATCGCACGAGCCCAGCAAGCCCTTGCTCCCCATCGGGAGATCCTCAACGGCAAACGCATCTTTCTGCTGCCTGAATCCCAACTGGAACTGCCCCTGGCTCGCTTCCTCCAGCGGGAATGCGGCATGGAACTGGTGGAAGTGGGAACGCCCTATCTGAACCGTGAGCTGCTCCAACCGGAGCTGGAGCTACTGCCCGACGGAACCGCCGTCATGGAGGGGCAACACGTTGAACAGCAACTCGACCGTGTACGAGCCAGCCGACCCGATCTGGTGGTGTGCGGCATGGGGCTAGCCAATCCCTTGGAAGCAGAAGGCATCGCCACCAAGTGGTCGATTGAGCTCGTCTTCAGCCCAATCCACGGCATCGATCAAGCCGGTGAACTTGCCGAACTGTTCTCCCGCCCCCTGAGACGGCACCAACTCCTGGCCCACTGACCCTTCGCCCCAGCCTCTCGATGGAACTCACCCTCTGGACCTACGAAGGCCCTCCCCATGTGGGGGCCATGCGCATCGCCGCCTCGATGAAAGGGGTTCATTACGTGCTGCATGCACCGCAGGGCGACACCTACGCCGATCTGCTGTTCACAATGATCGAGCGCCGCGGCAAGCGGCCCCCAGTCACCTACACCACCTTTCAGGCCCGCGACCTGGGTGGCGATACCGCCGAACTGGTCAAGCGCCATGTGCAAGAGGCGGTCGATCGCTTCCAGCCGGATGCCCTTCTGGTGGGGGAAAGCTGCACCGCTGAACTGATCCAGGATCAACCGGGCGCCCTGGCCTCAGGGATGGGGCTGAATCTGCCGATCGTCAGTCTGGAGCTCCCCGCTTACAGCAAAAAGGAGAACTGGGGCGCCTCGGAAACGCTGTACCAATTGGTGCGTGGCCTGCTGAAGCAGCACCCAGCAGCGGAGCCCGCCCACGATCCCCAGGCCTGGAAACGTGAAGGACGTCGTCCCCGCGTCAACCTGCTCGGCCCCTCCCTGCTGGGCTTCCGCTGCCGCGACGACGTGATTGAGATCAGTCGTTTGTTGGCCAATCACGGCATTGATGTGAATGCCGTGGTGCCGTTGGACGCCTCCGTTGCCGACGTGCTGCGACTGCCAGACGCCGACATCAACGTCTGTCTCTACGCCGAGATCGCCGAATCCTGCTGCAGCTGGATGGAACGTCAATTCGGACTTCCCTTCAGTCGCACCATGCCGATCGGCATCGGAGCCACCGCCGATTTCCTCGCCGAGGTGCACGGACTCCTGGGCATGGACCCTCCCGATCCACGGGAGGGGGAACACAGTTCGAAATTGCCCTGGTATTCAGCGTCGGTCGATTCGACCTACCTCACCGGCAAACGCGTGTTCATCTTTGGCGACGGCAGCCATGTGCTGGCCGCTGCACGGATCGCCACGGAGGAATTGGGCTTCCATGTTGTGGGACTCGGGACCTACAGCAGGGAGATGGCCCGTCCGGTGCGGGCGGCGGCGAAGGCTCTGGGTCTAGAGGCCCTGATCAGCGACGACTATCTGGCGGTGGAGGCCGCGATGGCTGAGTCCGCTCCGGAGCTGGTGCTCGGGACGCAGATGGAACGTCACAGCGCTAAGCGGCTGGGTCTGCCCTGCGCGGTGATCAGCACACCGATGCACGTGCAGGATGTGCCGGCCCGGTTCAGTCCCCAGATGGGATGGGAGGGCGCCAACGTCATTTTCGACAGCTGGGTGCACCCTCTGATGATGGGATTGGAGGAACATCTGATCGGCATGTTCCGCCACGACTTTGAATTCGTGGACGGGCACCAGAGCCATCTCGGACACCTCGGAGGTCTGCAGGCCGCGACGGTTCAGTCCACAGCAGCCTCCACAGCCATGGCCACAGAACCGGCCACCCTGACCTGGACGACGGATGGGGAAGCGGAACTGAAGAAAATTCCCTTTTTCGTTCGCGGCAAGGTGCGACGCAACACCGAGAGTTTTGCCAGAGAACGGGGACTTGGGCAAATCGACAGCGAAACGCTGTACGACGCCAAGGCACACTTCAGCGCGTGATTAACAAAAAAATCACATCAGCGCCTAGGCATAAATAACTAAAAGCCCAGCAAAAGTTGTGAGCATCCGCACACTCTCCAACCACTTATGTCCAAATCAATGGAAAGGCATCCCAGACGCTGAGCACTGCCCTTAAATAGCGACAACCACCAGGGCTCCATGACAACCACGCTGACGCGTCCTGCTGATGGTGAGGGCAGCGTCCAGGTCCACCAGGACCCCTCCATGAACATTGAGGAAGGCGCCCTGGTGATCGCCGTCTACGGAAAGGGCGGCATCGGCAAGTCGACCACGTCGTCGAATCTGTCAGCAGCCTTCTCGAAGCTGGGCAAACGGGTGCTGCAGATCGGTTGCGATCCCAAACACGACAGCACCTTCACGTTGACGCACAAAATGGTGCCAACCGTGATCGATATTCTCGAAGAAGTTGACTTCCACAGCGAAGAACTCAGGCCCGACGATTTTGTCTTTACGGGCTACAACGGCGTCCAATGCGTCGAAAGCGGAGGCCCACCAGCGGGAACAGGCTGTGGTGGCTACGTCACTGGTCAGACCGTCAAGCTGCTGAAGGAGCACCACCTCCTGGAAGACACCGATGTGGTGATCTTTGATGTGCTGGGAGATGTGGTGTGTGGTGGCTTTGCCGCCCCCTTGCAACACGCCAACTATTGTCTGATCGTCACCGCCAATGATTTCGATTCGATCTTTGCGATGAATCGAATCGTGCAGGCGATCCAAGCCAAGGCCAAGAACTACAAAGTCAGGCTTGGCGGCGTTGTGGCGAACCGATCGGCTGACACCGATCAGATCGACAAATTCAACGAACGCACCGGCCTGCGCACCATGGCCCACTTCCGAGATGTTGATGCGATCCGTCGTTCACGCCTGAAGAAATGCACCATCTTCGAGATGGATGACGACGATGAAGCGGTCCAAGCGGTGAGGGCCGAATACCTCCGCTTGGCTCAGAACATGCTCGACAATGTGGAGCCGCTGGAGGCGACATCACTCAAAGATCGGGAAATCTTTGACCTGCTTGGATTTGATTGACATCCTGCATGGGTTTCCCCAGCCCCGGTCACCACGATCGGGGCTGGGATCAAAGTCGCGACGCTCAGACGCCGACCAACTTCATCGATAACTCCCAGACCCGACGCGCCGTCTCCGGATCGGTGGCTTTATCGGATAGCTCCTGGCTGAACTGACGGCCGTCTTTTTTCTGCCGGTTCCCCCAGCTCCA